>NZ_JAVYJE010000007.1:0-423562 GCF_032621735.1 Pseudomonas sp. zfem005 | reverse complement strand
GTGAGTGTGGAGGGGCGGAGCACTATCTACGTCGCAGGCTCAGGGCCTAAGGGTGGACACGACTTCCAGCCCCTCCCCCGATGATCAGTCGGGAACTATTACCCCTGAAGGGGTAGTTAGTCGAGATACAAGGGTGGAGGTCGCTTTYTACGTCGCAGGCTCAGGGCCTAAGGGTGGACACGACTTCCAGCCCCTCCCCCGATGATCAGTCGGGAACTATTACCCCTGAAGGGGTAGTTAGTCGAGATACAAGGGTGGAGGTCGCTTTTTACCTCCACCAAGCGGAGTCGGGATCAGCACGCGCTTATGCCCTGAGCCGTAGCCGAGGGGGAGCGCCCCAGGCTGAAGTCCGGGCTACGGGGCATGGTGTTCGCGAGCAGAGCTCGCTCCTACGGAGGAGGACGTAGGTCGGGTGCAACCCGACGGATTGCGGACCCTTCAATCGAACGCATATTCCACACCCGCCGCGACATACCAGGCCCGTGCCGGGCCGGGCTCGTAGTAGCGCTGGTTGCCGTCGCCGACGATGACCGAGCCGATGTAGCGGCGGTCCAGCAGGTTGTCCAGGCGCAGGGTCTGGCTGAAGGTCAGGCGCTCGAGCTTCTGCTCGAAGCGGGCGCGCCAGTTGAGCAGGGCGTAGCCGGGGGCCGGGCGGGCGCTGTTGCTGTCTTCCACATAAAGCTTGCTGCGGTAGAGGCCCTCCAGCGCGGTGCTGATGCCCGCGCGCGGGCGCCATTCCAGTTCGCCCCAGAGGCTGGTGGCGGGGACGCCGGGCAGGTGGCGGCCGGCGGGAATGTTACGACCGCCGCTGGTGAAGCCCTGGTCGTAGGTGGCGCTGAGGCGGGTGTAGGCGAGGCGGGTGTGCAGGGTTTCGCTCAGCGCGCTGTCCACGGACAGCTCCAGCCCGTGGCGCCGGGTGCGGGCGGCGTTCTGGTAACGGGTGCGGCCACCGCTGGCGGCATCCACCACCAGTTCGTCCTCGGTGTCGATGCGGAACAGTGCCAGGTTGAGGCGGGTGGCTTCGCCGACCAAGCTCTTGAGGCCCACTTCGTATTGCCGGCTGGTGGCCGCGCTCAGGTCGAAGCCAAAGCTGTCGCCGGGCCCGGAGTAGGACAGCTCGTTGAGCGTTGGCGTCTCGAAGCCCTTGCCCCAGCTGGCGTAGAGGTTCAGTTCCGGGGTCAGCGCGTAGCTGGCGCCCAGGGTTGGGGTCAGGTCGCGGTAGGTGACCGAGCCGCTGTCGTCGCCGTTGCCGGGGCGGATGTAGTGGTCGTCCACGTCGAAGGCCACTTCGTTGTAGCGCAGGCCGCCCTGCAGGTTGAAATCCCCCAGGCGCCAGCCGAGCTGCAGGTAGGGGGCGATGCTGCTGACTTCGTCGCGCTCGTCCCGGCGCAGGTTGCCGCGCACGCCCAGCTGGCTGCCGACGAAGTTCTCGTAGCCCTGGCGGTCGTCGCTGGACTGGTCGTAGTCCACCCCCGTGGTGAGGGTGAGGTTGCCCAGGCCGGGGTCGAAGTCCTGCAGCCAGCGGGTGCTGGCACCGTGGAAGCTGCGCTCGAAATCGATCACGCCGCCGGAGCTGCGCGGGCTGACCTGGGCGGACGAGGGGATCGCCTGGTACTGGATCACCCGTCGCGTGCCGCCATAGAGGGTGGCCTGCCAGGTGCCGGCGGCGAAGGCGCGCTCGTAGTTGAGGCCGGCCTGGCGGTGGTCGATGGTCTTGCGCGTGTCGTAGTTCAGCGCCGCATCGGCGACGCCGCGCGGATCGGCCTGGTAGCCGGCCCAGGTCAGGCCGAGCGGGTCCTGGGTGCCGTTCTGGTTCAGCTGGCTGAAGGTCAGCGCCAGCTTGCTGTCGTCGTCCGGGTACAGGGTCAGCTTGGCGAAGCTCTTGTCCAGGGTCGCGGAGCTGTGCTTGCGGTAGCCGTCGCTTTCGTAATGGGACTGGTTGACCAGGAAGCCGCCCCGGTCGTTGCCGCCCTCGGCGGTGATGCGGGTGCGGGAGGTGCCCCAGGCGCCCTGGGAGGTTTCGCTGGAGATCTTGGGCGCGCCCTGGCCGTCGCGGGAGAACACCTGGATCACCCCACCCGCGTTGCTGCCATAGATGCTGGCGAAGGGGCCGCGCAGCACCTCGATGTGGTCGAGGGTGTCGAGGTCGAAGGTGGCCGCCTGGCCCTGGCCGTCCGGGTTGGAGGCGGGGATGCCGTCGGCGATCAGCTTGATGCCGCGGATGCCGAAGGCCGAGCGGGCGCCGAAGCCGCGCGAGGACACCTGCAGGTCCTGGGCCTGGTTCTGGCGGTTCTGCACCACCAGGCCGGGCACGGCGTTGAGCGCTTCGGAGAGGTTGACCCCGGGCTGGCCGAGGCTGGCCTGTTCGCGCTCGATGCGGTCGACGGAGAACGGCAGCTCGAAGCCGCTGGCCGGGTAGCGGCTGCCGGTGATCACCAGCGGTTCGACCTGCAGCGTTTCGGCCTGGGCCAGCGGGGTGAGCGCCAGGGACAGCGCCCAGGCAGAACGGTAGGTCGGCATGGGGCGTCCTTGCGTGGCGGGTCAGGCTTTCTCGGCTTTTTCCGCGCGTTGCTCCTGGGCGGTGACCTGCTGGCAGATCTCGATCATCTGCTCGCGCATCCAGCGGTTGGCCGGGTCCTGGTCGGTGCTTTCGTGCCAGTAGAGGTGGGTTTCCAGGGAGGGCACGTCGTTCACCGGCAGCTCGACGTAGTGCAGCTCGTGGCGGCGGGCGAAGCGCTCGGGCACGGTCATCGCCATGTCGGTGTTCTGCATCACGGTGGAAGCCATCAGGTAGTGCTGGGAGCGCAGGGCGATCTTGCGCTGGATGCCCATCTTGCCGAGGGACAGGTCGATATAGCCGAGGCCGCTGCGGCGGCTGGAGATATGGATATGGGTCAGCGACAGGTATTCGTCGAGGCTGATCTTCTCCTTCGCCAGCGGGTGGCCACGGCGCATGGCGCAGACGTAGCGGTCTTCCATCAGCTTGACGTGGCGCACCTGCGGGTCGGTGTTCAGCGGGGCGTCCACGGCGAAGTCCAGGCGCCCGGCGGCCAGCTCCTTGGTGGTTTCACGGCGCTTGGCCAGGAAGCTCTCGATCTGCACGTTGGGGGCGAGCCGGCGCAGGCGCTGGAACAGCGGCGGGAGGATCACCGTCTCGGTGAGGTCGGTCATGCTGATGCGGTAGGTCTTGTTGGCCTGGCTCGGGTTGAAGGTGCGGCTCTCCTGCACCGAGATGCGCAGTTGCTGCAGGGCGTTGCGCACCGGGCCGATGATGTTCTGCGCCATGGGCGTGGGCACCATGCCCTGGGCGGTGCGCACGAAGAGCGGGTCGTTGAAGGTCTCGCGCAGGCGGGCGAGGGCGTTGGAAACGGCGGGCTGGGTAATGCCTACGATCTGCCCGGCGCGGGTCAGGTTGGCCTCGGTATAGATGGCATCGAAGACGATGAAGAGGTTGAGGTCGACCTTGTTCAGGTTCATGTCCGAGTGCACTCCGTAGGCTGTTTTTATGGGCGGATCATATATCGGTGATGAATGTTTATACACGGTGAAAATAGGTTAGATAAATCTTAATCGCTGTTCTAGCATCATTTCCACACCTCACCCGTACCCAGAAAACATCCGTCAGAAGGTAGCTCCGCATGGATTTCGCCTACTCCCCCAAGGTCCAGGAACTGCGTGAACGCGTAACGGCGTTCATGGACACCTACGTCTACCCGGCCGAGCCGGTATTCGAGCAACAGGTCGCAGAGGGTGATCGCTGGCAGCCCACCGCGATCATGGAAGAGCTCAAGGCCAAGGCCAAGGCCGAAGGCCTGTGGAACCTGTTCCTGCCCGAGTCCGAACTCGGTGCCGGCCTGACCAACATGGAATACGCACCGCTGGCCGAGATCATGGGCCGCTCGTTGCTGGGCCCGGAGCCGTTCAACTGCTCCGCGCCGGATACCGGCAACATGGAAGTGCTGGTGCGCTACGCCAACGAAGAACAGAAGAAGCAATGGCTGGAGCCGCTGCTGCGCGGCGAGATCCGCTCTGCCTTCGCCATGACCGAGCCGGGCGTGGCCTCCTCCGACGCCACCAACATGGAAGCCCGCGCCGTGCGCCAGGGTGACGAGTGGGTGATCAACGGCCGCAAGTGGTGGACCTCCGGCGCCTGCGACCCGCGCTGCAAGATCCTCGTGTTCATGGGCCTGTCCAACCCGGACGCGCCGCGCCACCAGCAGCACTCGATGATCCTGGTCCCGGTGGACACCCCCGGGGTGAAGATCCTCCGCCCGCTGCCGGTGTTCGGTTACGACGACGCACCCCACGGCCACGCCGAAGTGCTGTTCGAAGACGTGCGCGTGCCCTACGAGAACGTGCTGCTCGGCGAAGGCCGCGGCTTCGAGATCGCCCAGGGCCGCCTTGGCCCAGGCCGCATCCACCACTGCATGCGCTCCATCGGCATGGCCGAGCGCGCACTGGAACTGATGTGCAAGCGCGCCGTCAGCCGCACCGCCTTCGGCAAGCCGCTGGCCCGCCTGGGTGGCAACATCGACAAGATCGCCGATTCGCGGATGGAGATCGACATGGCCCGCCTGCTGACCCTGAAGGCGGCCTACATGATGGACACCGTGGGCAACAAGGTGGCCAAGAGCGAGATCGCCCAGATCAAGGTCGTGGCGCCCAACGTGGCCCTGCGGGTGATCGACCGCGCCATCCAGATCCACGGCGGTGCCGGTGTCTCCAACGATTTCCCGCTGGCCTACATGTACGCCATGCAGCGCACCCTGCGCCTGGCCGACGGCCCGGACGAAGTGCACCGCGCGGCCATCGGCAAGTTCGAGATCGGCAAGTACGTACCGAAAGAGATGCTGCGCGGCGGTCACTGATCGCCGAGCAGTAATAAAGAGGCCCGCACGGGAAACCGTGCGGGCCTCTTTCGTTTCAGGCGGTGGAAGGCCTCAGCCGCGTGCGGCCATCAGGTGGCCCATGGCCTGGCGCAGGTAGTCCAGCAGTGCATCGCTGGCCCAGGAGCCATGGCGCAGTTCCGGCTCGCTCACCAGCGCCTGGCGGATCTTCTGCTGGGTGCGCGGGTCGTCACCGGCGTAGGAGCGGAACAGCTCCAGCCAGCGCCGGGCGAGGGCCAGGGTCGCCGGGGCATCGGCTGGTGCGCCGGACTCCATCTGCTGCTGCACCTCGGCGATCAGCGGTGGCCATTCGTGCATGCGCTTGCCGTAGTTGGCCTTGAGGTAGGCGAACTCCTCGGGCGTCAGGTGGCGCTGGTAGATCGCCATCTTGGTTTCGCTGAAGGCCTGGACCACATAGGCCATGGTCTGCGGGGTGATGCCCGTTTCCTCGCGCAGCGCCGGCTCCGCCTCGTGCATGGCATTGAGCTTGGCGAACAGCACCGGGTTGCCGCCGGTGTCCGCCTCCAGCATGGTCATCCAGGTGCGCGACAACGCCTGCGCCTCCTCGGCTTGCGGTGGTACGCCTTGGGCGATCAGTGCCTGGACCCGGGCCACCAGCCCGGCCCATTCGCGCCGCCGCGCCTCGTCCGCATACAGGCGCAGTTGCTGCAGTTCTTCCGGGGAGAAATAGCTGTCGTACATATTCATCAACTCCAGAGTGGTGAGCCATTCGGAGAGCTCCGGCTCCTGGCCGCTCTTCAGCTGGCCACCGAGGGTGGCCAGGCGTTCGCGCAGAAGCTGCCGGTGGGCGATCTCCCGGTCGAGCTGGTGAATCTGCTGCTCGATGAGGGGGGAGAGCGATACCGGCGCCTCGTCCAGCCACCCGCCGATCTCCGCCAGGGACAGGCCGAGCTTGCGCAGGACCTGGATCTGGTGGAGACGGGCGATGTCCGAGCGGCCATAGAGGCGATAACCGGAACCCGAGCGCGCGGAAGGGCGGAGCAGGCCGATCTGGTCGTAGTGGTGCAGGGTGCGGACGGTCAGCCCGCAGCGCTTGGCCAGTTCACCGACTTTCAATGACATGTCCTTGTGTCTCCTCGCGTGCCTGGCGGCATCCTCGGGCCTGACGTTGCGTGAGGGTCAAGCGAGGGCTGGAATCAATCCTGATTCAATCCTGGTGAGGCAGGGAGGGTTCGTGAGAAAGGGGCGGCGCGGCGTCGCGCTGCTGGCGCAGCCACTCCAGGCGCATGTGCAGCTGGGCGGCGAAGGTACGCGCGGCGAGCTCCTCGTGGAAGCTCACCCCGCGTTGTCCCATCTTTACCTGCCAGATCACTCGACCCCGTTGTTCGAGCACTACGATCTGCACGTCTCGCATCGATTCTCAGTCTCCGGCTGATGAAGCCTGGGGGCGGTCGCGGGTCTTGAACAGCGACAGCAGCACGCCACCGGCAAGCAGGCCAAAGGTTACGCCAAGAGAGATCAGCGCGGGAATCTTGCCGATGAAACCGTGCAGGAAGATCTTGCCGCCGATGAAGATCAGCACCAGCGCCAGGGCGTACTTCAGGTAGACGAAGCGGTGCATCAGCGCGGCCAGGGCGAAGTACAGCGAGCGCAGGCCGAGGATGGCGAAGATGTTCGAGGTGTAGACGATGAAAGGGTCCTGGGTGATGGAGAAGATCGCCGGCACGCTGTCCACGGCGAACACCAGGTCGGCCAGCTCGATCAGCACCAGGGTGAGGAACAGCGGGGTGGCCCAGAGCAGGTGGTGCCCGGAGGCGTTCTGCAGGCGCACGAAGAAGTGCGCGCCGTGCAGGTCATCGGTGACCCGCATGTGCTTGCGCACGAACTTCAGCACGGGGTTCTGCGAGAGGTCGCGCTCGGCGTCCTCGCGGGCGAACAGCATCTTCACCCCGGTGAACAGCAGGAAGGCGCCGAAGATGTAGAGGATCCAGTCGAACTCTTTCACCAGCGCGGTGCCCAGGCCGATCATCAGCGCGCGCAGCACGATCACCCCGAGGATGCCCCAGAACAGCACCCGGTGCTGGTAGCGGCGGGGGATGGCGAAAAAGCCGAAGATCATCGCCATGACGAAGACGTTGTCCATGGACAGCGACTGCTCCACCAGGAAGCCGGTGTAGAACTCCAGCGCGGCCTGGGAACCCAGCTCGTACCAGACCCAGCCGCCGAAGGCGACGCCCACGCAGAAGTAGCCGCTGTAGAGCAGCAGGCTCTCGCGCATCTCGATTTCATGCTGGTCGCGGTGCAGGACGCCGAGGTCGAACACCAGCAGGCCGAAGACGATGGCCAGGAACACCAGCCACAGCCAGGTGGCGGTGCCGAGGAAGTCGGCGAACAGGAACGTGTGCAGAGCTGACATGAGCCCCTCCTTGCTTGTCGTGTTGAATGCTCAACAGTGACTCCGACATGGCGGGTGCAAACCGTCAGAGGGGCCCGGCGTCACATAAGGGAAGGCTAGCGCAGCGGCGTCGCCGGTAAAACCGGCAACGTTTCATTTCATTGCGCGCGGTCAAGGTTATCGACTGCGGAAGGGGCGGGGAGTGCGAAGGGAATGTTCAGCCGTGCTTTCCGGGACGAGGTGCCCGGCCTTCCACGAGGTTCATCGATGCGGCGTTCCAGGCACGGTGACGTGCCGCGCAGGACTCCGTCTGGTGGAGGTAAAAAGCGACCTCCACCCTACACATCGGTCATGTCCGGCGTGGGGCATTCGTAAGGGCGATTGTAGGGGCGACTTCAGTCGTCAAGCGGCGCGCAACGCCGCCATCCCCGTGGGAGCGAATTCATTCGCGAAAAGCGGCCCGTCCCGGGCATCGCGGTTGAAACCGTTCCCACACCTTGAGCCAAAAGAAATCGCCCCTGTACGGAGCGACTCGGACAGGGGCGACCATGACGCGGAAGGTCGGATCGGTCAGTAGACCCAGACTTCCACACGACGGTTCTTGATGCGTCCTTCCTCGCTGTTGGCGGCCACCGGCAGCTCGTCACCGAGGCCGGTGATCTCGCGGAAGGACACGCCGGCCTTGGCCAGTTCGCGGCGCACGGCCATGGCGCGCAGCTTAGAGAGGAGGGCGGCACGGCCCGGGTCGGCCTTGGGGTCGCCGAAGCCCACCAGGGTCACCTGGTTGGACAGCTTGCCGCTCTCCTTGAGGTAGTCCAGCACGCGCTCCACGTCGCGCAGGGCCTTGTTGTCGAGGTTGGCGCTGCCTTCCTGGAAGCGGAAGTTCACCGACAGGCGCTGGGCGTCGCGGGCCAGTTGCTGGTAGTCCTTGGGCATGTCGGGCTGGGCGGCGACCTTCACCGCCTGCACCGTCTGCGCGACGAAGCCGGTCTGGGCGACGATGGCCTGGCCGCGCGGGCCTTGGGCGAAGCGCACCAGGGCCTGGGCCCAGGGGTTCTTCTCGCCGGGCTTCATATAGAAGAACAGGCGGCGCGACAGCGGGTAGTCCTCGGTGGCGATCTGCGTCACCGACGGCGCCATGGCCTGGGACTCGCCATCGGCGATGGAGGCGGCGCGGGACTTGCCCACCGAGGCGAGGCCGACGAAGCCGATGCCGGCGGCGTCGGCGCTGACGGCTTCGGAGAGCTTGTCGTTGGATTCGAAGCGCTTGGCGCTGGCGGCGAGGCTCTTGCCGTGGGCGGCCAGCACCAGTTCCTTGAAGGTGTCGAAGGTGCCGGACTTGTCGTCGCGGGCGTACAGGTGGATGGCACCGCCCTTGCCGCCGATCTCCTCCCAGGTCTTCACCTCGCCGGCGAAGATGCGTGCCAGCTGCTCGGTGCCCAGGCTGGCCAGGGTGTTGCCCGGGTTGACGATGATGGCCAGGCCGTCGATGGCGATCACATGCTCGCCGTAGCGGCTCTTGAGGTCGCCGAACACCGAGAGGTCACTGGCTTCGGCGTCCTTGATCGGGCGCGAGGCGGCGGCCAGGTCGGCGCTGCCGTCCTTGATCGCGACGAAGCCGGTGCCCGAGCCGTGGGCGGCCACGGTGATGCGCACGTCGCGGCCGTTGGGCGCACGGCCCACCAACTGCACTTCGTTTTCCTGGGTGCCGGGCTCCTGGCGGATGCCGCCCAGGCCTTCCTCTTCCATCAGGCCGCGCACCAGCGCCGGGCCGAGCTTGGCGCCGATGGTGTTGGAACCCTGGATGCGCAATGCCGGGCTCTTGTCGGCGGGCAGGGGCAGGGCGGCGAACACCGACCAGGGCAGGGCGTAGCAGACGAAACCGAGCAGCAGCATGCTGAGGGTCCGGCTCCAGATATCTCGTTCACTGAGGTCGCGCATCATGCGGCGGGCCTTATCGCTAGGGGTGACTGGGAAGTGCCGCGAGATTAAGTCAGCGAGGTGACGGAGATATTACAAAGCGCTCTGCAATGGGCCTCGGGACCTTTCCCGCCCCGTGTATGGACCAGGGCCTACGACGGCTGCCCGGGCACCCCGACATACCGCTCGCGCGGCCATCGGTATGGTTCGCAACTTTGTCTGGCCGGGCGGCAGGCAAGGAAGCTCAAGCGTCCCTCGTCCGCCCGTGCCAGGCACCAAGCCCCGCTTTTTGGGGCATCCATCTGTGACTAAGGAGTTGGAAATGGCTGGCTGGTTCGAGCTGAAGAAGTACGGCAACGGTGAATATCGCTTCCGCCTGAAGACCCGGGAGGCGCAGGTCGTGCTGCAAAGCGGCCGCTACCCCTGCCGGGACAGCGCCGAAAGTGCCATCGCGCTGTTCCGCAACCACTGCGCCAATGAGGAGCGCTATGAGCGCCGCATGGCCACGGGTGGCAAGAACTACTTCCGCCTCAAGGCCGGTCGCGAGGTGATCCTCGAAAGCCACCTCTACGATTCGGAGCCGACCCTCGACGCCGCCATCGAAAGGATCATGACCCTCGGCACCACGCCCAAGGTCGAGCTGGCCTAAGCCCGGCGGATAGCAAAAAGCCCATCGCGAGATGGGCTTTTTTGTGCCTGATTGCCAGGAAACCCAGCGCGATCAGCTCAGTTCCAGCCAGATCGGCGCGTGGTCGGAGGGTTTCTCCATGCCGCGCAGGTCGTAGTCGATGCCGGCGTCTTTGATCCGTGCCTGCAGCGGGCTGGTGGCGAGGATCACATCGATGCGCAGGCCGCGCTTGGGGTCGTCCTCGAAGCCGCGGCTGCGGTAGTCGAACCAGCTGAAGCGGTCGTTCACCTCGGGGTTGAGGTGGCGGAAGCTGTCCACCAGGCCCCAGCTCTTCAGGGTCGCCAGCCACTCGCGCTCTTCCGGAAGGAAGCTGCACTTGCCGGTCTTCAGCCAGCGCTTGCGGTTCTCCTCGCCGATGCCGATGTCGCAGTCTTCCGGCGAGATGTTGATGTCGCCCATCACTACCAGCGGCTGATCCGGCTTGAAGTTGCCCAGCAGCAGCTCCTGCAGGTCGGCGTAGAAGCGTTGCTTGGCCGGGAACTTGGTCGGGTGGTCGCGGCTCTCGCCCTGGGGGAAGTAGCCGTTCATCACCGTCACCGGGTTGCCCTGTTCATCGGCGAAGGTGCCGTAGATGAAGCGGCGCTGGGACTCCTCGTCGTCGTTGGGGAAGCCCTTGTGCAGGGCCAGCGGCTCCTGGCGCGAGAGCAGGGCGACGCCGTAGTGGCCCTTCTGCCCGTGGTAGTGCACGTGGTAGCCGAGCTTGCGGATATCCGCCTCGGGGAACTGCTCGTCGGCGACCTTGGTTTCCTGCAGGCCGATGACGTCCGGCTGGTGCTTGGCGATCAGCGCTTCGAGCTGGTGAGGACGGGCACGCAGGCCGTTGATATTGAAAGAAACGATCTTCATGACGGAGCCATCCTGGAAAAACGCCGATCCTAGCCCATCGTCGGCACGCCCTGCCACCCGTGTGGCGAGGCCTTGGGGGCGGTGCTACCTTGCCTGTGGGCCTGATAACCACATAACAAACGAGGTCACCGTGAATGCCTGGATACGTCCCCACCGCGCCGGTTGAAGTCCGCATGCTCGACGGCGGCTATGCCCGCGAGGCGCGTTCGCTGCTCTACCACGCCTACCGCCACGAACCCACCTTCGCCTACCTCTTCGAGGCCGAGCGTGCCGGCTACGACCAGCGCGTGCGTGCCACGGTACGCGAGCTGGTGCAGCAGCATTTCCTCGAAGACCTGCCGGCCATCGGCCTGCTCATCGAGGACCGCCTGGTGGGCATCGCCCTGATCGCGCCGCCGCAACGCCGGCTGGACATCACCGAAAGCTGGGGCTGGCGCCTGCGCATGCTGATGACCACCGGTTTCCGCTGCACCAAGCGCTACCTGGAGTACCACGACGCGGTGCTCGCCTGCCTGCCGCCGGGGCCTTACCACGTATTGCCGCTGCTGGGGATCCACCCGGAGTTCCAGGGCAAGCACCTGGGCGAGAAGCTGCTGCAGGCCCTGCACGACTGGTGCGCCGAGGACGCCGGCTCCCAGGGCGTGGTGCTGGATACCGGCAACGCCCGCTACCTGGATTTCTACAAGCGCCAGGGCTACGAGGAGATCGGCGAGGTCGCGCTGGGGCCGGTGCTGGAACACGTGTTCTTCCATCCCAATCCGACGCCGGCGCTGCAAGCGAACGCGTAGGACGAGACTGTAGGCAACACGTGCTAGCATCCCGCGAATGAATTGGTGCCAAGGATTGCGTGGGCTACTCGCGCTCGGATTGTCGTGTCTCTGTTCGACCGCGCTGGCCAAGGCCTCGCTGGACGTCAAGGTGACCCCCGCCAATGCTGCCCTGAAGGCCAATATCGAGGCCTTCATCGGCAGCCTTGGCGACCGTGATGAAACCGCCCTGCGGCGTTATCGCCGTGCCGCGGAGGACCAGGCGCAGCAAGCTGCCCAGGCCCTCGGCTACTACCAGGCGGAGATCGACAGCCGTGTACTTCCCGGCAACGACCCCAAGCTGCAGCTGGAGGTCGTGCCCGGGGAACCCGTGCGCCTGCGCAACGTGCAGGTGCGCATCGAAGGCGAAGCGGGCGTCCTCAAGGCGTTCCGCGTGCCCCAGAGCAAGGCGCTGCAGCCCGGCCAGCCGCTCAACCACGGCGCCTATGAAGACGCCAAGAAGCTCATCCAGAATCAGGCCCTGCGCTACGGCTTCTTCGATGGCAAGTTCCTCTCCCAGCGCCTCGACATCGACCCCCGCGCCGGCATCGCCGACATCGACCTGGTGTACGCCAGCGGCCCGCGCTACGACCTGGGTCGGGTCAGCTTCCAGGGCGATACCCCTTTCGACGAGGCGCTGCTCGCGCGCCTGGTGCCCTTCGCCGCCAACACCCCCTACGACGCCGACCTGGTGGCCAAGCTCAACCAGAACCTCCAGGCCAGCGGCTACTTCGACGAGGTGCGGGTGGATGCCCTGCCCGACCCGGGGGAGGGCCGGCGGATACCGGTCAAGGTCCAGCTCAGCGCGGTGAAGCCGCGCACCATGGGGCTGGGCGTCGGCTTCTCCACCGACGTCGGGCCGCGCGCGCGGGCCAACTGGACGCGCCACTGGGTCAACCCCCAGGGCCATCGCCTGGGCGCCGAGACCGAAGTCTCCGCGTCGCGGCAGAACGTCGGCGCCTGGTACGAGATTCCCCTCGACCCGCCGCTGACCGACAGCCTGCGTTTTACCAGCGGCTTCCAGCGCGAACAGCTGGTGGACGTCGAGAGCCGCCGCTTCACCCTCGGCACCCAGTGGCAATCGAAGCTGCCGGACGACTGGCAGCGGGTCGTCTCCCTGCGCTGGGAGCAGGAGAGCTATGACTTCGGCGACGGCAGCCCGGACGGGCGCAGCAGCTTCCTCATCCCCGGCATCGGCTACAGCGTCACCCGCAGCGACAACCGTCTCGACCCCAGCCAGGGCTACCACCTGCAGGTGGACCTGCGCGCGGCCAAGGAGGGCATCCTCTCCGACGCCGACATGACCTACGCCAGCGCCCTGGCCAAGGGGCTCTACACCCTGCCCGGCGGGCACCGGGTGCTGGCCCGGGCCCAGGTCGGCGGCATCGCCACCACCGACTTCAGCGCCATCCCGCCGTCGCTGCGCTTCTTCGCCGGTGGCGACCAGAGCGTGCGCGGCTATGACTACCAGACCCTGTCCCCCGAGGACCGCCAGGGCAACAAGGTCGGCGGCCGCTACCTGGTGGTGGGCAGCGCCGAATACCAGTACCCGGTGGCCGAGCGCTGGCGCATCGCCGCCTTCGTCGACCGCGGCAACGCCATGGACTCGCTCAATGCGGCGATGAAGACAGGCGCCGGCATCGGCGTGCGCTGGGTGTCGCCGGTGGGGCCGATCCGCCTCGACTTGGCCAAGGCGCTGGACGACCCCGGCGGCTTCCGCATCCACTTCTCCATGGGCCCCGAACTGTGAGGCGCGGGCTCCGGCTCGGCCTGTTCGCGGTGGCCGGCGTGCTGGTCCTGGTGCTGGCGGGTGTCGGTGCGCTGCTGTTCAGCGAAGCCGGCGGGCGCTGGCTGCTGGCGCGGGTGCCGGGCCTCACCGTGGAAGGTTTCAGCGGCACGCTCGGTGGGCGCTGGAGTGCCGAGCGCCTGGCCTGGCAGCAGGACGGCGACAGCCTGTCGATCACCGCGCCGGTGCTGGAATGGTCGCCAGGCTGCCTGCTGCAGCTGACCCTGTGCATCGACACGCTGACGGCCGACGACGTTGCCCTGAGCCTGGCCCCGGGCGGTGAGACCTCTGATGAGCCGCTGCAACTGCCGGCCCTCGAGCTGCCCCTGGCGATCCGCCTGGGCGAGGTGCGCGTGCAGCGCTTCGAGCTGGACGGCAGCGAACAGCTCAGCGGCCTGCACCTGCGCGCCCAATGGCTGGGCGACGGCCTGCATATAGACGAAGCCAGCCTGCGCCACGGCGACCTGGCCCTGGCACTCCAGGGCACCCTGCAACCCCGTGACGGCTGGCCGCTCAAGGCCAGTGGCAGCCTGCAATTGCCCGCCGTCGAGGGCCAGCCCTGGTCCCTGGCCCTGGAGGCGAAAGGCGACCTGCAAGGCACCCTCGTGGCGCGTGCGACCAGCAGCGGCTACCTGGCCGCCACCCTCGACGGCCAGTTGCAGCCCCTGGCGCCGCACCTGCCCGCCAGCGCGCGCATCCGCGCCGCCGCCTTCAAAGCCCAGGCCGGGCTGCCGGACACCCTCACCCTGCAACGCGTGGAGCTGGACGCCAAAGGCGATCTGCAACAGGGCTATGCCGTGCAGGGCCGCGCCAACCTGCCGGGGCAGGGCGGTGACGTCGCTCTCGACCTGGCCGGCAAGGTCACCGCCGCCGGGGCCGAGATCCAGCGCCTGCTGCTCAGCGCCGCCGCCGAACAGAGCGTGCAGCTACAGGGGCGCATCGACTGGCAGCAGGCCCTGGCCATCGACGCCCAGCTCGCCTGGCGCGACTTCCCCTGGCAGCGCCTCTACCCCCAGGAGCAGGAGCCGCCCGTGGCGCTGCAACGCCTGGACGGCGAGGTGCATTTCAGCGAGGGCCGCTACCAGGGCCGCTTCGACGCCGCGCTCAAGGGGCCGGAAGGCGACTTCAGCCTGGCCAGCCCGCTGCAGGGCGACCTGGCCCGCGTCGAGCTGCCCGACCTGCAGGTAACGGCCGGGCAGGGCAAGGCCCGTGGCCGCCTGCAGCTGGGCTTCGCCGACGGTGTCGACTGGGACAGTGAACTGACCCTGAGCGACCTCGACCCGGCCTACTGGCTGGCCGAATTGCCGGGCCGCCTGGCCGGCACCCTGGCGAGCAAGGGCAGCTTCCGCCAGCAGCTCGAACTCAAGGCCGATCTCGATCTCAAGGGCCAGCTGCGCGGCCAGCCGGCGCTGCTCAAGGCCGTGGCCGAGGGCGCCGGGCAGCGCTGGGACCTGGATCAGCTGCAGGTCCGCCTGGGCGACAACCGCATCGATGGCAAAGGCCGCCTCGACCAGCGCCTGGACGGCCAGCTGGACATCGCCTTGGGCCGCCTGGGCCAGCTCTGGCCCGGCCTGTTTGGCGGGCTCACCGGCAAGCTGGTGGTGGCCGGCAGCGCCGACGCACCCCAGGGGCAGCTGGACCTCAAGGGCGATCGCCTGGGCATGGGCGACCAGCGCCTGCGCCAGCTGACCCTGCAGGCGCGGCTGGATGCACGGCAGAACGGCACCCTGCAGCTGGACGCCAGCCAGCTCCAGGCCGGCGACAAGGCCCTGGGCGACCTCAGCCTCAAGGCCTCGGGCGACAAGCAGCGGCAGCAGCTGGAAACGCGCCTGCAAGGCCCCTTGCTCGACCTGCAGCTGGCCCTCGACGGCCTGCTGGACAAAGGCGACTGGCGCGGTCGCCTGAGCCGTGGCGAACTGCAAAGCGGCGGCCAGGACTGGCGCCTGGAGCAACCCGCGAAGCTGCAACGTCTGGCCGACGGTCGCCTGGAACTGGGCGCCCATTGCTGGCGCTCCGGCCCCGCCAGCCTCTGTGGCGGCGACCAGCGCCTGCTGCCCGAACCGAAGCTCGACTACCGCCTGCGCGACTTCCCCCTCGATAGCCTGGCCGAATGGCTGCCGGACGATTTCGCCTGGCACGGCACGCTCGACGGCGATGTGCAGCTCGAACTGCCCGCGCGCGGCCCCAGCGGCCGCGTGCAGCTGGATGCCAGCAACGGCGTGCTGCGCCTGCGCGAGGAGGGCAAGGACGGCAAATGGGTCGACTTCCCCTACCAGGCCATGCGCCTGGAAAGCACCCTGCGCCCGCAGAGCATCGACAGTCGCCTGCTGTTCCAGGGCGAGCGCCTCGGCCGCTTGCAGGTCGACGCCCGGCTCGATCCGCGCCCGCTGCGCAAGCCGCTGTCCGGTGACTTCCGCCTTGAAGGGCTGGACCTCGCCGTGCTGCGCCCCTTCGTCGCCGGTGTCGAGGAGCTGGAAGGGCAGCTGGACGGTGCCGGCACCCTCGGCGGCACCCTTCTGGCGCCCAATGTGCTGGGCCAGGTGCGCCTGCACGGCGGCAAGCTGGCCGGCGGCGACCTGCCCACCCGCATCGAAGACCTGAACCTGGATGCCCGCATCGCCGGCGAGAGCCTGGAACTCAGCGGCGCCTGGCGCAGCGGCGAGAAAGGCAACGGCAACCTCTCCGGCACCCTGGCCTGGAGCCAGGGCCTGGACATGGACCTGGCGGTCCGCGGCAGTTCGCTGCCGGTGGTGGTGGAGCCCTACGCCAACCTGGAAGTGGACCCTGACCTGCGGGTGCGCATGGCCGACCAGCGCCTGGCACTCACCGGCAAGGTGCGGGTGCCCCGTGGCCAGATCAAGATCCGCGAGCTGCCGCCCCAGGCGGTCAAGGTGTCGCCGGACGCGCACCTGGTGGGCGAGCGGGAGGAGGAGCAGGCACCGCTGCAGCTGGCCATGGACATCGACGTCGAGGTGGGCCAGGAGCGCCTGTCGTTCAACGGCTTCGGCCTCACCGCCGACCTGGCCGGCCACCTCAAGGTGGGTGACAACCTGGCTGGGCGCGGCGAGCTCAACCTGAAGAACGGCCGCTACCGCGCCTATGGGCAGCGCCTCGACCTGCGCCGTGCGCGCCTGCTCTTCGCCGGGCCGCTGGACCAGCCCTACCTGGACGTGGAGGCGATCCGCAAGATCGGCGACGTCACCGCCGGCATCCGCCTCAACGGCCGTGCCGACGAACCCACCACCCAGGTCTTCTCCACCCCGGCCATGAGCCAGGAACAGGCGCTGTCCTACCTGGTGCTGGGCCGCCCGCTGGAGCGCGGCAGCGACGGCAACGCCCTGGGCCAGGCCGCGTTGGCGCTGGGCCTGTCCGGCAGCGCGCCGCTGACCAGCGAACTGGCGCAGAAGCTCGGCCTCAAGGACTTCCAGATCGGTGACGACGGCGCTACCGGCGTGCTCACCGACCGCCTCAGCATCCGCTACGGCCTCGGCGTGCTCGAACCCACCAGCGTCGTCGCCCTGCGCTACGAACTCACCAAACGCCTCTACATCGAAGCCGCCAGCGGCCTCGCCAGCTCCCTGGACCTGTTCTACAAGCGCGACTTCTGATGGGGCAGGGGACGTAGGGGCGAATTCATTCGCCCATGGGCAACGGAGCGGCCCTGTTGGTGAGCGAAGCGGAACTCTGCTCCAACTTTCTTCGCCCAGCGCACCGCCACGTGGTGCGCACGGGCTTCCGTAGGATGGCGTAGAGCGGAGCGAAACCCATGCGGATCGGCGCGGCCCATGATGGGTTTCGCCGGGCTCTACCCATCCTACGGTTCTGTGCCCTGGGGAGGGTCGTAGGCTGCCGCAAGCGCAACGGCGCGGGTTTCAGGCGACTGACGGTGCTTTTCAGGGGCGGCGATGGGCCTCAGAATCCATACCGAACCCACCTCTCCGGGAATCGAAACGCGTGGAAGTTTCCGCCGCCTCCATCTCCGACGCCAGCTCCGCCCAACTCGCCATGAAGGTGCAGGTCGCCGTGCTCAAGCAGTCGATGGACATTCAATCCCAGAGCGCCTTGGCGCTGCTGGAGGCGGTGCCATCGCCGGTTTCCAGCAACCCGCCGAACCTCGGCAACACCATCGACGTAATGGCCTGAGCCGCTGCTCTCGGCGTCCCCGATCCGTCCGCTTTCCTCAGTCGCCGTTACCCGGCTCGCTGCACACACGGTTGCGCCCTGACTGCTTGGCCCGATAAAGGGCGCGATCGGCGCGGGCGATCAGGCTGTGCAGGGTGTCGTCCGGGTGCATCTCGGCCAGGCCGATGCTCACCGTCACCTGCAATTCCTTGCCTTCGAACGGGTAGTGCTGCGCCTGCACCTGCTCGCGGATCTTCTCCGCCAGGAGGAAGGCCGTGGCGCTGCCGCTGTCCTTGAGCAGCAGGATGAACTCCTCGCCACCCCAGCGGCAGATGATGTCCGACTGGCGCAGGCCGGCCTTGAGGTTCTGCGCGAAGCCATGCAGCACATGGTCGCCGGCCAGGTGGCCATAGGTGTCGTTGAGCACCTTGAAGTGGTCGAGGTCCAGCAGCAGCGCCGTCAGCGGGCGCTGTTCGCGGCGGGCTTCCTGCAGCGCCTGGCCGGCGAGGATGTCGAAGCCGCGGCGGTTGGGCAGGTCGGTCAGCACGTCGGTGGTGGCCAGCGCGGCGATGCGCACCTGGTAGCGGCGCACCAGCAGGTTGAGCAGGGTGAGCACCACGGCAGTGACCACCAGGCAGATGAACAGGTTGAGGTAGAGCGTGTTGCGGATGTGCGAGAGGGCGCCGTCCTCGGCCTTGTCGACGAACAGGTACCAGTCCAGCTCGGGGATGAAGCGCACGTTCAGGTAGTGGCTGTCGCCCTGTTCATTCCAGGTGAAGTCGCCGCCCTGGGGGCGCGGCAGCTTGGCCACCAGGTCGCGCATGCCGTCGATATCCGCCAGGTTCTGCCCGACCGTGGCCCCCATCGGCCCGCCCTGGGCGCTGGTCAGCACCAGCTTGCCGGTGGTGTCGACGAAGTAGATGGAACGCTCGTAGCGCTCCTGGTAGGCGTCGATCAGCTTGACCACCGCATCCACCGTCAGGCCCACGCCGGTGGCGCCGATGAAGCGGCCGTCGTAGTCCAGCACCTTGTAGTTGATGAAGATGGTCATGCGGTCCTGGTTGGCCATGTCGACGTCGACATTGATCTCGTAGGGCTCCTTCATGTCGCGCACACGGTAGTACCAGACGTCGCGCTGCTCGTCCTCGCTCACCTTCTTCAGCACGCCCTTGGCCTGGTAGTAGGTCTGGGTGCGCTCGGAGATGTAGAAGCTGGTGAAGGCGCCGTAGTGCTCCTGCACTTCGCGCAGGTAGCGGGTCATCTGCCCCGGGTCCTGCTCGCCCTGCATGGCCCAGTCGCGCAGGAAGGTGTCGCGGCTCATCATCGAGGAGATGAGGATCGGCCGCACCAGGTCCTTCTGGATCTCGGAATAGACGTTGTCCGAGGTCAGCGGCAGCTCGGTGTTGACGATGCTGTCGCGGATCGACTCCAGAGAGGCGTAGTAGCTCACCAGCGAAGTGACGAGAAAGCCGCTGGCAAGCAGCAGCACGAGCAACACCACCAGCAGGTGCTGGGTCTTTCTGGAGCGTGGGCTGGAAGGCATCGGGCGAGGAGGTCCCTGGTCAAGTGGCACTATGCTAGCCACTCGTCAGGGCGGCGTCACGGGGGATATGCCCGGCATTTCAGCCTTTGGGCACCACCACCTCGCTGATCCAGGGCTCCAGGCGCTTGCCGTAATTCAGTTGCAGTTCCAGCGGCCCGTTGGGCGGCATGTAGGCGCTGTCGCGCAACTGGCTGTCCAGCGCCTCACGCCAGTGGAGGGGCACCTGCACGGCCGGCACCGCGAGCCGCGAAATCTCGCCCACCATGCGCGTCTTGCCGTCGTCGGTGCGCAGCCAGACATAGACTTCGCCACGCACCACCGCCTGTCGCTGGCGGTCGGGGTGGCGTGCACGCAGGGCTTCGGCGTCCAGGCCGACGTCGACCACGAACAGGCGGCTGGCGGTATCACGTTCCTGCTCCAGCGCCTTGCGGGCGTCCGACTCGCGCTCCTTGCGTTCACTGTCGCCCGGGTCGCGGGCCAGGGCCTCGGTGGCCTTTCGCAGCCGCTGTTCGGCGCGCTGCAGCGCCTGCTGCCGGGCCGGGCCGTCCAGTTCCAGCACCAGGAAGGCTTCATGGGTGTTCAGGTCGATTTCATTGGCGGCCGGGTCATAGGGCGGGAAGCCGAGCTCCACCAGGCGGTCGTTCTCCAGCCATTCACCCCGGTATGGCTCGTCCTCGTCGTTGAGCGGCAGTACGCGCCAGTCCAGCCTCAGGGCCAGGGCGCTGTTTTCATCGCTGCCCCAGCCGAAGCTGGTGTAGTCGCGGTGCACTTCCCGTTCGCTCAGGCGCAGGCTGCTGTCCGGCTCGCCGGAGCGGTTGTACCAGGCGCCGCCGAACACCACGGCATTGGTGGCCAGCACCAGGGCCAGGGCGGCGGGCAGGGCGTAGGTGCGGTCGAAGAGCTTCATGGGCGTTCCTCCCCATTGAGCCAGCTGCGGCGCAGGCGGCCCAGCACCAGCAGGATGAGCACGGCGATCAGGCCGAGCAGCAGGAAGAACAGGTATTTGGGCATCAGCTCCCACCACCAGTCGAAGAGCTTGGTGTAGAGGAAGATGATGAAGAAGGTCAGGGCGCCGTTGGCCACTTCGGGCCAGTCGCGGCGGGTGCCCAGCCAGATGCCCAGGGCCGCGAGCACGAAGCCGGCCAGCTGGTAGCCGCCCTCGATCAGGTCGTGGCTGCCGGGCAGGTAGCTGCCGCTGCCCCAGTTGGCGAGGATCAGCAGGGTGAGGAACAGGGTGATCAGCCCCACCAGGCGGTAGGTGGCGGCGAAGCCGGCGTAGCCCGCCTGGGAGATGAACTGCGGGATCAGGAACACCCCCAGCGCGGCCGGGATGAAGTTTTCCGGGCGCTCGCCCACCTGCAGCCAGTAGCAGCCGCCCCAGCTGCCGACTCGTGCCGAGACGAAGCCCATCAGGCAGATCAGCCCGGCCACCAGCAGCAGGCGTGCGTCACAGCCATAGGCCAGCAGCAGGGCGAAGGCACCCCAGGCGAGGAAGGCACGGTCGGAGGGGGTGATGTTGAAGATCTGCCCGAGCATCACCAGGTTCAGCACGAAGGCGACGAAGGTGAGCATCGCCGCCAGCTTGCTGAAATAGCCGGACGGGTCGCGGCGGCGCACCTGCCAGGTCAGCGCCAGGCCGAGCAGCGGCGCGCCGCCCAGGATCAGCACCTGCGCGCTTTCCGGCAGCAGGCCCCAGAACTGGTAGAAGAAGAACAGCAGGCTGGCGCCCAGGGCCAGTGCGCCCAGCAGCGAGGCGATGCGCATGCTCAGGGACAGGCGGCGGGTCTGCTTGTCGGAGTCGATATCGAAGCGGTCGTGGAAGTCGGCCAGTACCCGGCGATGGTGCTCGCCCAGGCGCGCCATCTGCGCGTCGTCCAGGGGCAGTGCCTGCTCCTGGCGCAGGCGTTCCGCTTCACGCTGGAAGGCCTGGATGTCGTCAGCGCGTTGCTGCGCCTGGTCGCGGTTTTGCGGCTGCATGGCGGGTCCTTTTGCGTGCGTTGCCGCCTCGCACTCTAGAACCGTCGCGGGGGATGGGCAATGCGCAGCGTGCGGGCGCGCGATGCAGGTCGCTTTATGGCACCGGGCACAGCCTTGTAGGAGCGGCTTCAGCCGCGAAAGACCCGCCGCCGGCACCGTGCTGCGAGCGGCCGGATGATCCATCGCGAATGAATTCGCTTCCACAAAATGGAGAGGGGCGTGCCGTGTGTGGCCCCTACGCCTCTTCCATCACCACCACCCGCTGCCCGGCGCGCACCGGGGAACCGGGTTGCACGCGGACTTCGCGGACCACGCCGTCGCGGGGGGCGGTGAGGGGGATTTCCATCTTCATCGACTCCAGGATCACCAGCACGTCGCCCGCCTTCACGCTGGCGCCGGCCTCCACCTGCACCTGCCAGAGGTTGCCGGCGATATGGCTTTCGATGGCGTGCTGGCCGGCGTCCAGCGGGGCGTCCTCGCCCAGCTCCGGCGCCGGGTCCTCGCTGTCGAAATGCGCCTGGCCGGAGGCGATCCAGCGCTCGCGCTCGGCATTGAACGCCGCCTGCTGCTGGGCGCGGAAGGCGGCGATGCCCTCGGCCTCGGTGGCGAGGAAGGCCTGGTAGTCCACCAGACGCAGCTCGCTGTGCTCGATGCGCAGCGGGAAGCGGCCCAGGGGGAAGTCGCGGCGGATGCGCAGCAGCTCCTCGGCACTCACCGGGTAGAAGCGGATCTGGTCGAAGAAGCGCAGCAGCCAGGGCTTGCCGTCGAAGGCGGCCACCTCGCGGTAGCGGTTCCACATCTGCAGGGTGCGGCCGACGAACTGGTAGCCGCCGGGGCCTTCCATGCCGTAGACGCACATGTAGGCGCCGCCGATGCCCACGGAATTCTCCGCCGTCCAGGTGCGTGCCGGGTTGTACTTGGTGGTCACCAGCCGGTGGCGCGGGTCCAGCGGGGTGGCCACCGGCGCGCCGAGGTAGACGTCGCCCAGGCCCATCACCAGGTAGCGGGCGTCGAACACGGTGCGCTGCACCTCGTCGAGGTTGGGCAGGTCGTTGATGCGGCGGATGAACTCCAGGTTGCTCGGGCACCAGGGCGCGTCCTTGCGCACGGTGGTCATGTACTTCTCGATGGCCAGCTGGCAGGCCGGGTCGTCCCAGGACAGCGGCAGGTGGACGATGCGCGACGGCACGGTGAGATCGCCAGCGGCGCAGACGCCGTCCCAGAGCCCCGCGACCACTTGCAGCAGGCGTTCCATGGGCAGGGTTTCCGGCTGGTAGTGCACCTGCAGCGAGCGGATGCCGGGGGTGAGGTCGATGACGCCTTGCAGCGCCTCGGCCTCCAGCGCCTGCATCAGCGCGTGGCCCCGGAAGCGCAGCACCAGGTCCAGCTCCGCCGCGCCGATCTCCAGCAGCAGGTGGGTATCACCGGAGAGGCGGGCCACCAGGCGTGTGGCGTCCTGGCCGAGGTCGAGGACGATGGGGCTCGACAGCTCGGTCGCACCTCTAGGCGCAGATTCATCCGCGATTTCACGGCCGCCTGTGTCGCGAATGAATTCGCTCCCACGGAGGGTGGTGCATTCGCGGTCACCTGCCTTGGCCAGCTCCCGCGCCGTGGCGATATCCACCGGCTCGAAGCGCACCTTGTCGCCGGCCTTGAGCTGGCCGAGCTGCCAGAGGTCGGCCTCGATCACCGTCACCGGGCAGACGAAGCCGCCGAGGCTGGGGCCGTCCGGACCAAGAATCACCGGCATGTCGCCGGTGAAGTCCACCGCGCCTATGGCGTAGGGGTTGTCGTGGATGTTGGAGGGGTGCAGGCCGGCCTCGCCGCCGCTCTCGCGCACCCACTCCGGCTTCGGGCCGATCAGGCGCACGCCGGTGCGGCTGGAGTTGAAGTGCACTTCCCAGGCGGTGGCGAAGAAGGTCTCGATAGAGGCCGGGGTGAAGTATTCCGGCGCGCCGTGGGGGCCATAGATCACGCGGAGGCGGCGCAGCGCCGGCAGCGGCGGGCACAGCTCGGCGGGCAGGCTGGCGCCGGCTGCGTGATCGACCAGGGGCAGCAGGTGCAGCACGTCGCCAGCGCGCAGGGCACGACCGCCATGGCCGCCGAACTGGCCGAGGGTGAAGGTGCTCTTGCTGCCCAGGTAGTCCGGTAGCTGCAGGCCGCCGCGCAGGCACAGGTAGCTGCGCGCACCGGCGCCGGCGATGGTGCCGAGGGCGAGGGTGGAACCAGCGGGCACCAGCAGGGCGGTGTCCAATGGCTGCGGCTGGCCGTCGAGGCTGAGCGGGACGGGTGCGCCGGTGACGGCCACCACCGCGTCGGTGTTGAAGCGCAGGCTGGGGCCGCTCATTGTGATTTCCAGTGCGGCGGCGCCTTCCTCGTTACCCAGCAGGCGGTTGCCCAGGCGCAGGGCGCGGCTGTCCATGGGGCCGGACGGCGGCACGCCCACGGCCCAGTAGCCGAGGCGGCCGGGGTAGTCCTGCACCGTGGTCTGGGTGCCGGCGCCGAGCACCTCGAAGGTGTGGGCGCGGTAGGCGAGGTTCTCCAGGCAGCGGGTCCAGGGCTGGCCGCTGGCGAAGGGCGCGTCGATCAGGATCTGCCGCAGGTAGTCGCGGTTGCTTTCCACGCCGTAGAGCAGCGAGCCGGCCAGGGCGCGATCGAGGGCGGCGCTGGCCTCATCGCGGGTCGGCGCCCAGGTGATGAGCTTGGCGATCATCGGGTCGAAGTAGGGCGGGATCTCGCAGCCGGCTTCCACCCAGGTGTCGATGCGCAGGGCGCGGCCGTCTGCCTCGGGGAAGCGCACGGCGGTGAGCAGGCCGGGGCTGGGCTGGAAGTCGCGGCCCGGGTCCTCGGCGTAGAGGCGCGCCTGGATGGCGTGGCCGCTGGGCGCAAGGCCGCGGGCCAGCTCGGCGAGCGGGGGCAGGGTGCCGGCGGCCAGCTCGACCATCCAGCGCACCAGGTCGACGCCCCAGACCTGTTCGGTGACGCCGTGTTCCACCTGCAGGCGGGTGTTCACTTCGAGGAAGTAGAAGCGCTCGGCCTCGCTGTCGTAGACGAACTCCACGGTGCCGGCGCTGCGGTAGCTGACCGCCTTGGCCAGCTGGATGGCGGCGGCGCAAAGGTCCTCGGCCATGCCGGCGGGCAGGTTGGGCGCGGGGGTTTCCTCCAGCACCTTCTGGTTGCGCCGCTGCACCGAGCAGTCGCGCACGCCGAGGGCGATCACCTCGCCCCGGCCGTCGCCGAACACCTGCACTTCCAGGTGGCGGGCGCGCTGGATGTACTTCTCGATGAACACCCCGGCGTCGCTGAAGTTGTTCTGCCCCAGGCGCTTCACCGCGTCGAAGGCCTCGCTCAGCTCGCTGGCCGAGCGGCACACGCGCATGCCGATGCCGCCGCCGCCGGCGGTGCTCTTCAGCATCACCGGGTAGCCCACCTGTTCACCGGCCACCAGCGCCGCGTCGAGGCTTTCCAGCAGCTCGGTGCCTTCCAGCATGGGCACGCCCTGGGCCTTGGCCAGGGCGCGGGCGGTGTGCTTGAGGCCGAACACCCGCAGCTGCTGCGGCGTCGGCCCGACGAAGGCGATGCCGGCCGCCTCGCAGGCTTCGGCGAAGGCGGCGTTCTCGGAGAGGAAGCCATAGCCGGGGTGGATCGCCTGGGCGCCGCTGTCGCGGGCCACGGCGAGGATCTTCTCCACCACCAGGTAGGTGTTCGCAGCCGGGCCTTCGCCCAGGCTATGGGCCTCGTCGGCCTGCTGGATGTGCAGGCTGGCGATATCCGCTTCGGAGTACACGGCGACGCCGCGCACGTCGAGCTGGCGCAGGGTGCGGAGGATGCGGCAGGCGATGGCGCCGCGGTTGGCGATCAGCAATTTCTCGAACATGAGGTCGGCCTCATGGGTGGCGGGCCGTCCCGCCGGAATTGGGTCTGCGCCACGGTCGTCCGCGGAGCATCAGTTGGAAGCTGGAAGCCAGAAGCCAGAAGCCAGAAGCTAGAGCGTCGGCTCCGATTTTTTCGGCGGTGTTTGCAGGCATTGCCCTGAGCGGCTCTGGCACAGGCGGAACAGCCAGCGCCGAAAGGCTTCCTGCTTCCGGCTTCCCGCTTCCAGCTGCTCTTTCACTCCCATACCAACACCTGCGCCGGGGTGGGGTTGTAGCCGTTGCAGGGGTTGTTCAGCTGTGGGCAGTTGGAGATGAGGACGATGATGTCCATGTGCGCGACCAGCTCGACGTACTTGCCGGGGGCGGAGATGCCGTCTTCGAAGGTGAGGCCGCCTTCGGGGGTGACCGGCACGTTCATGAAGAAGTTGATGTTGGCGCTGATGTCGCGCTTGGCCAGGCGGCCGTCGTGCAGGCTGGCGCGCAGGAAGTTGTCGCGGCAGCTGTGCATGTAGCGGGTGTCCAGGGCGTAGCGCACGGTGTTGCTTTCCTGGGCGCAGGCGCCGCCGAGGGTGTCGTGGCGGCCGCAGGTGTCGGCGACGATGCTCAGCATGGGGTTGCCGAGGTTGGACCAGAGCACGCTGCCGGCGCTGAGGTAGACGCGGTTCTGCTTGCGCAGGGTGCGCTGCACGTCATAGCGCTCGCGGGGGTTCTGCGCACTGAAGAAGAGGGTGTCCACCGCCTGGTTGCCTTCGAGGTCGAGCAGGCGCAGGGTCTGGCCGGCCTTCACTTCGGTCATGAAGGGTTCGCCGGCGGCGATCACGGCGGTGTAGACGGCGGCTTCGGGGTGCTTGTCGCTGGGAGTGGGGTTCATCGGGCAGCCCTCAGATGTACAGACGTTCGGTGTTGTGGAAGCCGCGGCCGTTTTCCGGGCGCGAGGTGCGGCAGAGCACGCTGATGCCGTCGCTCTCGACCTTGTGCCAGCTCAGGTTCACCGGCTTCGGGGCGTAGACGGGGTCGGGGTCCATGGGGTGCTGCAGGGCGGTGAGCACCACCAGGCTGTCCATCGGCGCGTAGAGCTCGACGTAGTCGCCGGCTTTCGAGTGGCCGGGCTGGAAGTGGAAGCAGCCGTCGGCGTCCACCGTGACCTTGCTGAACAGGTTCAGGCACATGAGCAGGTCCTGCAGGTTCAGGTCCCACTTGCCCATCTCCACCAGCAGGTTGTCGACGCCGTTGCGGAAGAAGCCGTTGCGCAGTTCCTGGTAGCGGCCGGCGCCGTATTTCTCCTGCACTTCATTGGCGCTGAGTACGCCGCCGAAGCTGTCGTGCCAGCCGCAGCTGTCGGCGGTGATGGCGGCGAGCACGCGGCCCATGTCCGAGTACAGGCAGTGGCCGGCGGTGAGCTTGGCGGTGTGCTGGCACTTGAGGCTGTCCGGCAGGTTCAGGCGCTCGCTTTTCTCGGCGGCGTTGAACAGCAGCAGGCTGACGTTGGCGCCGCCCTCGATGTCGCTGATGCGCAGCAGCTGGCCGCGCTTGAGGACAAAGGAGGTGTGGCCGCCGCCGGGGACGGTTTCTTCATAAAGGGTGGGGCGCAGGGCCAGGGATGCGGTCATGGGCAGGCTCCTTTCAATGGGCCGGGGCGGGCTGCAGGGCACGGGTGACGCGCTCCGGCAGGGCTTCGACGGCGGCGCGCGCGGCGCGGCGGTCGCTGTTCAGGGGGATGTCGTAGGTGATGCGCGCGCCATAGGCGCCGGGCGCCTGCGGGTCGTGGCGGACCTTGTCGAAGACCATCAGCCGGGTGCCGAGGGTGAAGCCTTCGGCCAGGTCGTGGGTGACCATGAACACGGTCAGCCGGGTTTCCTGCCACAGGCCCAGCAGCAGCTCGTGCATGTCCTTGCGGATGCCCGGGTCGAGGGCGCCGAAGGGTTCGTCCAGCAGCAGCACGCGGGGCTTCATCACCAGGGCCTGGGCGATGGCCAGGCGCTGCTGCATGCCGCCGGAGAGCTGCGCGGGGTACTTGCCGAGGGCGTGGTCGAGGCCGACCTTCTCCAGCATCACGGCGGCCTGTTCACGGGCGGCGCGACGGGCACCGCCGAACAGGCGGCCGAACAGCGGCGCGCGGGGCAGCTCCAGGCCGAGGGCAACGTTGTCCAGCACCGTCAGGTGGGGGAACACCGAGTAGCGCTGGAACACCACGCCGCGGCTGGCATCGGGTTCGGCCACCAGGGGCTGGCCGTCCAGCAGCAGCTGGCCGCGGCTGGGCGTTTCCTGGCCCAGCAGCATGCGCAGGAAGGTGGACTTGCCGCAGCCCGAGGCACCGACCAGGGTGCAGAACTCGCCTTCGGCGACGCTCAGGCTGAGGTTCTCCAGCACCACCTGGTCGCCGTATTCCTGCCACAGGTTTTTCACTTCGATGAAGGCGCTCATGCTCTGGCTCCTTCGTACCAGGGGAAGGCCAGGCGGGTGAGCTGGCGCAGGCCCAGGTCCATCAGCCAGGCGAGCAGGGTGATCCACACCACGTAGGGCAGGATCACGTCCATGGCCAGGTAGCGGCGGACCAGGAAGATGCGGTAGCCGAGGCCGTCGGTGGAGGCGATGGCCTCGGCGGCGATGAGGAACAGCCAGGCCGAGCCCAGCACCAGGCGCAGGGAGATGAGCAGGCGCGGCAGCAGCTGCGGCAGCACCACGCGCAGGATCAGGGTCCAGGTGTTGGCGCCCAGGGTCTGCGCCTTGATCAACAGCTCGCGGGGGATCTCCCGGGCGCGCTGCTCCAGGTCGCGGGCGAGCACCGGGGTGATGCCGATGACGATGAGCATCACCTTGGACAGCTCGCCGAGGCCGAAGACGATGAACAGGATCGGCAGGATCGCCAGCGGCGGCACCATCGACAGCACCGTGAGCAGCGGCGACAGCGGCGCGCTGAACAGCGGCAGGGTGCCGGCGGCGATGCCCAGGCACAGGCCCAGCAGGGCAGCGATGCCGAGGCCGACGGCCAGGCGCTTGAGGCTGGAGGCGCTGTCCTGCCAGAACAGGTACTGACCGGAGCGCTTGTCTTCGGTGAGGGCCAGGCGCTGCACCGCATCGACCATCTGCGTGGCGCTGGGCAGCAGCTTGTCGTTGGGGTTTTCCGTGAGCCGCGCCGCCGACCCGGTGAAGTAGGCGAACAGCAGCAGGGCGAAGGGCAGCAGGATCAGCAGCAGCCTTCCTGCACGGTCCGGGTGGCGGTTGATCAGGCGCATGACGAGGTCTCGGTGATAGGGGGCGGGTAGGTTGGTGCCGAGGAACGAGGCCCAACGTTGGGCCGCGCTGCGCTTGGCACCAACCTACGGAACCGTGTCGGCGGTCAGAGCTTCCCTTCCGCGGCCATCTGCACGTAGGTCGGGTCGAAGCGCAGCTTGACGTTGGCCTTGTCGCCGGTGACCACGCCCTTGGCGAAGCTCATGCCCACCGCGTGGGCATCCTTGGCGCCTTCACCCAGCAGGCCGTGGGCGAAGGAGAAGGTGGCCACCTTGTCCATGGTCGCCGGCAGCTTCGGGCTGGTGACGAACTCCAGGGCCTCGGCCGGTGTGGCGAACAGGCGGGTGGCGTCCAGCTGGGCCTGGTAACCGGCCAGGTCGGTGCCCGAGGCCTTGGCCATGTGCATCAGTGCGGCGGTGCTCTCGGCGCTGCCGGCCTTCATCAGCGCGACGATCTCGAACCAGGCACCGGTCAGCGCCTTGCCCAGGGCCGGGTTGTCCTTCAGGGTCTCGGTGTTCACCACCATCATGTCCATGATCTCGCCGGGCACCTTGCTGGAGTCGAACACCAGGCTGGTGCCGGGCTTGGCCTTGATCTCGGCGAGCATCGGGTTCCAGGTGGTTACCGCCTGCACTTCGTCGGTGTCGAAGGCGGCGGCGATATCGGCATCGGAGGTGTTCACCACCTGCACGTCCTTCTCGGCCAGGTGGGCGCGCTCCAGGGCGCGGGCCAGCAGGTAGTGGGAGACGGACAGCTCCACCAGGTTCACCGGCAGGCCCTTGAGGTCGCCGAGGGTCTTGCCTTCACCCTTGAGCACGATGCCGTCGTTGCCATTGGAGAAGTCGCTGACGATCAGCGCGGTGCTGTCCACGCCGCCGGCAGCGGGGATGGTCAGGGCGTCCATGTTGGTCATGGTGCAGCCGTCGAACTGGCCGGCGGTGTACTGGTTGATCGACTCGACGTAGTCGTTGAGCTGGGTGACCTGGATGTCGATCCCGTACTTCTTCGCCCATTTGTCGACGATGCCCTGGTTGGCACCGTATTCCCATGGCATCCAGCCGGCATAGATGGTCCAGCAGACGTTGAAGCTGTCCTTCTGCGCTGCGTTGGAGTTGAAGCTGATGGCGGCGGCTAGGCCGGCAGCGAGTACGGCGAACAGACGGGGCTTGCGCATGGATGACCTCCAGTTCGGTTAGGGACAGCGGGAGCGGCGCGGCACTTCCCTGCATGCAGGGGCGCGTTCTCCCGGGCTTTTGTCCCGCCGTGTAACCTCGGAGGAGGTCGCCGGCTCTCGGACCAGCCACCCGCTTTCGCGAGCCGGAACCCTAGCCAGCCATTGCAAATTGTGGTGCCGCGGACCCCGGCTTCCACCGGGTTGCTCCTGCACGCCTGATCCTTAGCGAAGGCCGTGCCAACCCGGCGCGAGCCGCTGGCGGCGGGCGTTGTGGGGCAGGGCGGAGTGAATGCCAGCGCTGTAAAGGGGCGGGGCGTGCCCGTCTCTGGGGCGGGGCGCTTCATGCTGGTGCGCGGTAATAACTGGAAATGGATTTTGCCGACGGAGGGATGCACACCGGCCGTGTGAAACGGTGTCGAAGATTGTGGGAGAAATCCCGGGTGCCGACATTCGTTGGCGCCGTCCCAGCGGTCGAAGGAGGCCGCCATGTCCTATCGAACGATGTTGATCGCAGTACTGGGCCTGTCCCTGGGTGGTTGTGCCGTCTACGACTATGACGACGATTACCGTGGCTACCCGCGCAGCTATGGCGGCGGTGGCTATGTCGTGCAGCAGCCGGCCTATTACCAGGGTTCCCCGACCTATTACTACCGGACCGAGCGCATCTACCAGCCGCAGCGCTACTACCAGGTGCGCCCGCAGCCCTACCAGCCGCCGCGCCATGACCGCCGCTACGACGGGCGCAACGACCATCGCTACGACCGCCACGACGATCGCCATGACAACCGGCACGACTCGCGGCGCTGGGACAACCGCAACCCGCCGCGCCCGGACTGGAACGAGCGTCGCCACGACTACACCCCGCGCCTGCAGAACTGGGGCGGCAACCGCCCGCCGCAACAGGGCTGGAACCAGGGCGGCGGTCGCCCCAGCTACGCTGTGCCGCCGGCCTACCAGGTGCGCCCCCACGAAAACCCCATCCGCCCGCACCGCAGTGACTGGTCGCAGCAGAACCGTCGCTGACAAGCTTTCGTAGACCCATGCGAGGGCCGTGGCCTAAGGCGAGCGCTTCGATTCCGGTGTTTCGGTCAGCTCAAGCGCACTGAGATCTGAAACCTGGCTAGAGAGTTGGAGCGGCGACCAACGCCCCTCCAGGAGGCCGAACGCAGTCGTTGCGCCGGGGGACGAGCGGCATGGATGCCGCGAGAGGCGCGCCAGGCCATGGATGGCCCATCGCGCCGGCCCCCAGAGCGGCGATGGAGTGAGGGAACCCGACGCAGTCGGGCCGGATGATGGGGCAAGTTTTTTGGTTCCTTTTCAACGACTGGAAAAGGGACTCGCCCGGGTGGGCGAAACAGGAAACATCACCCAAGCTCGGTAAAGAGCTGAGCTCAAATCTGTTGGCAACGCTAATAGCCGGTAATGGGTTGGGCGTCTTCTTCCAGCAAGTACTCCACCATCGCCCGCGCAGCCGGTGACAGGCTGCGCCCGGCGTGGCTGACGATGCCATAGGCCGAGCGGGCGTCGAGGTTGTCCACCGGCAGCAGCACCGCCAGGCGGCCGGCCGCGACGTCTTCGGCCAGTACGTCCCAGGGCGCCATGCTGATCACCTCGCTGTCGGCCACCAGGGCCTTGAGCACCATGAAGTTGTCGCACTCGATGCCCAGCGGTTGCGCCTTGTTGTTCAACGCGCCGAGGGTGCGCGCCACCTCGACGGGCAGCTGGGTGCCGGCCAGCGGGTAGACGGCCAGGTCCTCGACCCGCAGGCGGGGTCGTTGCAGCAGCGGGTGGCTGGGGCGGCAGAAGAGGGTGCCGGCGTGGCGGCGCAGGGGCGTGATGTGCAGCAGCGGGTCGCCTTCGAACTCGCGTACGTCCGCCACGAACAGCTCGATGGCGTCCCCCAGCAATTGGCTGCGCAGGCTGTGCCAATCCTCGATGCGCAACTGCACCTGCACGCCCGGGTGGGCCCCGGCGAAGCGGCCCAGCGTGCGGGGCACCAGGCGCGCGGCGGGGTAGGGGCCGGCACCCAGGCGCAGTTCGCCGCTGTCGAGGTTCTCCAGTTGGGCCACGGCGCTGTGCAGGGCGCGGCGGCCGTCCAGCAGGCGCTGGGCGTGCTCCAGCACCAATCGGCCGTGGGCGGTGAGGGCGATCTGCCGGGGGCCGCGGTCCAGCAGGCTGCAGCCGAGGCTGGCCTCCAGGGCCTGGATGCTGCGGCTGAGGGCCGGCTGGCTGAGGTTGACGGCCTCCGCCGCACGGGCGAAGTGGCCGTGTTGTGCGAGGGCGACGAAGTGGCGGAGCTGGCGTAGGTCGTTCATGCGTATCCCGCATCGATTTCGGCAGAGGAATGCATTGGAATTATTGATCGGCGCCTGCCAGCCTGTCTGCTCCCATAACAACAACGAGCCGACATCATGCGCATCACCACCCGCTTCGGCGGCCTGCTGCTGGCCGCCGCCCTGCCATTCGGCGCCGACGCGACGCTGCCCGACGAGACTTTGGAGCCGAGCATCAACGCCGAGCTTGCCGAGCACACCCGGCACTTTGACGAGAAGGTCTACAAGATCGCCGACAACGTCTGGTCGGCGGTGGGCTGGAACCTGGCCAACAGCGTGATGATCGAGGCGCCGGAAGGCCTGATCATCGTCGACACGGGCGAGTCCGCCGAGCAGTCGCGCAAGGTGCTGGCGGAGTTCCGCAAGATCAGCGCCAAGCCGATCAAGGCCATCGTCTACACCCACTTCCACCCGGACCACATCAACGGCGTGAAGGGCTTCGTCAGCGAAGAGCAGGTGAAGCGTGGCGAGGTGCAGATCTACGCCCAGGAAACCCTGCTGGACAACGTGGTGACCCAGGGCGCGCTGGTGGGTCCGATCCTCGGCATGCGCTCGGGCTACAGCTTCGGCGCGGCCCTGCCGGACAGCGACAAGCGCGACATGAACGCCGGCCTCGGCCCGCTGGCCCATCCCGGCGCCTCCACCTTCATCGCGCCGACCGTCACCTTCAAGGAAGCCCTGGATACCACCATCGCCGGGCTGAAGGTGCAGTTCCTCCATGTGCCCAGCGAGGCGCCGGACGAGATCGTCCTCTACCTGCCGGACAACCGCGTGCTGATCAGCGCCGAGGTGACCCAGGGGCCGACCCTGCCCAACGTCCACACCCTGCGCGGCACCAAGTTCCGCGACCCGGTGGTGTGGGTGCAGAGCCTCGACAAGCTGCGTGCCTTCAAGGCCGACTACATGGTGCCGCTGCACGGCCAGCCGGTGTCCGGCCGCGACAAGGTGGAAGAGGTGCTGCGCATGACCCGCGACGCCATCGCCTACATCCACGATCAGACCGTGCGCTGGATGAACAAGGGCCTGACCCCCGACGAGTTGGTGGAGAAGGTCAAGCTGCCGCCGCACCTGGCCGGTTACACGCCCTACCTGCGCGAGTACTACGGCACCGTGAAGCACAGCGTGCGGCAGATCTACCAGGGCTACCTGGGCTGGTTCCAGGGCGACCCGGTGGACCTCGACCCGACGCCGCCGGCGGAGAAGGCCAAGCGCCTGATCGCCCTCATGGGTGGGCGTGACAAGCTGCTGCTGGCCGCCGGCGACGCCTACCTCAAGGGGGACTGGCAATGGGCGGCCGAGCTGGCCAGCTACGCCATCCGCGTCGACCACGACGACAAGTTGGCTCGCGACATCAAGGCCCGCAGCTTCCGCCGCCTGGGCTACGCCAGCATGAACATCAACTGGCGCAACTGGTACCTGATGAGCGCCATGGAGCTGGAAGGCAAGCTCGAGGGCGATGCCGCGCTGCAGCTGTCCCAGGGGCTGCGCAACGCCTTCCTCTCGCCGGACATGCTGAAGAACCTGCCGGCGCGGATCTTCCTGCAGAACTGGGTGACCCGCATCGACCCGGAGAAGAGCGCCGACGTGAACCTCACCCTGGGCTTCGTCTTCCCCGATATCAACGAGCAGTGGGCGCTGGAGATACGCCGCGGCGTGGTGGAGATGCACCCGGGCATCCCCGAGGGCACCACGTTGAAGCTGACCTTCGACAAGACCTACCTCGACACCGTGATCAGCGGCGAGAACGGCCTGCTCAAGGGCGCGCTGCTGGGCGACGTGAAGGTGGACGGCAACCTGCTGGACATCAAGACCTTCCTCGGTTGCTTCGACTTCGAGGACGCCCCCATCGCCCTGACGGTGCGCTGACCCACCCCGAGCGCGCAGGCGGGCTGACCCACCGTCGCGCGCGCCGGCCAAACGAAAGTGCGGAAGGCGCGCGCGGCCGGAGACGGCACACTGCAAGGCTCAACCTTGCAATGGAGAACCCCTATGCACGTCCTGTCGTTCGCCAAGGGCGCCCTGGCCATGTTCTGGCTGGTGGCGATCCTCAACATCGTCTACCCCTTCGGCGAGCCCCTGCACCGCCCCCTGCTGCTGGTGGCCGGTGTGATGCTGCTGGTCCACGTGGCCGAGGCCGCGCTGTTCAACCGCAAGCTCAAGGCCCGTCCCTTCCCCTGGCTGGAGCGCACCCAGGTGCTGCTGTTCGGCTTCCTCCATCTGCGCGGGCTGCGTTGACCCTGCCTTCACCGTTCCCGGGCTGAAGCCCGGGCTACGCCTGGGTGCTCCCGCCGCCACCGTCGGTGGAGTGCGGCGGTAGGGCGGGTGAAACCCGCGATGGTGTTGTGCGAAACCCCTGTCGGGTTGCACCCGACCTACACCGGCACGGTGATTGGGTTGGGCATGGCGCCGTAGGTTGGCGCCGAGCGCAGCGAGGCCCAACGGTGCGATGCTCGGCCTTGCTGCGTTGGGCTTCGTGCCTCAGCCCAACCTACGGGGGCGCCGTGTTTCTCGATGGCACTGAAACCCGCATGGCCTTGCCCACGGCGCAGGTCGGATAGGGGCACTGTGCCATTGTTTTTTCTGCTGCCAGCCCGCACCATTCGCGCCTCGTTATCGGGGCCGCCCGGCGGTTCCATTGGCAGGAAATCGGATTTTGCTCAGCAGTATCGGCAAATGGCGAAGCATGGGTAGGCCGGGGGTTATAGGCCCGGCGCTGCTGTTGCTGTTCGCCTTGCTGGCCGGTGCCCTGCAGGCGGATTGGGATTTCACCCTGATCAGCCGTCGCGCCGAATCCCTCTATGGCCCCCTGGGCGATGGCAAGCAGCGCATCGATGATTGGCAGCGCCTGCTGGCCAGCCAGGCGGGCGCCAGCGAGGCGGAGCAGTTGAAGGAGGTCAATCGCTTCTTCAACGCCAAGCTGCGTTTCACCGATGACCTCGCCCTATGGAACCAGGTGGATTACTGGGCGACACCGGTGGAGGCGTTGCGCCGCGGGGCGGGCGATTGCGAGGACTACGCCATCGCCAAGTACATCAGCCTGCGTCACCTGGGGGTGCCGGCGGAGAAGCTGCGCATCACCTACGTCAAGGCACTGCGCCTGAACCAGGCGCACATGGTGCTGACCTATTACGAGAAACCCGACGCGGTACCCCTGGTGCTGGACAACCTGATCGGCAGCATCCTGCCGGCGTCCCAGCGCAGTGACCTGTTGCCGGTCTACGCCTTCAACGGTGAGGGCCTGTGGCTGACCAGCCAGGGCGGCGGCAAGAAGGTGGGCGACGCCAAGCGTCTGTCCCGCTGGCAGGACCTGTTGAAAAAGATGAAAGCCGAAGGCTTTCCCACGAGCGAATAGCGGAGTCGAGATGTCCCTGTTCAAACAGCTGTTGATCGCCATCTGCCTGTTCCTGGTCGTCGCCTTCAGCGGCAGCTTCATGGTCAGCCTGGAAAGCTCGCGCGAGCAGTACGTCAACCAGTTGCGTTCCCATGCCCAGGACGCGGCGACGGCCCTGGGCCTGTCGCTGACGCCGCACATCGACGATGCGGCGATGGTCGAGCTGATGGTCAGTTCGATCTTCGACAGCGGCTACTTCGAGCGCATCCGTGTGATCGACATGGCCACCGGCAAGGTGATCGTGGAGCGCACCGGCGTGCCCGACGCGGTGGCGGCCCAGGTGCCGCAGTGGTTCGTGTCGCTGATCGGCCTGGAGTCGGCCGGCGGCGATGCCATCGTCAGCCGTGGCTGGACCCAGGCCGCGCGGGTCGAGGTGCAGAGCCACCCGATGTTCGCCATCGCCAAGCTGTGGCAGAGCGCCCTCGGCAGCCTCGGCTGGCTGGCCCTGTGCGGCCTGGTCAGCGCCGGCCTCGGCGCCGTGCTGCTGCGCCGCCAGCTGCGCCCGCTGGACTACATGGTGGAGCAGTCCCACGCCATCGCCCGTCGCGAATTCCTCAGCCTGCCGCAGTTGCCGCGCACCCCCGAGCTGCGCCGCGTGGTGCAGGCGATGAACCAGATGGTGGAGAAGCTCAAGGCGCTGTTCCAGGAGCAGGCCGAGCGTAGCGAGCGCCTGCGTGACGAGGCCTACCAGGACAGCCTCACCGGCCTGGGCAACCGCCGTTATTTCGAGATGCAGCTCAGCGCCCGCCTGAGTGCCGAGGACCAGGCCAGCAGCGGCTACCTGCTGCTGTTGCGGGTCAACGACCTGGCCGGCCTCAACCAGCGCCTGGGTGGCCAGCGCACCGACCAGTTGCTCAAGGCCGTGGCCGAGCAGCTCGCGCGCAACAGCGCGGGGCAGGGCGCCGGCCAGTTGCTGGCGCGTAGCCGCGGTGGCGAGTTCATCCTGCTGGCGCCGGGCCTGGTGCGCGAGGAGGCCGAGCAACTGGCCACCCGTCTCGATGGCGCTCTCGGCAGCCTGGCCAGCACCGGTGCCACCGACACCCATCCCGTGGCCCATATCGGCCTGGTGCCCTTCGCCCCGGGCGAGTCGCAGCAGGACCTGATGATGCTCGCCGACGAGGCCCTGGCCCAGGCCGAGCGCCAGGCCGACCGCGCCTGGGCGTGCATCGAGCAGACCCGCGCCGGCAACGTCGGCGATGACCGTCATGCCTGGCACGCGCTGCTGGACAAGGCCCTGGCCCAGGGGCGCTTCCAGCTGTTCTTCCAGCCGGTGGTGGCCAGTCGCGACCCCACGCGGGTGTTGCATTACAAGGTGCTGTCGCGCCTGCCGGACGAGCAGGGCGAGAGCATCCCCGCCGGGCGTTTCCTGCCCTGGCTGGAGCGCTTCGGCTGGTCCACGCGCCTCGACCTGGTGATGCTGGAACTGGTGCTGGCGCAGATGGCCGGCCACGACCAGCCCCTGGCGCTGAACCTGTCCGGCGCGCTGCTGCGTGACGAGACGGCGCTGAACCGTGCCCTCGACCTGCTGCGTCAGCATCCGCAACTGGGCCCGCGCCTGACCCTGGAACTGGAGGAAGACCAGTTGCCCGAGCAGGCGGTGCTGGAGAGCCTGACCCGGCGCCTGCGCGAGCTGGGTTTCGCCCTCAGCCTGCAGCACTTCGGCGGTCGCTTCAGCATGATCGGCAACCTGGCGCGCCTGGGCCTGGCCTACCTGAAGGTGGATGGCAGCCACATCCGCGCCATCGACACCGAGAACGACAAGCGCCTGTTCATCGAGGCCATGCAGCGCGCGGCCCACAGCATCGACCTGCCGCTGATCGCCGAGCGCGTCGAGACCGAGGGCGAGCTGCGGGTGCTGCAGGAAATGGGCATCCAGGGTGCCCAGGGCCAGCTGTTCGGCGCTCCCGCTCCCTGGCGTTGATCCCGGGCGGAGGCGGGCGCCACGGCCCCGCCTTCCGGCCGCTGCCTTGAACCATCCCGCGCTTTGCCCGGTCCCCTGAAGTACGCCAGAACACGGCGTCAGGAGGCCCATGCACTCACCGAAGAACAGATCGACGCCACCCTGTCGGTGATTCCCGGCACCGCGACACCGGTACGCCCGGCGCAGTACATGGCGCAACTGCAGGCCGAGGTGCCTCGGGCGTTCTGGCTGGCGCTACGGGAAGAGGGGCTGGTGGGCGCGGATGTGCCGTTGCCGGTGTAGGGCCCGGCGCAGCGGCGGCAAAGGGGGAGGCAGGGGCCGGGTCAGATGACGCCTGACTCCTCGTCGTTGATCAGGCGGTTCAGGCCGCCGAGGGCCTCGCGTGCCTGGTTACGGCTGAGCAGCTTGGATTGCGCGGCCTGGGGCAGGTCGGTGATGCGGATCACGCCCTTGGTCATCAGCAGGCCGATGAGGTCTTCCAGTACCCGGATCATTTCCTGGTCGCTCTGCTTGAGCTGCATCAGGCTGGCTTCGACGGTCTGGTTGGAATACCAGGCGAGTACGAGCTGGTCATCGGCGGGGAGCATGCCGGTGAAGCCTTCGAACTCTGCCGCTTCCACGCGCACCAGTTGACCCTGGTCGTCTTGCTGAACGTAAAGCATGGGGTACCCCCTTTCTGAGGACATGAAAAGACCTGCGCCAATCTACACGCGCAGGCCAGTGGGGAACATGGGGAAAGCGAACCGGCCGCCTCCCCGCCGCCGGTGCACGGCGACGGGGAGGGGCGGTGTCGGTGGATCAGTGGTGCTCGGTCTTCACCAGCGGGTCGGAGCCGGCCACCAGGGAGCTGACGATCTGCGAGGAGGTGGAACCGTACTGGGTCAGGTCCACGCCCTCGAGCTTGATGGTCACATCGGCGCCGCTGTTGACGTTGCCGGTGGTGCTCACCTGCAGGGTGCTGGTGGCGGTGTCGACCTTGAGGTAATCGAGGAGGTTGCCGGAGTGCGCGGCATCGGGCAGCAGGTCGCTGAGGTCGATGCGGTCGCCCTGGGCGGCATTGAAGTCCTTGATCACGTCGTTGCCGACATCGCCCGCCTTCCACATGAAGACGTCCGCGCCTGCACCACCGGTGAGGGTGTCGTTGCCGATACCGCCGATCAGCAGGTCGTTGCCGTCACCACCGTTGAGCAGGTCATTGCCAGCGTTGCCGTAGAGCACGTCGTGGCCGTTGCCGCCGTTGATGATGTCGGAGTACTTGCTGCCGTTGATCAGGTCGCTGGCTTCGGTGCCGTTGGTGGTCTGGATGGTGTGGACCGCCCAGCCGGTGCTGGTCTCCACGAATTCCTGGCCGCTGGACAGGGTGGTGGCCTGGAACAGCTGGTAATCGCCGGTACCGAGGGTCTTGTACGCCGAGTCATCACTGCCGCTGGGCTTGAGCTCGATCTTCAGGGTGGCGGAGCCGCCCTGGTCCCAGTACAGCAGTTCCAGCGCCTGCAAGCCGCCGGTGAGGCTGACGTTCTTGTAGGTGTCGGTGGTGGTGGACTGGATCTTGTCGGCGTTGGCGACGTCCTGGCCGTCGATCAGCAGGCGGTACCCGTCGTCCGCGGTGATGCGGATGTCGTAGGTTCCGCCGTTGCCGACGTCGATGAAGCCGTGGGCGCGGATGATGGCGTCGCTGGTGTCACCCAGGTTCGACCCGCCGGCCTTGAGGCTGGAGACGTTGCCGGTACTGGCTGCCGTGAGGAAGTCGTACAGGTTGTTCTGGCTGTTGTTGGATGTGCCGATGGTGGTGCCGTTGCTGACGTTGCGGTTGTCACCCAGGTCGTCGCTGAACACCGGGCTGCCGTTCTTCAGGCCGTAGTCGATGGCATTGGCGATGAAGGTGGCATTGACCGAGCCATTCGCCGCGTTGGTGTTGGAACCCACCAGGCTGCTGTTGTTGCCGGAACGGCCCTCGATGTAGTTCTCGACCTGGCTCAGGGTGGTGAGGTTCGGCCGGCTGGTGCCGTTCTCGCTGTAGCCCCAGTACTCGCCGGTCAGGCCGCCACCCAGGCTGGTGGTGCCGGTGGTGTCGGCCATGGTGATGGTGTTGGTGGTGTAGCTGGTGTGCTCCACGCCGCCATCGACGATGTTCAGCGTCAGGTGCTGGGACGCCGTGCTGGCAGTGCTGCCGTTGGGTTCGGTGCTGACCGCCTTGACGTCCAGGCCGATGTCGCCGCGCACGTCACCGGAAACCTGCAGCTTGGCGGTGGCCAGCTGGGCCGCGGTGAGGGTGTACACGCCGTTGACCGCGCTGAGGGTGGTGCCGCCGACGACGATGCTCGAACCGTTGGACAGGTTGCTCAGCTGGTAGCTCAGGCTTTCGGAACCGTCGGTGTCGGTCAGTGCGCCGCCGATGTAGTTGGCCAGGGCGATGCTGGTCTTGCCGCTGACGCCGCCATCGCCGGCCACCACGCCCTGGGACGAGGTGAGGGTGATGTTGTCGATCAGCGCGCCACGACCACTGGAGTCTGTGGAGGTGCCGGCCAGCTTGATGGTCAGGGCCTCGGTATTGCCGGTGCCGACGAAGCTGAAGTGGATGTTCTCCCAGTTCAGGCTGGTCTGGCTGCTGGTGGAGGCGTATTCGCCCACCAGGGTATTGCCGAGGTAGACGGCGATCTTGGTGAAGCTGGTGTCGAAGCCCAGGCGGCCGGCGTAGTCCATGTTCAGCTCGTAGACCTTGCCGACCTCGGTGGTGACGTTGCGGGTCACGCCCAGGGTCTGCGACATGCTGCCGCCGGCGTCGTTGAGCTCCAGGGCGTCGTTGTTGCCGCTGCCCTGCAGCTTGACGGTGACCATGTTGCCGGCCTGGTTCTGCATGCTGTCGCCGTTGGCCCAGACTTCGAACACGTTGTTGCCGCCACTGCGTACATCGCCGGTGGTGACCAGGTTCCAGTTCTCGAAGGTGGCACTGGTGACGTCCTGGGAGGTGCTGTCGCTGTTCGGCGCGGACTCCCAGGTGGTGGTGAACAGGTTGGCCGCTGCCGCCGATTTCACGGTGAGCGTCGGGACGTCGGCCACCGGCGCGATGTCGATGCTCATGGTGCTGCTGGCGGTGCTGAGGGTGCCGTCACTGCCGCTGTACTTGAACTCGGCGTAGGTCTGCTTGTTCAGGCCGACACCGGTGCTGCTGAAGCTGTCGTGGCCGGATTCGTTGGTATCCGGTACGAAGCGCAGGCCGCCGCCATCGATCACCGACTTGGTGACGGTGGCGTTGGCGCTGACGTCGGTCCAGGTGTTGCCCACCTTGACCTGCAGCTTGCCTTCGCCCGGCAGGCTCTCGACCTTGATCGACAGGCTGCTGTTGGCGTCCACGTCGCTGACCTTGAAGTCGCTCCAGCTGAAGACGTAGTTGGCGTCTTCGTTGCCGGTGACCGCAGCGCCAGCGACCACCACGGGGGCTTCGTTGACGTTGGTCACGGCGATGGAGTAGGTCGCCGACTGGGTGCTGCCGTCGGAGCTGGTGGCCAGCACGGTGATGCTGTGGCTGGTGGCGGTCTCGTAGTCGAGCTTGCTGCCATCGGCCACGGTGACGACACCTGTGGTGGCGTTGATGGCGAAGCGGCCGCCGGCGTTGTCGGTCAGCGCGTAGGTCACGCTGGTGCCGGCATCGCCGTCCACACCCAGGGCGGTGACGCCCACGCGGGTGCCGGTGGCGGCGTTCTCGGCCACGGTATTGGTGGCGCTGTCGGAGTCGCTGAGGGTCACGCCGTTGTCGTTCACATTGCTCAGGTTGATGGTGAACACCTGGGTGTTGGTGCTGCCATCGGAGCTGGTGACCTTGACGGTGATGTTGTGGCTGGTGGCGGCCTCATAGTCGAGCTTGCTGCCGTCGGCGACGGTGACCACACCGGTGGTGGCGTTGATCGCGAAGCGGCCGCCGGCATTGTCGGTCAGCTCGTACTTGGTGATGGTCGCGCCGGCGTCGCCGTCGGTGCCCAGTACGGTGAGGCCGACGGTGGAGCCGTTGGCGGCATTCTCGGCGACGGTGTTGGCTGCCGCGTTGCTGTCGGTGATGACCACGCCATTGTCGTTCACGTTGCTCAGGTTGATGGTGAACACCTGGGTATTGGTGCTGCCATCGGAGCTGGTGACCTTTACGGTGACGTTGTGGCTGGTGGCGGACTCGTAATCGAGCTTGGTGCCATCGGCCACGGTGACGACACCGGTGGTGGCGTTGATGGCGAAGCGGCCACCGGCGTTGTCGGTCAGCTCGTACTGGGTGATGGTGGCGCCGGCGTCGCCGTCGGTGCCCAGTACGGTCAGGCCGACGGTGGAGCCGTTGGCAGCGTTTTCGGCAACGGTGTTGGCTGCCGCGTTGCTGTCGGTGATGACCACGCCGTTGTCGTTCACGTTGCTCAGGTTGATGGTGAACACCTGGGTATTGGTGCTGCCATCGGAGCTGGTGACCTTGACGGTGACGTTGTGGCTGGTGGCGGACTCGTAATCGAGCTTGGTGCCATCGGCCACGGTCACCACGCCAGTGGTGGCGTTGATGGCGAAGCGGCCGCCGGCATTGTCGGTCAGCTCGTACTTGGTAATGGTGGTGCCGGCATCGCCGTCCACACCCAGTACGGTCAGGCCCACGGTGGAACCGTTGGCAGCGTTCTCGGCAACGGTGTTGGCTGCCGCGTTGCTGTCGGTGATGACCACGCCGTTGTCGTTGACGTTGGTGAGGTTGATGGTGAACACCTGGGTGTTGGTGCTGCCGTCGGAGCTGGTCACCTTGACGGTGATGTTGTGGCTGGTGGCGGCTTCGTAATCGAGCTTGGTGCCATCGGCCACGGTGACCACACCGGTGGTGGCGTTGATCGCGAAGCGGCCACCGGCGTTGTCGGTCAGCTCGTACTTGGTGATGGTCGCGCCGGCGTCGCCGTCGGTGCCCAGTACGGTGAGGCCGACGGTGCTGCCGTTGGCGGCATTCTCGGCAACGGTGTTGGCGGCGGCGTTGCTGTCGCTGATGACCACGCCGTTGTCGTTGACGTTGGTGACGTCGATGGTGACGGTGGCGGTGACCGGGGTCTTGCCGTCGGTGGCGCTGACCTGCAGCTGGTGCTGGGTGGCGGTCTCGTAGTCCAGGGTCTTGCCGTTGGCGAGGGTGATCACGCCGGTGCTGGAGTTGATGCTGAACAGGCCAGCGTCGTTGCCACCGGTGATGCTGTAGAACAGCGGCTCGCCATCACGGTCCTGGTCGGTGCCGGTGAAGCGGTCGCTGAGGTCGGCGATGGTGCTGCCGGAGGCGATGTTTTCGGCGAAGCTCACGGTGCTGTTGGCCAGGCCTGGGGCACTGTCCAACGCCGCGACCTGGATGGTCATGGTGTTGGGCGTGGAGAAGGCGCCGCTCTGGTCCTGCACCGAGAAGCTGAAGCTGCTGTTGCCGTTGGCATTGGCTGCCGGGGTGTAGACCAGGGAGGCGATCTGCGCCGCGGTGATGATCATGCCGACGGTGACGGCTTCGTTGCCCAGGCTGAGGCTGCCGCTGGCCGGCAGGCTGTTGATGCGGATGCCCTTGAGGCTATCGCCGGTATCGACATCGTTGAAGGCGAAGTCGCCGCTGGTGAAGCTGCGCGGGGTGTCTTCGTTGGTGTTGACGGTGTTGTCGGCGCTGGTGGGCGCGTCATTCACGGCGTGCACGGTCACCGGCAGGGTCAGGTTGGTGCTGGCCTTGTCGCCGTTGGCCCCTTCGGTAGCGGTCGCGGTGACCTTCAGGTCGAAGGTGCCGTTGTAGTTGGCTGGCGGGGTGATGCTCAGGTTGCCCAGGTTCCAGCTGCTGATGTCCGTGCTGGTGCTGCCGCTGGTGGCGGTGAAGCTGTTCACACCGTCGGTCAGGGTGGCGCCCTCGGGGATCTGCGAGATGCCCACGGAGAGGCTTTCCGAGCCGTCGGTGTCCTTCAGCGAGGCGGTCAGGCGCGACAGCGGGATGCTGCTGTCCTCGTCACCTTCGTTGACGTTGTAGAGCTGGTAGTAGCCCTTGCCGTCGCTGCCATGCAGTTCCGACAGGTGCAGGCCGTTGCCGGCCAGGTCGCTGGGCTTGGTGTAGAGCTGCACGTTGGCGCTGGACAGGTCCTGCACCGGGCCGTTGCCGACCTTGACGTTGACGTCCAGGGTGCCCGGGCCGCTCTGGTTGTGCTGGTAGATGTCCAGGGTGTAGTAGCCGCTCTGCTGGGCGGTGTAGCTGCCGCTGAACTGGCCGGTGGAGCCGCCCCAGGTGGCGTTGGCCACGGTGGTGCCGCCCACGGAGACGAGCACGCTGTCGTCACCCGAGCCGCTGAAGGTGTAGGTCTGACCGGCTTCGAGGTAGATCAGGCCGCTGAGCTTGTTGGCCACGCCGGCGTTGACGCTGTCGATGTGGGCATCGGCCAGGTTGCCGCTGCTGGCGGGGGTGCCGGCGGCGTCGATGGTGCTCTTCAGGGTGGCCGGGTTGGCACCGTTGCCGCCGCTGCCCAGGGGCAGGTTGTTCCAGCTCTGTTGCAGCAGACCGGTGGTCGCGGGGTTGCCGCTTGGGGCCTGGGCGCCGAGGTTCGGGGCATCGGCCACGGCCTGGATGCCGACCTGCACGGTGGCGGTGCTGTTGCCGCCCTTACCATCGGTGACGGTGTAGGTGATGGTGTCCGCACCGCTGTAGTTGCCGGTGGGGGTGTAGACCAGCTTGCCGTCGACGATGCTGACGCTGCCGTGCTGCGCGTTGGCGCCGGTCAGGGTCAGGCTGTCGCCGTCGACGTCGCGGTCGTTGGCCAGCACGTCGATGGTGACGGCGGTGTCTTCCAGGGTGCTGGCGGTGTCGTTGGCCGCGGTCGGGGCATCGTTGACCGGGTTGACGGTGATGTTGACCACGCTGTCGACCACGCCGCCCTTGCCGTCGCTGACGGTGACCACGAAGCTGTCCGGCCCGTTGTAGTCGCCGTTGGGCTTGTAGGTGTACTCGCCGGTGCTCGGGTTGAGGGTCAGGGTGCCGTTGGCGGTGCCGGTCTTCAGGGTGTAGGTGAGGCTGTCGCCGTCCGCATCGGTGGCCGTGATGCGGCTGATCAGGGTGCCGTCCTCGTCCACGCTGGCGGTGCTGTTGGGCGCTACCGGGGCGTCGTTGACCGGCTTGACGGTGACGCTGACCAGGCTGGTGGTGGTGCCGCCGTGGCCGTCGCTGATGGTGACGGTGAAGGCATCGCTGCCGTTGAAGTCCTTGGCCGGCTGGTAGGTGTAGGTGCCGTCGGCGTTGAGGGTGACGGTGCCGTGCTGCGGGCCGTTGCCGTTGGCGATGCTGTAGGTGAGGGTGTCGCCGTCGACATCACGGGCGATGACCTTGCCTTCGACCGGGGTGTCCTCGTCGGTGCTGACGCTGGACGGGCTGCTGGTCGGTGCATCGTTGACCGGGTTGACCTTGATGGACACCACGGAGTCGGCATAGCCGAGCTTCGGATCGTAGACCCGGATGGTGAAGGTGTCGGTGCCGTTGAAGTCCTTGTTCGGCGTGTAGGTGTACTCGCCGGTGACGGTGTTGAGCAGCAGCGAGCCGTGGTCGACGCCGGCCTGGATGACGTAGGTCAGCTTGTCGCCGTCCACGTCGCTGGCGACGATCTTGCCGCTGACGCTCTGGTCTTCATCGGTTTCCTTGGCCTGGTCGGCGGTGACCGGGGCGTCGTTGACCGGCTTGACGGTGACGCTGACCACGCTGGTGGTGGTGCCGCCGTTGCCATCGTCGATGGTGACGGTAAAGGCGTCGCTGCCGTTGAAGTCCTTGCCCGGCTGATAGGTATAGGTGCCGTCGGCGTTGAGCGTGACGGTGCCATGCTGCGGGCCGTTGCCGTTGGCGATGCTGTAGGTGAGGGCGTCGCCATCGGCATCGCGGGCGACGATCCGGCCGTCGATCGGGGTGTCTTCGTTGGTGCTGATGCTGGACGGGCTGCTCACCGGTGCGTCGTTGACCGGGTTGACCTTCACGCTCACCACGGAGTCGGCGTAGGCGCCTTTGGCGTCATAGACGCGGATGGTGAAGGTGTCGTTGCCGTTGTAGTCCTTGTTCGGCGTGTAGGTGTACTCGCCGGTAACGGTGTTGAGCAGCAGGGAACCGTGGTCGACGCCGGCCTGGATGACGTAGGTCAGCTTGTCGCCTTCCACGTCGGTGGCGACGATCTTGCCGCTGACGCTCTGGTCTTCGTCGGTTTCCTTGGCCTGGTCAGCGGTGACCGGTGCATCGTTGACCGGGGTCACGTCGATGCTGATGAGGCTGGTGGTGGTGCCGCCCTTGCCATCGCTGATGGTGACGGTGAAGGCATCGGGCCCGTTGTAGTCCTTGTTCGGCCGGTAGGTGTAGCTGCCGTCGGTGTAGAGGGTGAGGGTGCCGTTCTGCGGGCCGTTGCCGCTGGCGATACGGTAGGTGAGGGTGTCGCCGTCGATGTCGCGGGCATCCACCTTGCCGCTCACCGGGGTGTCTTCGGCAACGCTCAGGTTGGCCGGGTTGGCGGTCGGTGCGTCGTTGATCGGGTTGACGGTGATCTGCACCACGGCGTCGATCACGCCGCCCTTGCCATCGTTGACGGTGACGGTGAAGGAATCCGGGCCGTTGTAGTTGGCGTTGGGCTTGTAGGTGTACTCGCCGGTGGCGGTATCCAGTACCAGCGTACCGTTGCTGGTGCCGGACTTGAGGCTGTAGGTCAGGGTGTCGCCATCGGCGTCGGTGGCGTTCAGCTGGCTGGTGAGGCTGCTGTCTTCGTCCACGTTGACGAATGCGTTGTTCATCACCGGCAGGTCGTTCACCGGGTTCACGCCCAGGGCGACCTGGCCGCTGACGGTGGCGGTGCCATCGTTGACGCTGTAGGTGAAGCTGCCCACGGGCTGGCCGGCGGTGTAGTCGGCCGGAGCGTTGTACTTCAGGCCTTGCAGCTGGGCGCTAGTGAGGGTCTGGCCATTGGTGAGGGCGGTACCGTCGGCCAGGGTCACGCTGCCCAGGGTCGGCAGGCCGGTGACGGTGATGGTGAGGCTGTCGCCATCGGCATCGGTCGGGGCCTTGAGGCCCAGGTCGGTGCCGACGCTTTCTTCGTTGACGGTGAGGCTGGTGCTGTCGACGACCGGCAGGTCGTTCACCGGATTCACGCCCAGGGCGACCTGGCCACTGACGGTGGCGGTGCCGTCGTTGACGCTGTAGGTGAAGCTGCCCACGGGCTGGCCGGCGCTGTAGTCGGCCGGCGCGTTGTACTTCAGGCCTTGCAGCTGGGCGCTGGTCAGGTTCTGGCCATTGGTCACGGCGGTGCCGTCGGCCAGGGTCACGGTGCCCACGGTGGGCAGGCCGGTGACGGTGATGGTGAGGCTGTCGCCATCGACATCGGTCGGTGCCTTGAGGCCCAGGTCGGTGCCGACGCTTTCCTCGTTGACGGTCAGGCTGGTGCTGTCGACGACCGGCAGGTCGTTCACCGGGGTGACGCCCAGGGTGACCTGGCCGTTCACGGTGGCGGTGCCGTCGTTGACGCTGTAGGTGAAGTTGCCAACGGCCTGGCCGGCGGTGTAGTCGGCCGGGGCGTTGTACTTCAGGCCTTGCAGCTGGGCGCTGGTCAGGCTCTGGCCGTTGGTCACGGTGGTGCCGTCGGCCAGGGTCACGGTGCCCAGGGTCGGCAGGCCGGTGACCTTGATGGTCAGCGGGTTGCCGTCCACGTCGGTCGGGGCTTTCAGGCCCAGGTTGGTGCCGACGCTTTCCTCCGCCACGGTGAGGGAGGTGCTGTCGACCACCGGTGCATCGTTCACCGGCTTGACGCCCACGGTGACGGTGGCGGTATCGGTGCCGCCATGGCCGTCGCTCACGGTGTAGGTGAAGGAACCGGTGCCGTTGAAGTTGGGCGCAGGGGTGAACACCACCTTGCCGTTGACCAGTTCCACGGTGCCGTTCTTGGCGCCCTGGACGCTGATGATCGTGAGGCTGTCGCCATCGACGTCGGTGTCGTTGCCCAGCAGGGTGGCGGGCTCGATGGTCAGCGGCTGGTCTTCGTTGGTGGTCAGTACGTCGTTGCCGGCCTGGGTCAGCTGGCTGCCGCCGACCACGGTGTAGGTGCCGCCTTCCGGACGCAGTTCGACCTTCAGCTGGGCCTGGCCGCCCTGGTCCCAGTAGACGATCTGGATATTGTGGGCGCCGCTTTCGGCAAGGGTGAAGGTGGCCGATTCGCGCGCGGTCGGGCCCTGGTTGCCGTTGTATTCGGCGACCACCTTGCCGTCGATGACGATGCTGAAGCCGTCGTCGGCGGTGACCTTGAACTGGTAGGTGCCGGCGGCGAGGCTGATCTGGCCGGTGAGCTGGATGATGGCGTCCGAGCTGTTCGCCGGGTCGGTGTTCAGGGAGCCGGCATCGGCGCCGAGGAATTTCTGCAGCTGCTGGTCGCCGCCCAGGTTGCTGGACACGCCGTTGCCGTAGTTCAGCTCGGTGGCGGTGAAGGTGGCGCTGGGGGTGCGGCCGGCGATGAAGGCGGTGACGCCGGCGAGGTTCTCCAGGTTGCCGCCGTCGGTGCCTTCACGGTAGGCGTAGTAGTTGCCCTTGAGGCCGGCGATGACACCGAAGTCGTCGTTGGCATCGGGCGCGTCGTTGATCGGGTTGACGCCCAGGGTGACCTTGCCTTCGACGGTGGTGGTGCCGTCGTTGACGCTGTACTTGAAGTCGCCAACCGGGTCGCCGGCCTTGTAGTCGGCCGGGCCGTTGTACTTCAGGCCCTGCAGCTCGGCGCTGGTCAGGGTCTGGCCGTTGGTCACCGGGGTGCCATTGGCCAGGGTCACGGTGCCGACGGTGGGCAGGCCGCTGACGGTGATGGTCAGGACGTTGCTGGTGTCGACGTCGGTCGGGGCGGCGATGTTCAGCGGAGTGCCGGTGCTTTCCTCGTCGACGGTGACGCTGGTGTCGGTGACCACCGGGGCGTCGTTGCGGCCCTCGATGGTGACCGAGGCGTTGGCGCTGGTGACGCCGCCGTGGCCGTCGCTGACTTCGTAGCTGTAGGTGAGGACGACCTTCTCGCCCACGGCCAGGTAGTCGTACTTGGACGGGTCGATCTTCAGGCTGTTGCTGGCGGCGTCGAAGCTGACGCCGGACGCATCGCCGCTGCCCACCTGCTGGACGTTGCCGACGCTGAGGACGTCGTTGGCATCTTCGTCGGAGGCGTGCTGCAGCAGGTCGAGGCTGTAGGCGGACGCGTCTTCGTGGGTCAGGGTGGTGGCGACACCGCTCACCACCGGGGCGTCGTTGCTGCCGGTGAGGGTGATGGTGACGTCACGGGAGACCGGGGCGCCGCTGCTGTCGGTGACGGTGACGCGGTAGACCAGGGTGACGGTCTCGCCGGCGCCCAGGTAGTCCAGCGCGCCGGCGGCGACGCTGTAGCTCCAGTGCACGGAGCCCTGGCCGTCGCCCTGGGCGGCATCGCTGATGCTGGCGCTGAGGTTGCCCAGCACGTTGACGCTCTGGCCGTTGCCGTCCTTCGCGCTGACCAGCTCGGTGCCCACGGTGTGGGTGTTGCTCAGGTCGGCGTCGCCGAAGCCGAAGTCGCCGCTGGCGGTCAGGCTGCCGGCGTTCTCGCCGGGCACGCCGTCGGCGCGTTCGGTGATGCTGCCGCTCTGTACGGTGCTTTCCAGTACGGGGGCGTCGTTGCGGCCCTCGATGGTGAGGGTGGCGGTGGTGGGGGTGACGCCGCCGTTGTTGTCGACCACGTCGTAGCTGTAGGTGAGCACCAGCTTCTCGCCGGCGGCGAGGTAGTTGTAGGCGTTCGGGTTCACCTGCAGGCCGTTGCCGCTGAGGGTCACGCCCGAGGCGTCCTGGGTGCCGACCTGCTTGAAGTTGCTGATGCCCAGCACGTCGCTGAGGTCGACGTCGCTGGCGTTGGCCAGCAGGTCGACGCTGAAGGAGGCGGCGTCTTCGTTGCTGTCCACGGCGATGGCGCTGCTGACCACCGGCGCGTCGTTGACGCCGTCGATGGTGACGGTGGCGCTGGTGGTGACCAGGCCGCCCTTGCCGTCGCTGACCTGGTATTCGTAGGTCAGGACGACGCTCTCGCCCTTGGCCAGGTAGTTGTACCGGGACGGGTCGACCACCAGGGTGTTGCCCTGGACGGTGACGCCGGCGGCGTCGTTGCCGCTGGTTTCCCTGACGTTGACGGCGCTGAGCACGTCCTTGGCGTCGGCATCGCTGGCCTTGGCCAGCAGGTCGATCACGTGGCCGGCGGCGTCTTCGTTGGTGCCGTAGGTGATGGCGCCGCTGACGACCGGCACATCGTTCACGCCGGTGATGGTGATGGTCAGGGTGTTGCTGCTGGGCAGCGAGCCGTCGGTGGCGGTGAAGGGAATCTGGATGATCAACTGCTCGCCCTGGCCCAGGGCCTGATAGGCGGCGTTGCTCGGGTCGAAGGTCCAGGTGCCGTCGGCGTTCAGGCTGAAGCCGGCCGGAGCGGGGTTGTTCAGGGTGAAGGTCAGGGTGTCGCCGTCGACGTCGGTGGCATCGAGCTTGCCGCCGATGGCCGGGGCGTCTTCGACCGTGGTGGCGCTGCTGGCGCTGGCCACCGGGGCGTCGTTCACCGGGGTGATGTTCAGGGTGATGCTGTCGGTGTCGCTCAGCTTGCCGTCGCTGGTGCTGATGGTCAGGGTGTCCTGGCCGTTGTAGTTGGCGGCGGGGACGTACTTCAGGCCCTGCAGGGCGGCGTTGATGGCCGCCTGGCTGCCGGACAGGGTGATGCTGCCGGTGCCGTTGCCGCTGAAGGTCAGGCCGTTGGCGAGGATCGGGCCGAGGCTCAGCACGCCGTGGTCGACGCTGAGGGTGGTGGTCAGCTTGTCGCCGTCCACGTCGCTCACGCTGACGCTGTTGTTGCCGAAGAGGCTGAAGACCTTGCTGCCGTCCTCGGCCAGGGTCTGGGCGCCGGGGGTGGCGTTGACCGGGGCGTCGTTGACCGGGGTGATGTCGAACTTGAGGGTGGCGGTGCTGGTGAGGCTGCCGTCGCTCAGGGTGTAGGTGACGCTCGGGACCGGGCCGTTGTAGTCCTTGGCCGGTTCGAAGGTGAAGTCGCCGTTGGCCTTGATGGTCAGCTTGCCGGTGCCCAGCAGGTCGAGGGTCCCGCCCGCATTGACACTGACGAAGGGGAGGGCGGTGATGCTGAACTTGGTCACGACCAGGGCGTCGCCGTCCACGTCCTTGTCGTTGGCCAGGACGTTGCCGGTGGCGGTGGTGTCTTCGTTCAGGGTGACGCTGTCGTTGACGCCGACCGGGGCATCGTTGACCGGGGCGACGGTGATGGTCGCGGTGGCCTTGCTGGTGGAGACGGCGCCGTTGTTGTCGACGGCGCTGTATTCGAAGGTGGTGGTGCCGTTCCAGTCCTTGGCCGGGACGAAGTACACCGGGCCGGTGACGCTGTCGCCGGCCTTCAGGGCGGTACCGCCGTTGGCGCCGGCGTAGAGGGTGCCGTTGGCGGGCACGGAGTCGATGGTGAAGCCGGTGACGGTGCCGTCGACATCGCTGCCGGACAGGTTCACCGGGATGCGTGCGGCCTGGTCTTCGTTGCCCGAGGCGCTGACGGCATTGGCCACCGGTGCGTCGTTGGTGCCGGTGAGGGTGATGGTCAGGGTGCTGTCGGCGCTGGCACCGTGCTCGTCGGTGACGGTGACCGGCACCTTGATGACCAGCTGCTCGCCGCCCTTGAGGTAGTCGTAGGCGGCGTTGCTGGCGTCAAAGGTCCACTTGCCGTCGCTGCCCAGGGTCAGGCCGGCGACATTGGCGGTGGTGCTGAAGGCGAGGACCGCGCCGTCGTCGACGTCATTGGCGGCGATCTGGCCGTTGATCTGGCCGTCGCCTTCGCTGGCAGCAGCGGTGGCGGCGGTGATGGTCGGCTTGTCGTTCACGCCGGTGACGGTGATGGTCAGGGTGCTGCTGCTGGACAGCTTGCCGTCGGTGGCGGTGAAGTTGATGGTCAGGGTGGTGGACGCGCCTTCGGCCAGGTGCTGGTAGTCGGCGTGGCTCGGGTCCAGGGTCCAGGTGCCATCGGTATTCAGGGTGAAGCCGCCGGGCAGGGTGCCTTTGGCGCTGTAGGTCAGGGTGTCGCCGTCGACGTCGGTGGCGGCCAGCTTGCCGCCGATGGCCGGGGCGTCTTCGGTGGTGGCATCGGTGGTCGGGGTGGCCACCGGCGCGTCGTTCACCGGCTTGATGGTGAGGGTGACGCTGTCACTGTCGCTCAGCTTGCCGTCGGTGGTGTTGATGGTCAGGGTGTCCTGGCCGTTGTAGTCCTTGGCCGGAACGTACTTCAGGCCTTGCAGGGCGGCGTTGATGGCCGCCTGGCTGCCCACCAGGGTGATGCTGCCGGTGCCGTTGCCGCTGAAGGACACGCCGCCGCTCAGCGGGCCGAGGGTCAGCGCGCCGTGTTCGACGGAGAGGGTGGTGGTCAGCTGGTCGCCGTCGATGTCGCGGACCGCGATGCTGTTGCCGGTCAGCAGGCTGAAGCTCTTGCTGCTGTCTTCGTTCAGGGTCTGGGCGCCGGGCACGGTGTTGACCGGGGCGTCGTTGACCGGGGTGATGTCGAAGGTGAGGGTGGCGGTGCTGGTGGCGCTGCCGTCGCTCAGGGTGTAGGTGATGGACGGCACCGGGCCGTTGTAGTCCTTGGCCGGCACGAAGGTGAATTCGCCGTTGGCCTTGATGGTTAGCTTGCCGATGACCAGGTCGGCGGTCTCGCCGGCCTTGAAGCTGACGAAGGGCAGGTTGGTCAGGCTGAACTTGGTGACGGTCAGGCTGCTGCTGTCGACGTCGGTGTCGTTGGCCAGCACGTTGCCGGTGGCAGTGGTGTCTTCGTCCAGGGTGATCTTGTCGGCCACGCCCACCGGGGCATCGTTGGTGCCGTTGATGGTGATGGTGACGCTGGTCTTGGTGCCGTCGGCAGCGGAGACCTCGAAGCTTTCGGTGCGCGTGTCACCGACGTTCAGCTCGTTGAAGGCCGAGTTGGCGACGAAGGTCCACTTGCCGTCGGTGCCGATGCTGAAGGTGCCGTAGTTGCCGGCGACGTTGTTCTGCGCCACGAAGGTGTTCGGGCTGTCGACGTCGCTGATGGTCAGGGTGCCGTTGGCGGTCACCGGGGCGTTGGTCTCGGTCAGCTGCACGTTGGCGCTGCTGAGGACGGCCGCGTCGTTGGTGCCATTGATGGTGACGGTGACGCTGGTTTCGGTGCCGTCGGCGGAGACGACCTTGAAGGATTCGCTGTAGGACTGGCCGACGTTCAGCTCGTTGAAGGCCGAGTTGGCGACGAAGCTCCAGCTGCCGTTGGCGTCGATGTTGAAGGTGCCGTAGGTGCCGGCAACGTTGCTCTGGGCAACGAAGGTGTTCGGGCTGTCGACATCGCTGATGGACAGGGTGCCGGCGGTGCTCAGCGGGGCGTTGGTTTCGGTCAGCTGCACGTTGGCGCTGCCGAGGATGGCCGGGTCGTTCACGCCGGTGACGGTGACGGTCAGGGTGTTGGTGGCCTGGGCGCCGTGCTCGTCGGTGACGATGTACTGGATGGTGACGGTGGTGGTCTCGCCTTCAGCCAGGGACTGGTAGGCGGCGTCGCCGGCGTTGAAGGCCCAGGAGCCATCGGCATTCAGGGTGAAGCCGGCCGGGGCCTTGCCATCCACCGCATAGGAGAGGACCGCGCCCTTGTCGGCGTCGGTGGCCACCAGGTTGCCGGTGATGCTCTGGTCTTCGGTGACGGCCGCAGTGGTAGCGGTGGCGACCGGGGTGTCGTTGGTGCCGGTGAAGTTGATGGTGATGACGCGGGTATCGCTAGCGCCGGAGGGGTCCTTCACGGTGACGGTGAAGTTCTCGCTGGCGTTCTCGCCCAGGCCCAGGCCGTTCACGGCATCGGCATTGACGACATAGGTGTAGCTGCCATCGGCGTTGACGGTGAGCTCGCCGTAGGCGCCCTTGGCGCTGCCGCTCCAGGTCAGAACGGTGTCGTCGACGTCGGTGGCGGTGAGCTGGCCCTTGATGTCGGCGAAGGTGTCGGCGGCGGCGGTGTCATCGACATTGGCTTCATAGGTGCCGCTGGCGACCGGGGCGTCGTTCACCGGGTTGATGCCGACGTTGACGGTCAGCGGGGTGGAGGCGCCGCGGCTGTCGCTCACGGTTACTTCGAAGCTGTCGCTACCGTTGTAGTCCTGGCCCGGGGTGTAGGTCCAGGTGCCGTCCGGGTTCAGGGCGAGGGTGCCGTTGGCCGGTACGCGGGTGACGGAAAATGTCACAAGGTCGCCGTTGGCGTCACGGCTGGTGAAGGTGCCGCTCAGCGGCACGTCTTCGTCGGTGGTCAGGTTGAAGGTGGTGATGGGGTTGCCGGAGCCGTCGGTGAACTCGGGGGCGACGTTCTGCAGCGGGTCTTGGGTGTCGTCATCGCCGGCCGCCTGGAAGGCCAGGCCTTCGGTGTTGAAACCGACGGTGGGGTCGACGCGCTCGCCCGTGGCGTCCAGCAGCACGAAGCTGTGGCTGCCGCCGGCCGTGCCAGTACCGCCAGCACCGCCCGCAGCAGGGGCGCCGCCGGCCGCGGTGGCTTCGAAGGCTTGAGTCGGGTCGACGCCGGCGGCGATGGCTTTCTGCAGCTCATCGGCGCTGGGTGCCTGGGTGGCCGGCTTGTCGTCAGCGGCCTGGGGGGCGATCTCGGCGCTGCTCCACTGGGTGTCGCGGCCGAGGTCGAGCATTTTGCCGTTGGGCAGTTCAAGGGTCACCATGCCCGCAGCGCCGGTGATCAGCTGATCGCCCTGGAAGATGCGATCACCTTCTATGAGCTGGCGCTGCACACCCTCCGGAGAGACTGCAACTACTTGGCCGACAACGCTCTTGACGATTGCAACGACACTGCTCATGAGGGTGACTCTCCTGGTTTGGCTCTAGCTTCGGCGTGCTGCTTCGGTGCTCTTGCGAAGAGCCGTTTCGATGCAGGCATTCCCTTGTTTAATGGTGGTATTTTTTTGTCGTCAATTTATTGGCTTATCGCGTTTTGCTATTAAGTTTATGCCAATGTATTGACCAATTGGCATCCATCCTAAACAATCGTTTTCGTAATGTCACTTTGATATTCGATGGCCGTCCGGAATTTTTCAATGAGACTTGGATCACGGTTTTCTGCTCCGCGAGAGCGAGGTTGATGCCAATTTCATGACGGTGATTTCGGCCTTCAAACTACTGTCTCCAACACTCTGATAAGGATGCCAATCCATGCGTCTGCGTTTTGCTTGTGTCGTGCCTTTCGCTCTTGCTGCGAGTCTTCCGCTCCATGCCCAGACTCTTTCCGAAGCCATGCAGCGCGCACTGGATGTACACCCCGAAGTCCAGGCCGGCATCAATAGCCGGATGTCCGCCGACTACCAACTGAAGGCCGCCAAGGGCGGTTACCTGCCGAAAGTCGACCTGCTCGCCGGCTACGGCCGCGAGGGTTCCGACAACACCACCACCCGTGGCCAGGGCGACCACTGGAAGACCATGACCCGTGGCGAATCGTCGCTGCGCCTGCAACAGATGGTGTTCGACGGCTTCGCCACCTCCAGCGAAGTGGCCCGCCAGCAAGCCACAGTCAATTCCCGTGCCTACTCGCTGCTCGGTACGTCGGAAAGAACGGCCCTGGACGCAGCCCAGGTCTACATCGACGTGATCCAACGCCAGGAGATGGTCCGCCTGGCGGAAAACAACCTGAAGAGCCACCAGCGCATCTATGACCAGATCAGCCTGCGCAGCAGCCGTGGCGTCGGTCGCCTGGCCGACCAGGACCAGGCCGAAGCGCGCCTGGCCCAGGCCCGCAACAACCTGATCACCGAGCAGACCAACCTGGCTGACGCCCGCACCAACTTCTATAGCGTAGTCGGCATCGACCCGGTGGACCTGAGCGAGCCGGCCGGCCTGGCGGGCCAACTGCCCACCGACATCGCCGAAGCCCGCCAGACCCTGTTGGCCAACAGCCCGATCCTGCGTTCCGCCGAGTCGGACGTCGCCGCTGCCGAGAAGCAGTACGACGCGGCCAAGTCCTTCTTCTACCCGCGCTTCGACGCCGAGCTGAGCCGTGGCGCCGACAACGACCTGGACGGCCAGAACGGCCACGTCAACGAATGGCAGGCCATGCTGCGCATGCGCTACAACCTGTTCGCCGGCGGCAGCAACAAGGCCGACCTGGAATCCAAGGCCTACCAGATCAACCAGGCGCTGGACATCCGCAACAACGCCCTGCGCGTGCTCAACGAAGACCTGGGTCTGTCCATGAACGCCCTGGCCAACGCCCGCGAACAAATCCCGATCGCCCAGCAATATGTCGACTACAGTACCCGGGTACGCGAGTCCTACCAGAAGCAGTTCAGCATCGGTGAGCGCACCCTGCTGGACCTGCTGGACAGCGAGAACGAACTGTTCACCGCGTCCCGCCGCCTGGTGGAAATTCGCTACGTCGAACTGTTTACTCAGTACCGGATCAAGGCGACCATTGGCGAGCTGCTCAAGAGCCAGGGCGTGGTTGCGCCGATGGCCTCCGTCGTCCAGTCCGAACTCAAGCCCGAGGCGACCCTGCCGGGCCTGAACTGAGCCTTCACCCGTCCTAGAGAAAGAGTGTCCAAGCGTGGATCCAGAAGTCAGCCGAGTACCCTTCAGTCACGATCCACGCGGACAGCTTGATGATCCACTCCTGGATAGCCTGCTCTCCCTTTGCCTGCAGCATCAGCGCCCGGCCAGCCGAGCCATGCTCACCGCCGGCCTGCCGCTGCCCGGCCAGCGCCTGACCCCCGAGCTGCTGCCCCGTGCCGCAGCCCGTGCGGGCCTGCAGGGGAGGGTGCTGCAACGCAAGCTGGAGCAGATCCCGGCGATCGCCTTGCCGGCCCTGCTGCTGCTCAAGGAGGGGCGCTGTGCCCTGTTGCTGTCCTGGGAAGAAAACGGCGATGCGCGCCTGCTGCTCAGCGAAAGCGATGGCGGCGAGGTGCGGGTCAAGCGCGAACTGCTGGCCGATGACTACAGCGGCCAGTCGTTCTTCGCCCAGCCGCAGCACAAGTTCGACCTCAACCACGGCAGCCTCATCCCCCGGGTCAGCCACTGGTTCCGCGACACCCTCAAGCGCTCCCGCTGGCTCTATATAGATGCAGTGGCCGCCAGCCTGCTGATCAACTTGATCGGCCTCGGCGCGCCGTTGTTCGTGATGAACGTCTACGACCGCGTGGTGCCCAACCAGGCCGCCGCCACCCTCTGGGTGCTGGCCATCGGCATCTCCGGCGCCTACCTGTTCGACCTGCTGCTCAAGACCATGCGCGGGCTGTGCCTCGACCTTGCCGGCAAGAAGACCGACATGATCATCTCGGCCACGCTGTTCGAGCGCATTGTCGGCATGGCCATGAAGAACCGCCCGGCGCGGGTCGGCAGCTTTGCCCAGAACATCCACGAATTCCAGTCGCTGCGGGACTTCCTCGCCTCGCTGACCATGACCAGCGTGATCGACCTGCCGTTCACCCTGCTGATCCTCCTGGTGATCGGCATCCTCGGCGGCCACCTGGTGTGGATCCCCGTGGTCGCCTTCGTCCTCGCGATGACCATCGGCTGGCTGCTGCAGAAGCCCCTGGTGGAAACCATGGACCGCACCATGGCGCTGTCCGCCGAGCGCCAGTCCAGCCTGATCGAAACCCTGGCCGGCCTCGATGCGGTCAAGGTCAACAACGCCGAAAGCGAGCGCCAGTACCTCTGGGAGCAGACCATCGGCACCCTCGGCCGCCTCGAGCTGCGGGTGAAGATGCTCTCCAGCCTCTCGCTCAACCTCACGCTGCTCATCCAGCAGTTGGCCGGCGTGGTGATGATCGTCGCCGGCGTCTACCTGATCATCGCCGGTGAGCTCAGCATGGGCGGCCTGATCGCCTGCTACATGCTCAACGGCCGCGCCCTCGGCCCGATGACCCAGCTCTCGGGCCTGATCACTCGCTACCAGCAGGCGCGCCTGACCATGCACTCGGTTAACCACATGATGGAGCTGCCCCAGGAACGCCACGAGGACGAACGCCCGCTGACGCGCCAGACCCTGCAGGGCGCCGTCGAAATGCGCCAGCTGAACTTCACCTACCCGAACCAGCAGACCCCGGCGCTGAACAACATCAACCTGATCGTCCGCCCCGGCGAGAAGATCGGCATCGTCGGCCGCAGCGGCTCGGGCAAGAGCTCCCTGGCCAAGCTCATCGTCGGCCTCTACCAGGCCGACTCCGGCAGCCTGCTGATCGACGGCGTCGATGTGCGCCAGCTGGACGTCAGCGACCTGCGCCACAACATCGGCTACGTGCCCCAGGACATCCAGCTGCTGGCCGGCACCCTGCGCGACAACCTGGTGTCCGGTGCCCGCTACGTCGAGGACGAGCTGGTGCTGCAGGCTGCCGAGCTGTCCGGCGTCCACGAATTCGTCCGCCTGCACCCGCAAGGCTACGAGCTGCAAGTGGGCGAGCGCGGGCAGAACCTCTCCGGAGGCCAGCGGCAGAACGTCGCCCTGGCGCGCGCGCTGCTGCTCGACCCGCCCATCCTGCTGCTCGACGAGCCCACCAGCTCCATGGACAACACCGGCGAGGAACGCCTCAAGCAGCGCCTCAACGCGGTGATCACCAACAAGACCGTGCTGCTGGTCACCCACCGCGCCTCCATGCTCTCGCTGGTGGACCGCCTGCTGATCGTCGACAAAGGGCAGATCATCGCCGACGGTCCGAAGGACGCCGTGATGGAAGCGCTGAAAAAGGGGCAGATCAGTGTCGCGTAAGTCTCTGGGCCAATCGTTGCTGAGCTATTTCAAAGGCCGCGAAGACCTCTCCGGCCAGCCCCTGCCGGAAGTCAGCAAGGCACTGGTCGAGGACGCCCCCCGCGTGGTGCGCCTGACCATCTGGACGCTGATCGGCTTCACCCTGTTCCTCGGCTTCTGGGCGCATTTCGCCGAGATCGACGAAGTCACCCGTGGCGATGGCAAGGCGATCCCCTCGTCCAAGCTGCAGAAGATCTCCAACCTCGAAGGCGGCATCATCTCCGAGATGTTCGTCCACGAAGGCCAGGTGGTCGAAATCGGCGACCCGTTGTTGCGCCTGGATGCCACGCGCTTCCAGTCCAACGTCGGCGAAACCGATGCCGACCGCGTCGCCATGGCCCTGCGCGTCGAGCGCCTGAGCGCCGAGGTGGAGGGCCGCGAGCTGGCCATCAGCGAAGAGCTGCGCGCCAAGGCACCCGGCCAGGCGCAGAGCGAGGAAGCGCTGTTCGGCAGCCGCCAGCAGCAGTTGCACGACGAAGTCGCCGGCCTCGAAGAGCAACTGGTGCAGAAACAGCAGGAACTGCGCGAATTCGCCTCCAAGCAGGGCCAGTACCGCAACAGCCTGGAGCTGCTGCGCCAGGAGATCGCCATCTCCGAGCCCCTGGTGGCCGACGGCGCCATCTCCAAGGTGGAAGTGCTGCGCCTGCGCCGCGCCGAAGTGGAGAACCGTGGCCAGCTCGAGGCCACCAACCTGGCCATTCCCCGCGCCGAATCGGCGATCAAGGAAGTGGAACAGAAGATCGCCGAAACCCGCTCGCGCTTCCGCAGCGAGGCGCTCACCCAGCTCAACGAGGCGCGTACCGACCTGAACAAGGCCGAGGCCACCGGCAAGGCGCTGGAAGACCGGGTCAACCGCACCCTGGTCACCTCACCGGTGCGTGGCATCGTCAAGCAACTGCTGATCAACACCATCGGCGGCGTGATCCAGCCGGGCAGCGACCTGGTGGAAATCGTCCCGCTGGATGACACCCTGCTGGTGGAGGCGCGCATCCGTCCCCAGGACATCGCCTTCCTCCACCCCGGGCAGAAGGCCATGGTGAAGTTCACCGCCTACGACTACACCATCTACGGCGGCCTGCAGGCCGAGCTGGAGCAGATCGGCGCCGACACCATCACCGACGAAGAGGGCAACAGCTTCTACCTGATCAAGCTGCGTACCCGCAAAAGCCACCTGGGCACCGATGAGAAGCCGCTGCTGATCATCCCCGGCATGGTCGCCTCGGTGGACATCATGACCGGCAAGAAGAGCATCCTCAGCTACCTGCTCAAGCCCATCATCCGCGCCCGCGCCGAAGCCCTGCGCGAGCGTTGATTGCTTCACGCCGTGCCGCCCCCGGCACGGCGTTCATCGCTTCGTCACATCGCCTTCACGCACCAGTGGACAGCCCGCCGGCCATCTCGTAGCGTTCGCTCCATCGCCGCAACCGCGCAAGGAGCACCACCATGGACGCATTCATGCAGGCCGCCATCGACGAAGCCCGCCAGGGCCTGGCCGAAGGTGGCATTCCCATCGGCTCGGTCATCGTCCACAAGGGCCGCATCATCGGCCGTGGCCACAACCGCCGGGTGCAGGAAGGCAGTGCCATCCGCCACGGTGAAATGGACGCCTTCGAAAACGCCGGCCGCCAGCCCGCCAGCGTCTACCGCGAAGCGGTGCTCTACACCACGCTGTCGCCGTGCTCCATGTGCAGCGGCGCGATCCTCCTCTACGGCATCCCGCGCATCATCGTCGGCGAGAACCGCACCTTCCTCGGTGAGGAAGAACTGCTGCGCTCCCGCGGCGTCGAGGTCGAGGTGCTGCAGGACGCCACCTGCATCGCCCTGATGGAAGACTTCATCGAAGCCCGCCCGGAACTCTGGAACGAAGACATCGGCGAATAACGCCGCCCGGTACAGGGACGTACGCATGCCATCCACCTCCCTCCAGGCCCGCCGGTGCCGGCCATGAGCGCTCAGCTCCGCTCCCTCGGGGTGACGCTGCGCCTGCTCTGCTACCTGCTGTTCGGCGTGCTCGCCGCCCTGCCGCTGGCGCTGCTCTCCCTGCTGTTGCCCTGGAGCACTCATCTGTTCTCGGCGCTTCTGCTGCTGGGCGCCTGGGCGGGTACCGCGGGCCTGGTGCGTGCGTTGGTGGTCGAGCCGGCCCAGGCCTCGCTGTTGGGCAACCTGATCACCAGCGCGCTGCTGATGATCGGCATACGGGCCATGTTGTTCGGGCTGCTGGTTGACCAAGACCCGGAAACCCTGCGCCAGGGTGGCCTGGAGCAAGACTTCGACTTGCGCATGCTGGGCCTGCTGGCGATGGTCTACGGGCCGATACTGGTCGCCCTGCATTACCTGGCGCGCGTGGCCTGGACCTTCTACCGCGACGCCGATTGCCAGGGCCTGCGCCTGCTCGCCGGCCTGGCCCTGGTCATATTGCTGGTCCCGCAGCTGGTCAAGCTCGCCTGGCCCATGCTGCTTCCGGTGTTCATGCAGATCACCTAGTCCTCCCTTCTTTTCCCGCCGAAGGATCGACCATGAAACCCGCCTCGCTCGCCTTGACCCTCGCCACGCTGCTGCTCGCCACCCGCGCGGGCGCGGCCGACTACAGGCTCGACGACCTCTACGGCCCCTGGTGCCTCAAGGGCATGTCCCCGACCCAGGACGGCGAGCGCGAACCCGACAACTCCACCTACGACTTCACCCGCGCAGGCACCCTCGACTACAGCATGGGCGGCTTCACCCAAAGCGGCGCCTACCGCGTCGAAGGCGACACCATCAGCACCGAAGGCATGGGCAACTACAAAATCGTCTCCATCGGCAAGCAGGAGATGGTGCTGCACTACATGGGCTACTTCTTCTTCCAGCGCGGGGCGTGCGAGTAAGGGATGGATGAGATCTTTGGCGGGGTGTTGCGGGTGTTGGGATGGGTTCTTGAGAGCATCATCATCGATATCTTCTGTTGGCTGCTCTATTGGATCGGTTGGCCCTTCATGCGCCTGCTCAGCCTGGGCCGCTACCCGCACCGTGGGCCGAAGGACAACACGGAGTCCATCCTCACCGGCTGCCTGGGCCTGGTGATCGTCGTGCTCGTCATTCTCTGGGCGACGGGGCAACTGTAGGTCGGGTGCAACCCGACGACCCATGCACGGAGTCATGCCGCGTGTAGGGTGGATGACGCTCTTTTCATCCACCAATGGCGGCTCGTCCGGGCGATGAGGCTGGGCCTCGCTGCGCTCCATCCATTTCGCGAATGAATTCGCCCACGGTCGAGGAGGGAGCCTGGCCGGGAGCGCTGCGCGCTCCTTGGCGACTGAAGTCGCCCCTACATCGGGTGCAACCTGACGGCTCTGTGCCTGCATACACGCGGGTTTCACCCGCCCTACGATGCGGTGCCTGGGACGTTCTTTTCATCCACTAATCGGTGTTGCCGGGAGGCACGCAAGGTGGACCGGTGAGGCGTGGTCCACCCTACACATGTGCCCAATCCCGGGCCGCGGCGCCAACCGGTGCGTAGGGTGGATGACGCTCTTTTCATCCACCAATGGCGGCTCGTCCGGGCGATGAGGCTGGGTCTCGCTACGCTCCACCCATTTCGCGAATGAATTCGCTCCTACGGTCGGGGAGGGCGCCTGGCCGGGAGCGCTGCGCGCTCCTTGGCGACTGAAGTCGCCCCTACATCGGGTGCAACCTGGCGGCCCTGTGCCTGCATACACGCGGGTTTCACCCGCCCTACCATGCGGTGCCTGGGACGTTCTTTTCATCCACTAATCGGTGTTGCCGGGAGGCACGCAAGGTGGACCGGTGAGGCGTGGTCCACACATGTGCCCAATCCCGGGCCACGGCGCCAACCGGTGCGTAGGGTGGATGGCGCTCTTTTCATCCACCACTGGCGGTCCGTCCGGGCTGTGAGGGTGGGTCTCGCTGCGCTCCACCCATTTCGCGAATGAATTCGCTCCTACGGTCGGGGAGGGTGCCTGGCCGGGAGCGCTGCGCGCTCCTTGGCGACTGAAGGCGCCCCTACATCGGGTGCAACCCGACGGCCCTGTGCCTGCATACACGCGGGTTTCACCCGCCCTACGGTTCGCCCGACGAACGACCCCGTGCAAACCCGGCGTTCCTCCTGTCCAGATACCCTGCAATCCATTCGACCCCGGGAGGTCAGCATGCACCTGGAAGGCTCCTGCCATTGCCAAGCCGTGTCCTTCAGCCTGGACAGCACCCACCCCTATCCCTACCAGCGCTGCTACTGCTCCATCTGCCGCAAGACCCAGGGCGGCGGTGGCTATGCCATCAACCTCTCCGGGGATGCGCAGAGCCTGAAGGTCACCGGGCGCAAGCACATTAGCGTCTACCACGCGCGGCTCAAGGAGGAGGGCAACAAGCGCGCCCACGCCAGCACCGCCGAGCGGCATTTCTGCTCGCTGTGCGGCAGCGGGCTGTGGCTGTTCAGCCCGGAATGGCCGGAGCTGATCCACCCGTTCGCCTCGGCCATCGACACGCCCCTGCCGGTGCCGCCGGAGCACACCCACCTGATGCTCGGCTCGAAAGCCGAATGGGTGGAGGTGGAGGCCGGCACCAAGGACCAGCGTTTCGACCTCTACCCGCAGGAGTCCATCGCCCAGTGGCACCAGCGCCTGGGCCTGGAGGGCTGATCAGGCCGTGCGCGGCACCTCGTCCACCTGCGACAGCGGCGCCGCCACGCTTTCCAGCGGCTGGCGCTCTGCCGCCACGCCCCAGAAGGCCTGCACCAGGCCGGAGCCGACCATCAGCGCGGCGCCGATCAGGTAACCGATGAACACGTTGCTGCGCTCGGCGCTCTCGATCAACTGGCCGAACAGCAGCGGGCCGACGATGCCGCCGAGGCCGGTGCCGAAGGCGTAGAACACGGCGATGGCCAGGGCGCGGATCTCCAGCGGGAAGGTCTCCGCCACCGTCAGGTAGGCCGAGCTGGCGGCTGCCGAGGCGAAGAAGAAGATCACCATCCAGGCGATGGTCTGCTGGGTGGCGTCGAGCATCTCCTGCTGGAACAGGTAGCCGCTCAGGGTCAGCAGCACGCCGGAAATGATGTAGGTGCCGCTGATCATCACCCGTCGCCCCACATGGTCGAACAGCCGGCCGAGCAGCAGCGGCCCGCAGAAGTTGCCCAGGGCGAAGGGCAGGATGTACCAGCCCACGTTCTCGCTGGGCACGTCGTAGAAGTCGGTCAGCACCAGGGCATAGGTGAAGAAGATGGCGTTGTAGAAGAACGCCTGGCTGGTGAGCAGGCTCAGGCCGACGATGGCGCGACGCCGGTGCACGTTGAACAGGGTATGGAACACCTCGTTCAGCGGCGTGTGGTCGCGGCCGCGCAGGCGCATCTTCGGCAGGTGCTCGACGCTGGAGAGCTCATGGCCCTCGCGGCGGAAGCGCGCCTCGATGTCGTCGATGATCGCCAGGGCCTCCTTGGGCCGGTTGTGGATCATCAGCCAGCGCGGGCTTTCCGGCAGCCACAGGCGCATCAGCAGGATCACCAGGCCCAGCGCCGCACCGATGCCGAAGCACAGGCGCCAGCCCATGTCGCCACCGAGGATGTCCGGGTCCAGCAGGATCACCGAACCCATCGCGCCCAGGGCCGCGCCGACCCAGAAGGTGCCGTTGATGCCCAGGTCCACCCAGCCACGGAAGCGCGCCGGGGTGAACTCCTGGATGGTCGAGTTAATGGCCGAATACTCGCCGCCGATGCCGGCGCCGGTGAGGAAGCGGAACAGCATGAAGCTCCACATGTTCCAGGCGAAGGCGGTGGCGGCGGTGGCGCTGATGTACACGGCCAGGGTGAGGAAGAACATCTTGCGCCGGCCGATGCGGTCGGTGAGCCAGCCGAAGAACAGCGCCCCCAGCACCGCTCCGGCGATGTACATGCCGCCGGCCAGGCCCACTTCGGCGTTGGTCAGGTGCAGCACGGGGCTGTCCTTCAGCGCGCCGGCCACCGAGCCCGCCAGGGTCACCTCCAGCCCGTCCAGCAGCCAGGTGATGCCCAGTGCCATCACCAGCAGCGTATGGAAGCGGCCCCAGGGCAGGCGGTCCAGGCGCGCCGGCAGGTCGGTCTCGTAGCAGTGCGGGTCGTCGCCCGTGGTCGCGCGCTCCCGGGCGGCATCGGCGGACAGGGTGGTCGAGTTCATCACAGGCTCCCTTGATCTTGTTCTTGCAGGCCGTGGGCCTGGCCATTGATCAAGAGAGCGCGGTGTCTGGCGGGGAGTTCAGGTTGTTTGCCGACCGGCGCAGGGCGCGCCGGTGGCGGGGCGGGCGGTCACAGGCTGCTGAGGACCTTGGCTTTCGCGCTCTCGTACTCGGCGGCGGACAGCTTGCCCGCGTCGAACTGCTTCTTCGCCTCGGCCATGCCCTTGGCCAGCTTCTCGGCGCTGGCGGACGCGGTCGCCGGGTTCATCAGCTTGGCCATGCCGGCCAGGGCGCCGAAATCCCCCTTGCCCTGGAAGGAGAAGGAGTCGCCTTCATCCACGGTGCTTTCGACGGTGGTGCTGCTGGTGGTGCGCGGTGAGCCGACGGTCGTGTGGCTGACCGTGCCAGGCGTCGCACCGGAGAAGGCGGCGGAAAAGAGCGCGTCGAAGGCCGGGGTTCCTGGCATGGGGATATTGGGCATGGGGGCGCCCGCCGTTCCGGCGGTTCCGGCAACGCCGGTGGTACCCGGCATGCTGGCAAAGCCGAACCCCGAGCGCTCTTCCATGCCGCGGACGCGGTTCTTTTCGCGCCACTCCTGTTCCTGCCGCTGGCAGTACACGTACAGGGCGCGGGCGCTCACCGGCTCCAGGCCGTCGATGCGCACCAGGGTGCCGTTGTACAGGCGCAGGCTCAGCACGGCGCCGAACAGGCCCGGCAGCAGGTTCTCGTCGATGGCGGCGTCCTGCAGGTCCTGCCAGCGGATGTCGTGCATGCGGTAGCCGCCGAACACGCGGCGGATGAATACGATCAGGCGCATGTTGGTGGCGACCACGATCTCCCGCCGGTGCTTCAGCGCCTTCAGGCGCAACTGGTGCGAACTCTGGATGACGGTCTCGTCGGTGAGCAGCAGGGACTTGAGGGTGGTGAGGGCGGCCTCGATCCGGTCCATGGACATTTCCTGGGAAGTGGAGTGGCGGCAGATTGCCAGCTGGCGCCATGCCGGGCAAGCGCTCTGCGACGCACTTCACACGACCGTGTTGACAGCGCGTGTGCTGCGGGTTTTCAATGCGCGCCTTTCCGATCCACCCCTCCATCCAAGTGGTGAAGCCAATGCCCCGCGCCAGCCAACACGCCTGATACCGACGACGGTTCACCGAGCCCTGTTGCTGGCCGCCCCTGGGTGGCTTCCACTGATTCCCCGCTGAAGCGCGTCGTCGGTTTTCCCTTTTTCACAGGAGAAGACCATGACGGATCATTCCTGCGCCCCTGCGCAAAATATCGAGCTGTTCAAATACCCGCGGACCCCGCACCTCGAATCCTCACGCCTGCAGGTCGGTGACAGCGACGCCGACCAACTGGCCTACCACGAGCTCGCCGGCTGCCACTTGGTGGTGGAAGAGAAGCTCGATGGCGCCAATGCCGCCATCAGTTTTTCCGCCGGTGGCGAGCTGCTGCTGCAGTCCCGTGGGCACTACCTGATCGGTGGTGGCCGCGAGCGCCAGTTCAGCCAGTTCAAGCAGTGGGCCCGGGCCCACGAGCACCTGCTGCTGGAACGGCTGGAGGACCGCTACGTGCTGTTCGGCGAGGTGTGCAGCAAGCTGCATTCGGTGTTCTACGACCGCCTGCCGCACCTGTTCCTCGAGTTCGACATCTGGGACCGCCAGCAACGGGCCTTCCTTTCCACCCGGGCGCGGCACGCGCTGCTGGCCGGCAGCCCGGTGCTGTCCGTGCCGGTGCTCCACGAAGGCGTTCCGCCGCCCCGGCTGGCGGATCTGCTCAAGCTGGTGCGGCCGTCCCTGGCGCGCTCCGCCGGCTGGCGCGAGGCCTTCGAGCACACCGTGCGGCGCGAAGGGCTGGACCTGGTCCGTGCCTGGGCCAACGGCGACAGCTCCGAGCTGATGGAAGGGCTGTACCTGAAGATCGAAAGCCCCGAACACACCCTTGGCCGGGTCAAGTGGGTACGCCCGGACTTCGTCCAGGCCATCCTCGACTCCGGCATCCACCATTCACAGCAGCCGTTCATTCCCAACCTGTTGGCCCCGGGCGTCGATCTCTACGCCCCCGAGCCGGTGGTGACCTGGGCCGACCTGGCCGCTGCACAAGGACGACACGTATGAACATGGAACACTTGCGGGCCCTGGTGCCCGCACCCGGCGGTGCAGCGGACTTCGCCGCCTGCCTGGCGCTGATCCCGGCGCTGGGCGAGCTGGCCAGCACCCCGCAGGACCCGGTCTACCACGCCGAAGGCGATGTCTGGACCCACACGAAAATGGTGGTCGAGGCGCTGCTGGGGCAGGGCGCCTACGCCACGGCGGACGACGACGAGCGCTTCGTGCTGTTCATCGCCGCGCTGCTGCACGACATCGCCAAGCCGGCGACCACGGTGATCGACGAAGTCACCGGCAAGATCGGCCAGCCCGGCCATTCCCGGCGCGGCGCCATCGACGTGCGCATCCTGCTGTGGCGCGCCGGCGTGCCCTTCGCCTTGCGCGAGCGCATCTGCCGGATCATCGCCGTGCACCAGCTGCCGTTCTTCGCCCTGGCGGGGGACAAGAGCGGGCGTTCGGCGGAATTCATCCTGCACAAGCTGTCCTGGGAGCTGCCGGTGTGGATGCTCTGCGCCGTGGCGCGGGCCGATATGCAGGGCCGTCACTTCCACGGCAAGCAGGCGCTGCTCGACGACATCGAGCTGGTGGAGCAACTGGCCGAGGAGGAGGGCTGCCTGCGCGGGCCCAAGGCCTTCGTCGACGACTACACGCGGGTGCGCTACTTCCGTGGTGCGCGGGTGCTGCCGGACTATCCCCTGCACCGCGAGGTGGAGGGCTCCCAGGTGATCGTGCTGTCCGGGTTGCCGGCCAGCGGCAAGAACTCTTGGCAGGCGAAGCACCAGCCCGAGCTGCCGGTGATCTCCTTCGACGACGCGCGCGAGGCACTGGGCCTGCGCCATGGCCAGAACGAGGGGGCCGCTGCGCACTTCGCCATCGACCAGGCCAAGGCACTGTTGCGTTCGCGCCAGCCCTTCGTGTGGAACGCCACGCACCTGTCGGCGCAGATGCGCAAGAAGACCCTCGACCTGCTCTACGCCTACGACGCCCGCGTGCAACTGGTGTACCTGGAGGCCAGCGAAGCGGAGATCCGCCGGCGCAACACCCGGCGCGACAGCAGCCTGCGCAACCAGGACATCGCGCGGATGCTGTTCAAATGGGAAGTGCCGCTGCCCACCGAGGCCGAGGAGGTGGTTTACCCCGGCGCCTGAGGCGGCGCTCAGGGGTTGTCGAGGGCGCGGGTGAGATGGCCGAGGATCATGTTCCAGCCGTCGCGGGTGGCGGTGGCGTAGTGGGCCCAGGCCGGGCGCATCTCATGCTCCAGCAGCAGTTCGCAGCCCTCGCCCAGGGGGGTGAAGCTGAGGCTGATGCGGTCGCGTGAAGGGTCGTCGCGGTCGATGCCGAAGGTGAACACCAGGCGCGTCGGCCGCTCGATCTCCAGGTACTCGCCCAGGTGCTCGGCATCCTCCTCGCCGCGCCGCTCGATGATGCAGTAGCGGCCTTCGACCCGGGCGTCGATGTCCACCACGCGCATCTCGCCGTCCGCCGTGGCGAACAGGAAGCGCGAGGCGATCGCCGGGTCGAGCCAGGCGTCGAACACCTGCTCGGCGCTCTGGCGGAAGCGCCGCATGACGCTGATGGTGGTGGGGGCCGCTTCGGTCATCGGGTGGCTCCTGGGCCATGGATTGCTGTGTTGGACCGCCTCAGGCGCCGATCTTCTTCCTCACCATGCGCAGAAGCTTCTCGCCGACCCGCTCGATGCCCTTGTTCTGCGAGACGATCTGCGCGCCCTCCATCAGGTAGGTCAATTCCTCGGCCACGTCTTGCGCCTCGGCCAGGCCGGCCTCGACGCAGAGCGCGGCGAGGCGGCGGAACTGCGCCTGCTTGTGCGCCTCGATCAGCACCCGGGCGGGGTGCTGGTCGTCGGGTATCTCGGCGATCACGTTGGTGAACGAGCAACCCCGGTACGAAGAGGTGGACAGATCGTCGGCGATGAACTGGGCGAAGCCTAGCAGCTGCGCCCGGGCGTCGCCGGGGTGGGCCTGCGCCAGGCGCTCGAAGATGTCGCGGTACTGCTCGATGTGCAGGCGGATCCACTCCAGCACCAGGGCATCCTTGGATTCGAAGTGACGGTACAGGGTCATCTTGGTGGACTCGGCCTTGGCCGCGATGGCGTCCACCGTGACGCGGGTGATCCCCTCGTTGAAAAACAGCTCCTGCGCGGCATCGATGATGCGTTCGCGAGGGGGCAGGCGCATGACGCGCTCGGGTCGCATGGCGTTCTCCGCTTGACGGGCGATACTGATGAGTATCACTGTATACCGAGCAGTATCGCTCGATACTGAATGGTATCAATCATACCTGCTTCAGCTGGCAGGTGAACCTGGAGAGCCTCATGAATCTGTCTGAATACGCCGCTCAGGATGCACTCGGCCTGGCCGCGCTCATCGCCCGCCGCGAGGTGACCGCCGCCGAGGTCAGGGACGCCGCGTTGGCGGCTTTCGCGGCGCTCAACCCCGCGATCAACGCGCTGGTCGAGCACTGGGACGACGAGCCGGCACCCGCTGCCGGGCCGCTGCACGGCGTGCCGTTCCTGATCAAGGACGTGGGCGTGGCCATGGCCGGGCGCCGCAACGAGCTGGGCAGCCGCCTGGCCGAGGGGCTGGTGAGCCCGGCTGATTCCAACCTGATGCAGCGCTTCCGCCAGGCCGGCCTGGTGACCCTAGGCCGCACCACGGTGCCGGAGCTGGCCGCCAGCACCGCCACCGAATCCCTGGCCAACGGCCCCACCCGCAACCCCTGGAACCCGCAGCACGGTGCCGGCGGCTCCAGCGGTGGCGCCGCCGCTGCCGTGGCGGCCGGCCTGGTGCCGGTGGCCCATGCCACCGATGGCGGCGGTTCGATCCGCGTGCCGGCGTCGGTCACCGGCCTGTTCGGCCTCAAGCCCAGCCGCGGGCGCGTGTCCATCGGCCCGGCGCTGGACGAGGTGTGGAGCGGGCTGGCGGTGCAGGGCGTGCTCAGCCGCTCGGTGCGCGACAGCGCGGCGCTGCTGGACGCCATCCAGGGCCACGCCACGGGCGACCCGTATCGCATCCCCGCGCCCGTGCGGCCCTACCTGGAGGAAGCCGGACGCGAACCCGGCCCGCTGAAGATCGGCCTGCTGCTGCACCCGCTCGACGGTGGACGCAGTGCGGCGTCCATCGTCCAGGCGACGGAAGGGCTTGCCCGGCAGCTGCAGGAAATGGGGCACCGGGTCGAGGCGGTGCAGCCGGATATCGGTTTGAGCTGGGAGGCCTTCGTCGAACTCAATGCGCGCTTCTGGGCCGCCAACACCGCCGACTGGATCGACGCCCTGGCAGCGCAGACCGGCCGGCCCATCGACGCCAGCACCCTGGAGCCGGCCAGTCTGGCCCTCCATGAGCTGGGCCGGGGCCTCAGCGCTATCGACCTGCTCGGTGCCATGCACATGCGCAACACCGTGGCCCGGCGCATGGGCGAATTCTTCACCCGCTTCGACCTGCTGCTGAGCCCGACCCTGCCGCACCTGGCGCCGCCCATCGGCGAATACAACCGGGGCCAGGAGACGCTGGACGGCCGCGGCTGGATGCAGCGGGTGTTCCAGCAATCGCCCTTCACCGCCCTGGCCAACGTCACCGGTGCCCCCTCCATGTCCGTGCCCCTGGCCCAGGACGCGACCAGCGGGCTGCCCATCGGCCTGCAGTTCAGCGCCGACTGCGGCCGCGAAGACCTGCTGCTGCGCCTCGCCGGGCAACTGGAACGCGCACTGCCCTGGGCCAACCGCCGGCCGCCGATCTGGGTGGGGCGCCAGGCCTGAGGCGCGCTAGGCCCCAGCCTCCACCAGCAACCGCGCCCGCGCCTGGCCGTCGGGGCTGACCTCCAGCCCCAGGCTGGCGACCCGGGCGCCGGCTTGCTGCAACTGCCGCAGCCAGCCGATCAGGTCATCCAGCGCCCCCTCCAGGCCGAGGTTGATGCGCCCGGCGCCTTCATGGTCCATGCGCTCGATGTTCAGCCGCGCCTCGGCGCTGGTGCGTGCCAGCAGGCCGGGGAGGGCCTCGGCGGTCAGCGTCGCTTGCGGGCGCGCAGCCGGCAGACGGGCCAGGTCGGCCTGCAGGGCCAGGGCCTGCTGGTAGTCCTGCTCAGCCTGGTGCAGGGCCTGGCGCTGGGGCTGCAACAGCAGCGTCCAGGCCAGCACCGGGCCGAGGAACAGGCCCAGCAGGAGCAGCGCCCGACGCTCACGGGCGGGCAGCTGGCGCCAGCGGTTTTGCAGGGAGGAGAGCGGGTTCATCAGCGGGGTTCCTTGGTTTGGCGGGTGCCGGTTGCGGGGTTCATTCGGCGATGCGCAGGCGCGTGCTCACGCCTTGGGCGCTGCGCACGCTGGAGTCGGCCTGCACCTCCAGGCCCTGGCTGGCGAGGCCTTCGCGCAGGCGTTCGATATCGGCGAAGGAGCCGGCTTCCACGCGCAAGGTCCAGCCTTCGCCAGCCTGGTAATCGAGGCGCTGCACCCGGGCCAGGCTGCCGCCACCGGCACTCCAGCTATTGGCCAGGCTTTCCAGGCTGTTGGCCAGGCCCTGGGCTGGGCGCTGCGCCGTAACCAGCCGCGCCTGCACCTGGCGGCCCAGGTCGACCACCCGACGCTCCTCCGGGAAACGCCGCTGCCACTCGTCGAGGTTGGCCTGTTGCAGCACAGCGCTGCCCTGTTCCAGCCAGTGGCGATGCAGCAGGTCCTGGGCCAGCTGGCCCCCCCCGGCGAGAACGGCGACCAGCGCCAGGACGCCGACGGGCACGCGCTTGCCGTTCCGTTGGGCGAATTCGCCTTGGCGCAGGTCGATGGCCCGTTGCGCGCCTTCCACCAGCAGCGGCCAGGGGGACTCCTCGCGGCGTATGAGCCCTTCCGGCAGCAGCTCCGCGAGGGCGTCCCATTGCGCGTCGGGCAGCGCCGCACACTGGCCTGCTCCGCCGCCCAGCAACCAGCGGCCCGCACAGTGCAGGGCATGGGGCTCGCCCGCTGGCAGGCAGTCGGCATCGAGGTGGATGCGGCTGGGCACCAGGCCGTGCTGGGCGAGCCGGGCCAGGCACCCCTGCAGCCAGGCACGGTCCAGTGCGATCACCCGGCAGCGTCGCCCGTCCAGCAGGGGGCCCCGGGCCAGGTGCAGGTTGTCGATGTCATCCAGCAGGCGCTCCTCCAGGGCGGAGCGCAGCGCCTGGCGCAGCCAGCGGCCGCTGCGGGCCGGCACCTCCACTTCATGGGTGCTGGCGGCTTCGGCGGGCAGCAGCAGGGTCAGCCGCTGGCCGGCCAGCGCCGTGGCCGCCTGGTGGAGGTCGCCCTGTTCGGGGGCGTGGGCGTCCAGCCACCAGGTCAGGGGGCTGTCGTCATGGGGAGTGGCGAGGTGGAGCCAGGCGTGCACGGGGGTTACTCCGGGTGTGAAAGGTCGGGCGCCAGCAGTTGCCGGCGCAGGACGTTGATACGGCCATCGCGCTCCAGGCGCAGGTCACTGGCGAGGTACAGCTGCCGCTCGCCCAGGCGCACCTGCAGGTGGGCGCGGAAATGCCGGCTGTCGACGCCCAGCTCCCGGCTGCTCACCTCGCGGCCGTGCAGCAGCGGCTGCTCCATGAAGGCCTGCACGCTGGCATAGCCCTGGGGCGGTCGTGCCTGCACCAGGGTGCGAGCGATGGCCGGGTCGAGGCCTTCGAGGCTGGCCAGCACCTCGGCGGATGCGGTGTTGAGGTTGAGCGCTACGCCGCCGAGGGTGGCGACATGCGGCCGCAGGCGTTGCAGGCCGGCTGCGTCCAGTTGCTCCAGGCGGGCCAGTTCGCTGCTGTCGGCGAAGGGCTGCGGCTTGCCGTCGGCGCCGGGCCGTTGCGGCAGCAGCGCCGGGTCGTGGTGGGGCAGGCCGAGGTTGGCCAGCAGGCGCTGGTAGCGTGCACGGGCCAGGCGGCTGGCGCTGCGCTGGGTGTCGAGGTCGAAACGCCCGGCCAGGTCTTCGATGCGGATGTGGATCTGCCCGCCATCGATGTCGAACAGATTGCCGTTCCGGGCCCAACCCTGGCCCAGGTGCACCCGCAGCGGCTCCTCGCGCGTGGCGAGGTCATCGTGCAGCTGCTGGCGGGCCCAGGCCTCGCCGCTCAGGGCCAGTTGCCAGAGCTGTTGCTGCTGCAACTGGTTGGCGCTGCTGGCCAGGCTCAGGCGCTGACGGGCGAGCATGTCGCTGATGATCAGGGTGACCAGCGCCGTGACCAGCAGCACGCTGATCAGCGCCACGCCGCGTTGGCGGTGCCGTTCACTCATGGTCCGGCACCTTCAGGCCCGGCAGCAGGATGACCCGGCGCAGCCCCGGGTAGCCCGGCGCGTTCAGCTCGATCTCCAGCGCCCGGGGCAGGTTCAGCGCGCCGCCGCCTGCCGGCCAGGCGTCCGTGGGCTGGCCGCGGTCATCGATGTAGCGCAGCCGGGTCAGTTCCACGCCTTCCAGCAGGCGCTGGCTGTGCTCCGCGCCGTCGTCGCCCCGGTAGGCCCGCAGCCACTGGCCCTGTTCCCAGCGGTGCTCGACCCACATCACCTCGCTGCGGCGCTGCTGCAAAGGGTTGGCCCAGCCGCCGCGCATCAGCCGCAGCTGGTGGTCGCGGCCGATCAGCGCCTGGCGTCGGCTCGGGTCATCGGGCAGGGCGGCGGGGAGGGCCTGCCACAGGTCGCGCTGGAAGATGTCCAGCGCGCGCTGCAACTGGCGCAGCTGCTGCTCGTGCTGCTGGATGCGCCGCTCGCTGTGCAGCACCCGCTCCAGCAACTGGTAACTGGCCAGGCCGAGCAGGGCGAACAGGGCGATGGCGATCAGCACTTCCAGGAGGGTGAAGCCGCGCTCGTTCATCGCGGCGCCTCGATGAAGCCGCTGAGCAGCGCGCGGGTCAGCGGTGGGTCGTTGGGCACCGCCACGTCCACCTTTACCTCCAGCAGGCGCGGGTCGGGGGCGGCGCTGATCTCGGTGCCCAGCAGCCATTGGCGGCCGGCGAAGGCGATGCGCTCCTGGCGGTAGCCGCGTTGTGGCTCGCGCACGCCCGCGCGCAGTTCGTTGAGGCGGTTGTCCGCCAGCCACTGGGCCAGGCTGCGCTCGGTGAGCCCGGCGTTGTTGCCGGCGATATGCCCGGCGGCGCTGTACAGCGCCACGGAGAGGGTGGCGAAGATGGCCAGGGCGACCATCACCTCCAGCAGGGTGAAGCCCTCACAGCGTTTCAATGCGCACCTCTTCCAGGCCATCGCTGGCCAGGGTCAGCAGCGGCTTGCCGCGCAGCTCCAGGTACAGGGTGAAGGGCGAGATTTCATCGCTGGAGAGCACCAGCAACTGCGGCGCGGTGCCCCCGGGTGCATTGCCCAGCTGCGCGGCATCCTCGGCGGCTTCCATGCGCAAGCGCAGGGGCTCGGCCAGGTGCTGCGGGCGGTAACCGGGAGCGGGCGCCCAGCGGCCGTCGGGCTCCAGGCGCTGCACGGCGTAGCCGTCGGCGTCCACGCGCAGGCCGAACTGCCGCTGGGCGAGCAGCGCATCCTCGCGCAGCAGGGCGATCAGCACGCGCAGGCGCTCGGCCTCGCGGCGTGCCTGCTGGCCGCCGTGGTCGCCCTGGGCCAGGCCGGCCAATCCCGCCACCAGGCCGATCAGCAGGATGACCACGAGGATCTCCAGCAGGGTGAAGCCCCGCGCGCGGTTCATGGGTGGGCTCCGGTGTGGGCGGCATCGCGAATGAATTCGCTCCCACAGTTCCGCGAGGGAGTCACCTCTCTTCGTAGGATGGGTAGAGCGGAGCGAAACCCATGCTGCCGAGGTGATGGGTTTCGCAGGGCTCTACCCATCCTACGAGGGGCGTTTTTGCGCGGGGGCATTTCAGCGATCCCAGTTGCCGATGTCGGCGTTGAGGCCATCGCCGCCGGCGCGGCCGTCGGCGCCGAAGGAGAACAGGTCGTAGGCGTTGCCCTGGCTGCCGGGGGTGATGAACTGGTAGGGGTTGCCCCAGGGGTCCACGGGCAGGCGCTTGAGGTAGCCGTCGGGGTTCCAGTTGCGCGCCGGCGGGCTGCCGCTGGGTTTGCTCACCAGCGCGTCGAGGCCTTGCTGGGTGCCGGGGTAGCCGTGGTTGTCGAGCTTGTAGATGTCCAGGGCCATGGCGATGGCGTTGATGTCGGCGCGCGCGGCGGTGACCTTGGCTTGGTCGGGGCGGCTCATGATCTGCGGCACCACCAGGGCGGCGAGCACGCCGAGGATGACGACCACTACCATGATCTCGATAAGGGTGAAGCCTGCTTGGCTGCGTTTGCTGTGCATGGGGAGTCCTGCCGTTCAGGCGATGAGTTGGTTGAGGCTGAGGATGGGCATGAGGATCGCCAGCACGATCACCAGCACGCTGGCGCCCATGAACACGAGCATCGCCGGCTCGAACAGGCCCACCAGCATGGCGATGCGGGTAGCCAGTTGCGCTTCCTGCTGGCGCGCGGCGCGGTCGAGCATGGCGTCCAGTTCGCCGGAGCGTTCACCGCTGGCGATCATGTAAAGCATCATCGGCGGGAAGTGGCCGCTGCGTTCCAGGGCCCGTGTCAGCGGGCCACCTTCGCGCACGGCGCGGGCGACGTCTTTCAGACCGGTCCGAATCTGCCCGTTGGCCACCACTTCGGCGGCGATCTCCAGGGCATCCACCAGGGGCACGCCGCTGCGCCCGAGGATCGCCAGGGTGCTGGTGAAGCGCGTGCAGTCGCTGGCCCGCACCAGGCGCCCGAGCAGCGGCAGGCGCAGCAGCAAACGGTGCCAGGCGAGCCGCGTGGCGGGCCTGCGCAGGGCTAGGCGCAAGGCGCAGATGCCCCCGGCGCTGGTCAGCAGCAAGGCCAGGCCGTGGTGTTGCAACAGTTCGCTGGCGGCGATCAGGCCGCGGGTCAGCGCGGGCAGCTCCTGGCCGCTGTCGATGAACACCTTGACCACGTCCGGCACCACGAAACCCAGCAGGAAGCCGACGATGCCGAAGGCGGCCAGCAGCAGGATGCTCGGGTAGAGCAGGGCCAGTTGCACCTGCTGGCGCGCAGCCTGGCGCGATTCGGTGTAGTCGGCCAGTTGCAGCAGCACCTGGCCGAGGTGCCCGGCGCGCTCGCCGGCTGCCACGGTGGCGCGGTACAGCGGCGGGAAGGCGCGGGGGAAGCCGGCCATCGCCTGGGCCAGGCCGTGGCCTTCCAGCACCCGTGCGCGGATGGCCAGCACCATGGCCTGCTGGCTGCGCTTTTCCGACTGCGCGGCGACGGCGGCGAGCACTTCCTCCAGGGGCAGGGCGGCCTGCACCAGGGTGGCCAGCTGGCGGGTCAGCAGGGCCAGTTCGGCGGCGCCCAGGCCACGCCCGGACGGCTTGCCACCGGCGCTGCGGCTGCCCTTGGCCAGGCGCAGGCGCAGCGGCACCAGCTGGCGTTCACGCAGCAGCTGGCGGGCCTGGCGTTCGCTGTCGGCTTCCTGCACGCCGCGCTGCTTGCCGCCGCCTGCATCCATGGCGAGGTATTCGTAGGCCGCCATCTCAATCCTCCCGAGTCACGCGCAGCAGCTCTTCGAGGCTGGTGACGCCGGCCAGGACCTTGTCCCGGCCGTCGGCGAACAGGCTCGGCCCGTGCTGGCGGGCATGGCGTGCCAGGTCGGCCTCGCCGCTGCCCTGGTGGATCAGCTGGCGCAAGGTTTCGTCCAGCAGCACCAGTTCGTAGAGGCCCTGGCGGCCCCGGTAGCCGCTGTGCTGGCAGGCCGGGCAACCGCTCGGCTGCCACAGCCGGGGCGCGGCGTCCGGGGCCAGGCCCAGCTGGGCGCAGGCAGCGGCGTCGGCGCGGGTTTCGACCTTGCAATGGGGGCAGAGCACGCGCACCAGGCGCTGGGCCAGCACGCCGAGCAGCGAGGTGCAGAGCAGGAAGGGTTCGACGCCCATGTCCACCAGGCGGGTGACCGCACCCACGGCGCTGTTGGTGTGCAGGGTGGAGATCACCAGGTGCCCGGTGAGGGAAGCCTGCACGGCGATCTCGGCGGTTTCGCGGTCGCGGATCTCGCCCACCATCACCACGTCCGGGTCCTGGCGGAGGATGGCGCGCAGGCCCCGGGCGAAGGTCATGTCGACCTTGGTGTTGACCTGGGTCTGGCCGATGCCGGGCAGGTGGTATTCCACCGGGTCTTCGATGGTGAGGATATTGCGCGACTCGCTGTTGAGGCTGGAAAGCCCGGCGTACAGCGTGGTGGTCTTGCCCGAGCCGGTGGGGCCGGTGACCAGGAGGATGCCGTGGGGCCGCGCCAGGGCGCCTTCGAGGCGCGTGCGGGTGGCGGCGTCCATACCCAGGCGGGCAAGGTCGAGGCGCCCGGCCTGTTTGTCCAGCAGGCGCATCACCACCCGCTCGCCGTGGGCCGAGGGCAGGGTGGAGACGCGCACATCCACCTCGTGGCCGGCGATGCGCAAGGCGATGCGGCCGTCCTGGGGGATGCGCTTCTCGGCGATGTCCAGCCGCGCCATGACCTTGATCCGCGACACCAGCAGCCCGGCCAGCTCGCGCCGTGGGCGGAGGATTTCACGCAGCAGGCCGTCCACGCGCATGCGCACCGAAAGGTGCTGCTCGAAGGTCTCCAGGTGGATGTCCGAGGCATGGGCCTTCACCGCCTCGCCGAGGATGGCGTTGATCAGGCGGATGATCGGCGCGTCGTCTTCCTGGTCCATCAGGTCGGTGGTCTGCGGCAGGTGCTCGGCCAGGCTGGCGAGGTCGTCGTCGCCGGCCATCTGCTCGCCCAGGCCGGCGGCCACCTGCTGGGCGTCGCCCTGGCCGTCCCGATAGTGCAGGGCCAGGCGTTCGGCGAAGGCGTCCTGGCCGAGCACCCGGCAGCGCGCCGGCTCGCCGTGCAGGCGGCGCACCTCGGTGAGGATGGCCAGGTGCGTGTCGGCGCGGCACAGCAGTTCGCCGTCGTCCAGCAGCACCCCGTGGCGCCGGGCGTAGCTGAAGGGCAGGCGGGCCACGGCGCTCATCGGCGGGCCCCGTCGCGCAGGTCGATGGCCGGCTCGGCGGTGGGGTCGAACAGCTGGCGCGGCGCGCTGGGCAGCAGCAGGCGGTTGGCCGCCGGGTCGTTGCTGCGCAACTGGCGCAGGTCTTCGTACTTGCGCTGGCCGAGGCGTTCGGCGGCTTCGCTGCTGCGCAACAGGGTGGGGCGCAGGAACACCATCAGGTTGGTCTTCTCCACCACGTCCTTGCTGGAGCGGAACAGCGCGCCCAGCAGCGGGATGTCGCCCAGCAGCGGCACCTTGCTGACCTGGGTCTTGACGTTGTCCTTGATCAGCCCGCCGATGACGATGATTTGCCCGTCGTCGGCGAGGATGGTGCTCTTCACCGCGCGTTTGTTGGTGATCACGTCGCTGGTGGAGATGCCCGCCGGCGCGGCCGCCAGCTCCGAGCTTTCCTGCTCGACCTTGAGTCGCAGGGTGTCGCCGTCGTTGATGTGCGGGGTGACCTTGAGGGTGATGCCGATGTCGCGGCGCTCCACCGTGGTGAAGGGGTTGGAGGCGCCGGCGCTGTCGGTGGTATAGGAGCCGGTCTGGAAGGGCACGTTCTGGCCGACGAGGATTTCCGCCGCCTCGTTGTCCAGGGTCAGCAGGCTGGGGGTGGAGAGCAGGTTGTTGTTGGAGTCGCTGGACAGGGCGCTGATCAGCGCACCGAAGTTGCGGCTGCCGATGCCGATCAGGGTGCCGTCCGGCAGCGTCGGGCGCTTGCCGTCCTCCAGGGCGTTGATCACCGAGCCGATGGCGATGCCGTTGCCGCCGAACTGCACGGCGCCGGCGATATCGCCGCCGCGACCGGCCCACTGCACGCCGAGGGCTTCGTTGATGTCGCCGCTGACTTCGACGATCGCCGCCTCCACCAGCACCTGGGCGCGGGGGCGGTCGAGCTGGGCGATGATGCCGTCGAGCATCGCCAGTTGCGCCGGCTCGGCCATCAGCACCAGGGCGTTCTGGCTCTCGTCGGCACTGATGAGAATGGAGCCGGCCTGGCCGTCCTTGCCGCCACGCCCCACTTCCAGGCGCTTGCCGATGCCGCTGAGCAGCTCGGCCAGGCGCTTGGCGTCGCTGTGGTGCAGGCGGACCACGCGGGTGCCGTCGCTGGCGTCACCGGGCGTGTCCAGGGCGCGGGCCAGGCGCGCCATCTGCGCGCGGGCCGGCTCCGGGCCGATGAGGATCAGGCGGTTGCTGCGGGCATCGGCCACCGCCTTGGCGCCCGGTGCGCCGCCATTGGCCTGGTTGACGCTCTCGCTCAGGGTGCTGGCCAGGTCGCTGGCCCAGGCGTGCTTCAGGCTCAGGGTGCTGAAGGCACGCTGGCCGGAGTCGTCCAGTTCGCGGACCACCTGGCGGATGCGCTCGACGTTGCTGGCGCTGTCGGTCACCACCAGGGCGTTGGCGGTGGTGGAGGGCGCGATATAGGCGTCGGTGGCCACCAGCGGACGCACCACGGCGGCCACTTCGGCGGCGCTGGCGTTGTGCAGCGGCAGCACCTGGGTGACCACGGCTTCACCGGCGCTGCCGTCGTGTTCGCTGGCGCGGGTCTTGGCGTCGGCCACCGGCACGATGAGCACGCGGTTGCCCTGATCCAGCGCGGCGAAGCCCTGGCTGCGCAGCACGCTGAGGAACAGCGCATAGATGCCGGCCTGGTCCATGGCGGCGGCCGATTGCACGGTGACCTTGCCGCTCATGCGTGGGTCCAGGACCATGGTCTTGCCGGTGATCGCACCGACTTCGCTGACCAGGTCGCGCAGGTCGGCGTCCTTCATGTTGAGGGTCCACTGGCGCTGCTCGTCCTTGGCAGCGTATGCGGCGAGGGGGCAGAGCAGGGTGCCGAGCATCAGCAGGGCGCGGGTGGTGCGGGTGAGGTTCATGGCGTCGTCTCGGGCGAGGGCGCTGGCGCGGCCAGGGGCACCAGCAGGGTTTCGGCGGCGCGGGCGAAGCCCAGGCGCTGTTCGCGGCCATTGCGCAGGATGAGCACGTGGTCGGCCTCCACGCTGCGCAGCAGGGCGCCACCGGGCAGGCGCTCGCCGGGGCGGTGGAAGGCGCTGCCGCCGGGGGAGGCGATCAGCGCGCGGGAATCTTCAGGGTGGTCGGCACGCAGGCTGGCGAGCAGCGTCAGGAGCATGCCGGGGTCTTCCTCGTGGGCGTCCTGCTGCGGCGGCATGGCGCCGAACATCAGGGCGATGGTGGTGGCATCCAGGCTCGGCGCTGGCATGGCCGTCGGCAGCGACGGTCGGGTCGGCGGTGCGTCGGCTTGGGCCCGCAGGGCCTGGTGGTAGTCGCCGCTGCCCAGGCCCAGCCAGGCCAGCCAGGCGCACAACAGCAGCGCAGCCAGGCCATGCAGGGCTTGGGGCGGCAGCGCGCGCGGCAGGGTGGGGATGAGCGTCATGGCGGCAGTTCCGTCGGGGACGGGAACGGCCCGGCGGCTCCTGGCCGTCGGGCGTTCCGGTTCATCGGGGTGGGGGCTCGGGCGATGGCCCGGCCACGGTCGGGTTACTTGCGATCCCAGGCCATGCCGGAGTGGGAACCCTTGCCCGGCTCGAACTGGTTCGAACCCGGGGTCCACTGCTTGCAGTAGCCGCTGGCGGGGAAGGGCTTGCACTCGTAGACGTTGCCGTCCTTGGCCAGCACGGTGGTGCCGGCCTTGTAGTCGGCCAGGCCGTCCGGGAAGACGAAGTCGTACTTGGCGTTGCCCGGGTTTTCGCCTTCGCCCGGGTTCTCGCCACCGTTACCCGGTTCGGCGATCAGGCTGAAGCTGTGGGTCTGCTGCAGCAGCTCGCCCTTCTTCGGCGTGGCCACGACCACCAGGTCGTGCTTGCCGGCTTCGGCCTTCAGCAGCGGGATGTGGAAGTGCGGAGTGTTGCCCGGTGCGGCTTCCTGGTGGGCGACGGTCTCACCCTTGGCGTTGAGCACGGTGGCCTTGACCTGGTATTCGCCACCCTGGGCGATGGCGTTGAAGTGCAGATCGGCCTGGCCGTTCTTGATCTCGTAGCTGCCCTTCAGGCCGGTGAGGTTCAGCGAGCCCGGCACGGTCGGCTGGTCCTTCTGCATCTCGACGCGCACGACCTTGCTGTCGGCCTTCACGTGGATGCCGTTACGGCCGTAGTTGGGCACGACGTCGCCGGTGGTGTTCAGCTCGCCCAGCTTGTAGCCGAGGTCGGCGGCGTTGACCTTCTGTGCCAGCAGGAAGGGCCAGTTGTTGGCCTGGGCCTGGTTGGCGTTCTCGATCTTCAGCGAAATGCTGTTGAGCTGCCCGGTCTTGGCGAAGGCGCGCAGGGTCACGGTGTCGCCGACGCTGAGGGGCTCGGGCTGCACGGCGCCGATCTGGTTCCATTCCGGTGCCGGCGGGGTGGTGCCGCCGTTGCCGGCGCCATCGTTGTCGATGTTGACGTCGACCGCCTGGTAGAAGGTGGCGTCGGTGTCGCCGATGCGCCAGGTGGCGAGGATCACATGGTAGCCACTGCGGTCAGCGGGAATGTTCAGGCGGTGGGTGCTGGAGCCTTGGGAAACCGGCTTGGCATGACCGCTGGTGGCGAAGTCTTCGTGCAGCAGCGGGGCGGCTTCGAAGGAGGCGCGGGTCAGCGGCTGGTTGGGGTTCCAGTCCTTCTTGGTGATGTAGAACTGCCAGTAGGCGGTGGCGTGGCCAGCGGTGTACTTCCAGCGGAATTCCTGCATGCCCGACTTGATGGTGGTCTTGTGCCAGCGGGTGGCGGTCTGCTCGTTCAGCGGGCTGTAGGAGTTGTGGCCACCGGCGGCGATGGTGCCATCGGCCGGGCCGCATTCACGGAAGGTGCCGCCGCACCACTTGCCGCCGAAGTGGTTCTGCGCGTCGGGGCGGTATTCCACGCTCTGCGGTTCCCACTGGATGGAGCCGCAATTGGCGTTGAGGTTGCCGCCGCCCATGCTGCACATCAGCGAGCGGGATTTCGGGCTCTCGATGTAGCCATGGGAAAAGGCTTGCTGGGATGCCAGGGTGGCGATGCCGACCGCGAGGGCCAGGGGCAGCTTGCGCAGGGTGCGCTTGGAAATGCTCATCGAAGTACCTTTCTGAGAGGGTGACGAAAATGGGCGCTCCGACACCGCCGCCTGCTGCGAGCAGGCCCGCCGCGACAGGTTGGCGGCGTTATCTGGAGCGGATTCAGGATGCCTCCGGGGAGGTTCCTGTCCCATCGGACGAGTCCGAGAATGGCGTTGTGAATACACGGGGGGGGCGCCGAGGCGATCGGGCTGCTTGAATCAAAGGTCGTCGAGGGCTGTCAGAGCCAAGGGTCCAATCGTCGGGAGGACATATGGACGTAACCCCTCTCCCCACCAATGAAACCGAACGCCAGAACAGGGTCCGCGCGCTGCGGCCGCTGGAAAATCGACAGGACGAGGTCTTCGAGAAGCTGGTGCAGATGGCCACCCGGTATTTCGAGGTGCCCATCGCGCTGATCTCGATCATCGATGACAACCGCCAGTGGTTCTGCGCCAGGGTGGGCCTCGCCGTGAGCGAGACTCCCCGGCGTGACGCGTTCTGCGCCCACGCGGTGATGTCGGAGCAGTTGTTCCAGGTCGGCGATGCGCGCCTGGACGAGCGCTTTTGCGACAACCCGCTGGTCACCGGCGAGCCCGGCATCCGCTTCTACGCCAGCGTGCCGCTGCTCACCGAGGAGCGCCTGGCCCTGGGCAGCTTCTGCATCATCGACAGCGAGCCGCGCCCGCCGCTGTCGGCGCGCGATGCCGCCATGCTGGCGTCCCTCGCGGAACTGGCGATGCTGCGCCTGCGCAACATTCGCGAGGCGACCTTCATCGACCAGCCAACCGGCCTGTACAACCGCTTGCGCCTGGAGGAGGACGTGGAGGGCGCGCTGCGCGCCGGTCAGCGCATCACCGTGGTCGCGGCGGACATGATCGCGCCGGCCTTCCTCAACGACATCGTCAAGGTGCTCGGCTACCCCTTCTCGGCGGCGTTGATGCTGCTGATCAAGACCCGTCTGCAGCAGGCGCTGCCGGAGGGGCACCTGCTCTACAAGATCAGCCCCACGCGCTTTGGCTTCATCATCCACGGCGCCCGGCGCGAGGCCGTGGAAAGGCTCTCCCACCGCCTCGCCGACGTTTTCTCGGCGCCCATCGAGTGCGAGGGCATCCCGCTGCAGATCCGCTTCGGCGCCGGCATTCTCGATCTCGATCCGCAGACGGACAATCGCGACTGGCTGCGGTTGCTGGTCAGCTCCGCCGACAACGCCCGGGAAACCGGGGTGCGCTGGCGCTACTACGAGGCCGCACTGGACCATGCCCAGCAGCGTGCCTTCATCCTCCTGTCGTCGTTGTCCAGGGCGGTGCACGCCGAGGACCAGCTGCGTCTGGAGTACCAGCCCCGTGTCGACCTGGTCAGCGGTCGCCTGGTCGGGGTCGAGGGGCTGCTGCGCTGGCGCCACCCGCAACTGGGAGGCATCAGCCCGGCGGAATTCATCCCTCTTGCCGAGCGCACCGCGCTGATCCGCCCGTTGAGCCTGTGGGTGGCCGAGCGGGCCATCGTGCAGGCCCGCGAATGGCAGCGGCAGGGCTGGGGCTGGAAGGTGTCGATCAACGTCTCGGCCAGCGACATGGACGATGCCGATTTTGTCGACCGCATCATCGAGCTGGTGCGCAGCCACCAGATCGACGGCTCATGCCTGGAGCTGGAGTTCACCGAAAGCGTGCTGATGAAGAACCCGGAGGAGGTGCGGCGCAACCTGTTCCGCCTGCGCGACCAGGGCATCGAGCTGGCCATCGACGACTTCGGCACCGGCTACAGCAACTGGTCCTACCTGCGCGACCTGCCCGCCAGTTCGGTGAAGCTGGACCAGTCGTTCATGCGCAACGTGCAGACCGAGCTGCGCGACCAGCGGGTGGTGGGCGCGGTGATCCAGCTCGCGCGGCAATTGGGCTATCGCGTGGTGGCCGAGGGCGTGGAGACCGAGGAGCTGTACCGCCTGATGCAGTGGTGGGGCTGCGACGAGGTGCAGGGCTACTACGTGGCCCGACCGATGTCACCGGAGCAGCTGGAGGAGTGGCACCGCTCGCGCAGCTGACCCGGGCCGGCGAGGGCCCGGGCAGGCGGAGCGATCAGGACAGGGCGGGCTGGCCTTCGGTGGCCGGGCCGGCCTGGGCGAGGATGAAGGCCTGGGGCACCAGCGGATGCAGCGCGGCATCCGTTTCCTGGCGCACGGCTTCGGCCTCGTCGAGCAGGTGGCGCCAGGTTTCCGCATCCAGCCCGGCGAAATCACGCAGCGCGTTGATATAACCCTGTGCCACGCCGAAACGGTAGGCGAGGGTGCGTCCATCAGCGGCGTTGCGCATGTGCTGCAGCTGTTCGCGGGCTTGGGACAGGGCCAGTTCAGGGGAAATATTCATCGAAGTTCGACTCCTTCGTAACGATATGGCGCTTCGATCGCCACCTGGCGCATCGATATGATGTTGATCTCATATCTATATGAAGGGTTCAGGTCAGTTTCGCGGTTTTTGCAGCGAACAGGGCAGGCGGGGGCGATTTCATCCGCGAAAGGCATCGCGAATGAATTGGCTCTGTCTGCGTTAAGTGTTGCTAGAAGAATTGAGCCCAGCTGATTGCCGAGTTCTGGTGATGTTTCTGGTTTCGCCCACCCGGGCGAGTCTCTTTTAACAATCGTCGGAATGCCGAACCACTTAAAAGGAACCAAAAGGGCTTGCCCCATCATCCGGCCCGACTGCGTCGGGTTCCCTCACTCCATCGTTGCTCTGGGGGCCGGCGCGATGGGCCATCCATGGCCTGGCGCGCCTCTCGCGGCATCCATGCCGCTCGTCCCCCGGCTCCTGGAGGGGCGTTGGCGGCTGCCCCACCTTTCTTCGTCCAGCGCATCGCCACGTGGTGCGCACGGGCTTTCGTAGGATGGTGTAGAGCGAAGCGAAACCCATGCGGTGGAGGTGGTACGAACTCTTGGACGCCCGGAAAGGGCCATGCTTGAGCGCTTGCTTTAAAACCACAACAGCTAACGCAGACAGAGCCAATTCATTCGCGAAAGGCCCTGCCCGCTGCATCGCGGTTGAAACCGCTCCCACGCCAGCAAGCCGGTTATCGCGGGCCATAAAAAAGGGATGCCGAGGCATCCCTTTTTCGTTGCATCTGGCTCAGCGGCCGAGGCGCAGGCTGCGTACCAGGGCGAGGGTCAGCAGCAGGGCGGTGGCGGCCCAGCCGATCGCCTGGATATTGCCCAGGGTCTCCTCATAGAGCTGCGGGATGATGCCCAGGCCGATGAACAGAGCCAGCAGGGCGATCTCGCGGCGCGGTGCTTTCACCGGGCGGCACAGGTAGACCACCGCCGGCAGCAGCAGTGCGGCGCTGGGGAAGCTGCGGTAGCGGGCGTCGAAGACCAGGGCCAGCATCAGCACGGCACCGGCGAAGCCAGAGGCGGACAGCCACCAGCTGGCACGGGTGTCGAGCCAGGCGAACAGGCGGCCACGGGCGCCTTCGCGGGTCGACAGCGCCAGGGCGCCGTGCATCAGCACCACCAGGTTGAGGCCGACGATGAAGGCCGCCCAGGCCCATTCACCGGCGAAGCGAGCGGTGATGCGTGCCAGTTCGGCCCACATGCCGATGCAGCCGGCACCCAGTGCGGCCAGCAGGGGCAGCAGCAGGGCGGCGCGGCTGGAGGCGGGGCGCCCGGCGACGATCAGGGTGAGGGCGAAGATCAGCCCGCTGACGGAAAGCCACAGCGGCCAGTTCGGCAGGTTGGAAACCGGGCCGGCGAGCACGCCCTTTTCGGTGCGGTCAGCACTGAAAAGGCCCCAGTAGCCGCCGACAGCGCCTTCGCTTTCGCGCTTCCAGGGCTGGTCGAAGGCTTCGATCAGGTTGTAGCGCCAGCCGTTCTCTTCGGCCATGTGCACGAAGCCACGGATGAACAGGGCTTCGTTGACGCGGCTGGGCAGGGCGGTTTCACGCTGGCGGCCTTCGCTGGGCCAGCCGGTTTCGCCGATCACGATGTCCTTGGGTGCGAAGCGCGTGCCGAACTCCTCGCGGATGTCCTTCACGTGGGCCAGGGCCTCGTGGATGCCGGCGGGGTCGTCTTCCCAGTAGGGCAGCAGGTGAATGGTGAGGAAGTCCACCGCCGGGGCGACTTCGGGGTGCTTGAGCCAGAACTCCCACACGTCCGCGTAGGTGACCGGCTGCTTGACCTGGGCCTTCACCTGGCCGATCAGCTTGGCCAGCTGGGCGCCGGTGACTTCCTTGCGCAGCAGGGTTTCGTTACCGACGATCACCGCCTCGACCACGTCCGGGTTGGCGTTGGCGGCCTTGATCAGCGCGTCGATCTCCTTGCCGGTGTCCACCGGGTTGCCGTTGACCCAGGCGCCGAGCATCAGCTTCAGGCCATGCTTGCGGGCCAGCTCCGGGATGGCTTCGAGGCCGGTCATGGAGTAGGTGCGCACGCAATGGAAGCGGGTGGCGAGCAGTTCGAGGTCGGCGTCCATGCGCTCGGGGCGCAGCACGAAGGGCTGGTCGAACGGCGACTGGTCCTTGTCGAACGGGCTGTAGGAGGCGCATTGCAGCTTGTGCGTCGGGGTGGCCGCATCGGGCAGGATCACCGGCTTGCCCTGGCCGTACCAGAGGGCGGCGAGCAGCAGCAGGGCGGCGATCGAGGCGAGCAGGTAGGGCAGAACGGGGAAGTGACGGGTCTGGCTCATGGGCTAAGGGCGCGTGGTGGCGGCAAAGCCGCGCATCTTAGCGGATTCAGCTGTTCGGTAGGAATGCGCTGGCCACCTGCTAACTGGTTTCAGCGCATTACCGAGGTGTTTTCCGGCCCGTTCAGGCGTGCTGGTGCAACCAGTTGCCCCGAGGCGCCTCCGGGCCTTCGGCCTTGGCCTTCTCGAAGCGCTTCCAGACCTTCTCGTGGACGTAGAAGCCCACGGAGTTGACCAGCGGCTCGACGATCGCCACCAGGCCACCGATGGCGACGCTACCGGTGAGCAGGTAGGCGACGGTGAAGGCGATGCCGAAGTGCATGACGGTGAAGGTGACGGTCTTGAGCATGATGGGTCTCCCTGCAGATGGGAATGATTCCGAGTTACGTGCAGAGTAGAGGCCCTGTTCCATGTAAGGAAATATGCATGGGAAATGGTGCTGATAGAGCGCCTATATGAATGGCCTACGACCTTGGTCGAGAAAGCCCCGACGCTACGACTAAGGTCGTCTGTTGCCTGTGTACGAGCGTTCTAGAGTTGTTTTCACCACTAACGTGCTGTGTAGAGGACAACAACAATGAACGACAGCATCTACCAGCGGATTCACGAGAATCCGCGATTCCAGGAGTTGGTCGCCAAGCGCGAACGCTTCGCCTGGATTCTCTCCGCCATCATGCTCGGCCTGTACCTGGCCTTCATCCTGCTCATCGCCTTCGAGCCCCAGGTGCTCGGCACCAAGCTCAGCCCGGGCTCGTCCATCACCTGGGGCATCCCGATCGGCGTCGGCCTGATCGTCTCCGCCTTCGTGCTCACCGGCATCTACGTGCGCCGCGCCAATGGCGAGTTCGACCGTCTGAACCGCGAAGTCCTCAAGGAGGCGCAGCAATGATCGCGCGCATTCTCTCCATCTGCGGCATTGTCGGCCTGATGGCCGTGGCCCCGGCCCTGTGGGCCGCCGGCGCCCTCGAAGGCGACGTGCAGCGCCAGCCGCTGAACGTCTCCGCCATCGTGATGTTCGTGGCCTTCGTCGGCTTCACCCTCTACATCACCTACTGGGCGTCCAAGCGCAGCAAGTCGACCGCCGACTTCTATACCGCCGGCGGCAGCATCACCGGTTTCCAGAACGGCCTGGCGATCGCCGGTGACTACATGTCCGCGGCGTCCTTCCTGGGTATTTCCGCCCTGGTCTACACCTCCGGCTACGACGGCCTGATCTATTCGATCGGCTTCCTCGTCGGCTGGCCGGTGATCCTCTTCCTGATCGCCGAGCGCCTGCGCAACCTGGGCAAGTACACCTTCGCCGACGTCGCCTCCTACCGCCTCAAGCAGAAGGAAATCCGCACCCTGTCCGCCTGCGGTTCTCTGGTGGTGGTGGCCTTCTACCTGATCGCGCAGATGGTCGGTGCCGGCAAGCTGATCGAACTGCTGTTCGGCCTGAACTACCACGTGGCCGTGGTCCTGGTGGGCGTGCTGATGGTGCTCTACGTGCTGTTCGGCGGCATGCTGGCCACCACCTGGGTGCAGATCATCAAGGCGGTGATGTTGCTGTCCGGCGCCTCCTTCATGGCGATCATGGTGCTCAAGCACGTCAACTTCGACATCGGCATGCTGTTCAGCGAGGCCATCAAGGTCCACCCGAAAGGCGAGGCCATCATGAGCCCCGGCGGCCTGGTGAAGGACCCGATCTCGGCGATCTCCCTCGGCCTGGCGCTGATGTTCGGTACCGCCGGCCTGCCGCACATCCTGATGCGCTTCTTCACCGTCAGCGATGCCAAGGAAGCCCGTAAATCGGTGTTCTTCGCCACCGGCTTCATCGGCTACTTCTACATCCTCACCTTCATCATCGGTTTCGGCGCCATCCTCCTGGTCAGCACCAACCCGATGTTCAAGGACGCCACCGGCGCGCTGCTGGGCGGCAACAACATGGCGGCGGTGCACCTGGCCAACGCCGTGGGCGGCAGCCTGTTCCTCGGCTTCATCTCGGCCGTGGCCTTCGCCACCATCCTGGCAGTGGTCGCCGGCCTGACCCTGGCCGGTGCCTCGGCGGTGTCCCACGACCTGTACGCCTCGGTCATCAAGAAGGGCAAGGCCAACGAGAAGGATGAGCTGCGCGTATCGAAGATCACCACCGTTGCACTCGGCGTCCTGGCCATAGGCCTGGGCATCCTGTTCGAGAAGCAGAACATCGCCTTCATGGTGGGCCTGGCCTTCTCCATCGCGGCCAGCTGCAACTTCCCGGTGCTGATCCTTTCCATGTACTGGAAGAAGCTGACCACCCGTGGCGCCATGATCGGCGGCTGGCTGGGCCTGATCACCGCGGTCGGCCTGATGATCCTCGGCCCAACCATCTGGGTGCAGATCCTCGGTCATGCCGAAGCCATCTACCCCTACGAGTACCCGGCGCTGTTCTCGATCCTGGTGGCCTTCGTGGGTATCTGGTTCTTCTCCATCACCGACAAGTCCGCCGCTGCAGACGAGGAACGCGCACGCTTCTTCCCGCAGTTCGTCCGCTCGCAGACCGGCCTGGGCGCCAGCGGCGCCGTCGCCCACTGATCCACGCACCACTCCGTGACATTGGGCAGCCTTCGGGCTGCCCTTTTTGTTTGGGGCGGGGTTGAACAGGGGAGAGGAGGGGCAACGTGCAGTTCCGAGAGGGCGGGTGCGTCAGGGGGAAGAACAGAAAGATCAGTAAGGGTGGATTACGAGGGTGGGATCAGCTTCGAAGAAGCGGTGGGCTTAAGCCCACCCTACGCCCACCCTGTGCGTCATAGGGGCTGCTGCAGGTGGGATGAGGAGAGAGGAGGGGGTGCTCGCCTCGCGAACCACATCCGCCAATGTGGCCCGGGAGGGAGCGTGGTCAGATACGGCCCAATATCATCAGAACCAGCAGGATGATCAGCAGGGTGCCGATGATGCCAGAGGGACCGTAACCCCAGCCACGGGAGTGGGGGAATACAGGCAGGCCGCCAATGAGCAGCAGAATCAGGATGACGAGCAGAATGGTACTGATACCCATGGTGGAACTCCTTCTATGAACCTTGTTCTTGGACTTCCCGGAGCCGCCGCACACTTCATGCATCGCTGCATGCAAGGTGAGTGACCGCTCCTGTAAATTCCGACTTCGCCTGTTTTGCAAAGGTTCATGAAAGATTCTTGCGCGGGCGTTTTTGCCGAGTGAAAACAAGGGCTTGCCGACTATCAGAAGTTAGGGGCGAGCCACGGAAACGAACGGGGACAGCAGGATGCTTTATCGGATTGCAGCGGACGCGGTGGTGCTTTTCCACCTGGGTTTCATCCTCTTCGTGCTGCTGGGTGGCCTGCTGGTGCTGCGCTGGCCGAAGCTGGCGCTGTTGCACCTGCCCGCCGCCTGCTGGGGCGTGACCGTCGAATGGCTGCACCTGATCTGCCCGCTCACACCGCTGGAAAACAGCCTGCGCCGCGCGGCCGGCGAGCAGGGCTACGAAGGCGGTTTCATCGAGCACCACGTGTTGCCGGTGATCTACCCGGCGGGCCTGACGCCGGGCATCCAGCTCTGGCTCGGCGGCATCGTCGTCGGCCTCAACCTGCTGGTCTACGGTGTTCTCCTGGTGCGCCTGCTGCGTCGCGCCCGCTAGCGCCTGTCGAGGGTGCGCGCAAGGCGCCGATGCGTTGATTTGCCCCCGTCATTCAGCGCCCTGATTTCGCGCTTTGGCGGGTGACGCCTCGCTAAACTGCGGAGCACCAACGCACATACCAAGAAGGCAACCTCACCATGCAGAACCGCATCATGATCACCGGCGCTGGCTCCGGTCTGGGCCGTGAGATCGCCCTGCGCTGGGCCCGTGAAGGCAGCAAGCTGGCCCTTTCCGACGTCAACGAGCCCGGGCTGGCGGAAACCCTCGCGCTGGTCCGCGAAGCGGGCGGCGACGGCTTCACCCAACGCTGCGACGTGCGCGACTACAGCCAGCTCACCGCCTTCGCCCAGGCCTGCGAGCAGAAGCTCGGCGGCATCGACATCATCGTCAACAACGCGGGCGTGGCCTCCGGTGGCTTCTTCGAAGAGCTGTCCCTGGAAGACTGGGACTGGCAGATCGCGATCAACCTGATGGGCGTGGTCAAGGGCTGCAAGGCCTTCCTGCCGCTGCTGCAGCGCAGCAAGGGCCGCATCGTCAACATCGCCTCCATGGCGGCGCTGATGCAGGGCCCGGCGATGAGCAACTACAACGTGGCCAAGGCCGGCGTGGTGGCGCTCTCGGAAAGCCTGCTGATCGAACTCAAGCAGGAAGGTGTCGGCGTGCACGTGGTCTGTCCGTCGTTCTTCCAGACCAACCTGCTGGACTCCTTCCGTGGCCCGACCCCGGCCATGAAGCAGCAGGTGGGCAAGCTGCTGGAAAGCTCGCCGATCAGCGCCGCCGATATCGCCGACTACATCTTCAATGAAGTGGCCGCCGGCACCTTCATGATCCTGCCCCACGAGCAGGGCCGCATGGCCTGGGCGGTGAAGCAGAAGAACCCGCAGATGCTCTACGACGAGATGTCCAACATGTCGGACAAGATGCGCGCCAAGGGCCGCCAGCAGGCGTGAGCCCTTTCGGCCCGGCTCCACGCAGGTGGGGCCAGGCCTACCAGCTGCGTTTAGTGGCTGGTTTTTCTGTCCGGTCGGTCAGTTTATCCATGCCGGTGGCTTGCCCGGCTGCGCTTTCGCGGAGTAGGGTTGCTCCCCCGGCGTGCATGCCGACGACCTTCTGGACTCCCTGTGAAACCTGCTTCCCGAGCCCTGTTCATGCTGGCTCTGGTGCTGGCGGCGATCAACCTGCGCCCTGGCATCACTTCCCTTGCCCCCCTGATCGAACGCATCGCCAGCGAGCTCGACCTGAGCCGTGGCCTGATCAGCCTCACCACCGCGTTGCCGGTGCTGTGCATGGGCCTGCTGGCGCCCCTGGCACCACGCCTGGCCATGCGCTTTGGCCTGGAACGGGTGATCGCCCTGTGCCTGCTGCTCATCGTCATCGCGTGCGGCGTGCGCGTGGCCGGGCACGCCAGTGCGGTGCTGATCGGCAGCGCCGTGCTGTTGGGGGCCGGCATCGCCATCGCCGGACCGCTGGTGTCCGGGTTCATCAAGCGCCATTTCCATGACCAGGTTGGCCGCGTGGTCGCCTGGTATTCCCTGAGCATGACCATCGGTGGCGCCTCCGGTGCGGTGCTCACCGAGCCGGTGACCCAGGCGCTGGCCAACGAGTGGTCGATGGGCCTGGCGTTCTGGGCGTTGCCGGCACTGGCCGCGATGATCCTCTGGCTGTTCCTGCCCAACCGTGCGGAGACGAGCAGCGAGGCCGGGGGCTCCGGCGGGCTGCCCTGGCGTGAGCCGCGTGCCTGGCTGATCACCGCCTTCTTCGCCATCCAGGCCGGGCTGTTCTACGCCCTCACCACCTGGCTGGTGGCGCGTTACCACGAGGCCGGCTTCAGTGTGCTGCGCAGCAACAGCCTGTTCAGCCTGTTCATGCTGGTGGGGCTGCCCAGCGCCTTCATCCTGCCCTGGCTGGCCCAGCGCTACGACAACCGCTACCAGCTGCTGCTCGGTTGCGGCATCACCAGTTCGCTGTGCCTGGGGATGATCACCTTCGCCCCCGGCCTCTACCCCGAGGTCTGGGCGGTGCTGCTGGGGCTGGGGCTTTCCGGCTCCTTCGCGCTGTCCATGGTGCTGCCGCTGTACGAGGTGAACACCTCCCTGGCGGTGAGCCGCTGGACGGCGATGATGCTCTTCGCCGGCTACAGCCTGGGCAGCCTGACGCCGGTGCTCGCCGGCCTCGGTCGCGACCTGGGCGGCAACTACCAGTTGCCCTTCATGGTCTTCACCGGCCTGGCGGTGACCATGTGCGTGCTGGCCTGGATGTTGGGCCGGCGCCGGGCCTGATGGGGCCTGGTCGAGGAAATCAGCGGCAATTCCTTTCCTGCCTGGCAGCCCTGTGATAGAAGGCTGCCACTGTTTTTCTGGAGTGCTCGCGTGGACTCTGAATCCATCGTCTATGGCTGCATCCGCGACTGGCCGTCGGACGACGGCGAGGTGCGGCAACTGCGCCGCGCGACCAACCGCCGCGTGATCGAAAGCCTGCCTGCCGGCGACATCTGGCCCTTCCTCGGGCGCGAGATGTTCTCCTTCAGCGCCCACCCCGGCCAGGGGCTCTACCAGACCCAGGTGATCCACTTCGGTGCCAGCTACGCGGCGGTGGAGTACGAGTGGAACCTGTGGGTGCAACAGTTCGAGGCCCTGCTCAAGCAGCTCTACTGGGGCAGTGCGGTGGTGCACCTGGAGACCGAGCTCAACGGCACCCACACCTTCCGCTGGGAAAGCGAACAGGGTTTCCACAGCCCCCAGGAAGCCAACCTGCGCGTACGCTGCGCCTGGGAACGCGAAGGCGCGTTGCGCGGCTGAACACACCTGGCGCGCTCCTTGCCTTCAGCGCATTGCAATGAGCGGCAGCGTGAGCCGCGCCCTGATCGGCTCCAGACGAGGACATCCCCCCATGCTCAACTACCTCTGGTTCTTCCTCGCCGCACTCTTCGAGATCGCCGGTTGCTATGCCTTCTTCATGTGGCTGCGCCTGGATCGCAGCGCCTGGTGGATCGCCCCCGGGCTGCTCAGCCTGCTGTGCTTCGCCCTGCTGCTGACCCGCGTCGAAGCGGCCTACGCCGGTCGCGCCTATGCGGCCTACGGTGGCATTTACATCATCACCTCGCTGCTCTGGCTGGGCCTGGTGGAGCGCACCCGCCCGCTGGCCAGCGATTGGCTGGGCGCGGCGCTCTGCGTCGCGGGTGCGCTGGTCATCCTGCTGGGCCCGCGCTTCTCCCAGAGCTGAAGGGCAACCCGTGCTTTCGTCGAATCCTGATACAGATGGGGGTGGCAAGGCGCTCCCGGGCTGCTAGATTTTCGTCCTCGGTCTCGATCATCCTTTCGCCAGGCCCGGTTACCCAACAAGAACAGGACGGACCCGCCATGGATACTTGTCAGAGCATTTCCGCTGCCGAATTGAAGAACCTGGTCCATCAGCAACTGCACGACTGTTCCCCTGCCCAGCAGGTGGTGTTCGCCGCCTGTCGCGTTCCCTTCTATGCCCACACCCGGCTGCGCCTCGGCGAGCTGGAGCCGGTGCTGGTCGTCGCCGAGCTGCCCAGCGGTCTCCTCTATTTCGAGGAGGCGGACGAGGGTTTCGGCCTTGGCGTGGCGGACGAGCACGGCGTGCTCCACTGCCATGGCCACGACCCGCTGGCACTGGCCCAGGCGCTTTCCCGCGCCGGCTTCTGAGGCTCTCCGGGCTGCCGGGTACCCCGGCGGCCATTCTGCCGATGCACTGTTCCCACAGCGTCATGCCTGTCGCCGGCTCGACAGCGTGGGTGCGCGCAAGGGGCACAATCGCGTAGCATCCGCCTGCGTGATGGCATTTTGCAATCTTCCGCCTGCCGCCGTCATTTCAGGCCCGTTCCGGGCACCGCTGGCTAAGCTTCTTGTCTGAAGCGAAGAGCTGGCTTCAACCACCATCAACATCAGCCGCTGCATGCAGCCGGCCCACAGGGGAGCGACGGATGGAGAAAGTAGAAGCCAAACGCCTGGCGCTGTTCCTGCGCACGCGCCTGGCTCTATGGCTGGCCTACTTCCTGATCCTGTTCGGTGGTGTGGTGGCCATCGGCGTCAACCTCTATCAGGTGTTCGACTCCCGCACTCACTACCTCAGCGAGGCGGACAAATCCAACGCCAACCTGGCCTACTCGGTTTCCCAGCACGCGGAGGAGACCATCAAGGAAGCCGACCTGATCCTCAGCGGCCTGGTCTACCTGCTGGAAAGCGCCGACCTGCATGACCAGCAGCGCATCAAGGGCCTGATCACCGCCTACAAGCTGCGCGCGCAGCAGCTGTCCGGCATCTACGTGTTCGACAGCAGCGGGCGTTGGCTCCACTACACCAGCGCGCCGCCGTCGCCCACCACCAGCAGTGCCGACCAGGAATACTTCCAGCACCACCTCAACTCGGTGAGCCGCGACATCGAGGTCAGCTCGCCCATGCAGAGCCGTTCCACCGGCGAGTGGGTGCTGCCCATCTCGCGCCGCCTCAACGGCACCCATGGCGAGTTCGCCGGGGTGGTGCTGGCGACCATCCGCATCAGCTACTTCAACGCCTTCTACAAGGACTTCGACATCGGCCGCAACGGCGCCATCCTCCTGGCCGAGAACGACGGCACCCTGGTGGTGCGGCGCCCGGTGATGGAGCCCGGCACCGGCAACCTGAAGGACAGCCCGCTGTTCATGGACGACCTGAAGAACTCGCCGGTGGGCACCGGCGCCGGCCTTTCCAGCCTGGACGGCCGCGAGCGCGTCTACGCCTACCGGGTGCTGGACGGCTACCCGCTGCTGGTGGTGGCCGCGATGCAGAAGAGCGAAGTGCTCACCGAATGGCGGCAGAAGGCCGTGGTGCTGGTGACCCTGGTCACCGGTCTGGTGTTGGCGCTGATGAGCATCGGCGTGGTGCTGGTGCGGCGTACCCGCCAGCGCCTGCTGGCGGCCCGCAGCATCCAGCTGGAGAACGAGGAGCTGTCGCAGCTGGCGGCGATAGACGGCCTGACCGGCATCGCCAACCGCCGGCAGTTCGACAAGACCCTCAACGAAGAATTCCAGCGCGCGGCGATCATCCGCCAGCCCATCTCGCTGCTGATGATCGATGTGGATAACTTCAAACTGTTCAACGACACCTACGGCCACCGTGCCGGCGACCTGTGCCTCAAGGCGGTGAGCGAGGCGCTCAAGGTGATCAAGATCCGCTCCACCGACCTCATTGCCCGCTACGGCGGCGAAGAGTTCGCCATCATCCTGCCGCACACCGCGCCGGCCGGCGCCCAGGTGATCGCCGAGAGCGTGCGCGCCGCCGTCGAGACGAAGCACATAGAGCACCTGGGGGCCCAGGCCGGCGTGGTGACCGTGAGCATCGGCATCCACAGCATGATCCCCCGCCCCGGCGACCTGCCCGAGATGCTCATCCAGAGTGCGGACACGGCCCTCTACGCCGCCAAGCACTCCGGGCGCAACAAGGTGCGCAGCTTCGGCTGAGTGCAGCCCGGCCCTCCAATAACCCTGAATCCGGTCGCTTTGCAGGGCTGCGGGCCGCAGCCCGTCTGCTTATGCCATCCAAGCGAACACTTATTGCCAATTCTTCTTGAAATTAATATTGCGCGCAAAATAAATGCGAACTAATCTTTGCTCCATGGAATCGCTTAGCGCACAAATCTACAGCGAACCAAATAACTCCCAATCGCTATCCAGAGGAATACATCATGAGCATCGAAAACGTCCTGTACCGCGCCTATGCAGAAGCCACCGGTGGCCGTGAAGGCCGCGCCATCTCCTCCGACGGCGTCCTCGACGTCTCCCTGACCACCCCGCGTGAACTGGGTGGCGCGGGCGGCGAGGGCACCAACCCCGAGCAACTGTTCGCCGCCGGTTATTCGGCCTGCTTCCTGGGGGCGATCAAGTTCGTCGGTGCCCGTGACAAGTACGCCGTTCCGGCGGACGCCTCCATCGAAGGCATCGTCGGCATCGGCGCCATCCCCACCGGCTTCGGCATCGAGGTGGAACTGCAGATCAGCCTGCCGGGCATGGACAAGGACAAGGCGCGTGAGCTGGTGGAAAAAGCCCACATCGTCTGCCCCTACTCCAACGCCACCCGCGGCAACATCGACGTCACCCTGACCCTGGTCTGAGGCGACGGTGGAATGAAAAAGGGCCCTTCGGGGCCCTTTTTGCGTTTGGGAGAAACAGTGTTCGCAGGATGGGGCGAGCGGTCAGGCCTCGGGCTCGATGAACAGCTGCTGCACCACGGAGAAGTCCTGGCGGCCCTTGCCCTGCTTGAGCAGCATCTTGTAGAGCTGCAGCGCCAGGGCGCCCATGGGGGTGCTGTTCTGGGTGAGCTGCGCGGCCTCCTGGGCCAGGCCCAGGTCCTTGGCCATCAGCTCGGCCATGAAGCCGCCCTGGTAGCCGTTACTCGCCGGTGCCGCAGCCATCACGCCGGGCCAGGGGTTGTAGCGCTCCAGCACCCAGTTGCCGCCGGAGCTCTGGCGCATGATCTCCGCCAGGGCGCTGGGGTCGAGGCCGTTGGCCACGCCCAGGGCCATGGCTTCGGCGGTGGCGATCATCTGCACCGCCAGCACCTGGTTGTTGCACACCTTGGCCACCTGGCCGGCGCCTTCCGGGCCGGCGTGGAAGATGTTCTTGCCCATGGCCGCCAGCACCGGGCGGGCCTTTTCCAGGGTGTTGCCGTCGCCGCCGACCATGAAGGTCAGGGTGCCGCCGGCGGCCCCGGCGGTGCCACCGGAAACCGGTGCGTCCAGCAGGTCGATGCCCAGCGCCTTGGCCTGGGCGTGCACCTTGCGCGCCGAGTCGGGGGCGATGGTCGAGCACTCCAGCACCAGGGTGCCGGCGCGGATGAAGGCGAGCAGGCCGTCGTCGCCCAGGTACAGGCCTTCCACATGGCGGCTGGCGGGCAGCATGCTGACCACGATCTCGACGCCGGAAACGGCGTCGTGGGCATCGTTGGCGGCCTTGGCACCTTCGGCCACCAGTTCGTCCACCGCGCTTTGCACCAGGTCGAAGACCTTGAGCTCATGGCCGGCCTTGAGCAGGTTGCGGGCCATTGGCAGGCCCATGTTGCCGAGGCCGATGAAGGCGATCTTTTTCATTGTTGTTCTCCTTGGCCGTTGTGGATGGGCTAGAGCGCTGCCAGCGGATGGGGGCCATCCCACACCGGCTCGAAGTGCGCCTCGATCACCGCGCGGGGGATGGCGGCGGCATCGGGCCAGTGCCAGCGCGGCGTGTTGTCCTTGTCGATCAGGCGCGCCCGCACGCCTTCGGAGAATTCCGGGTGGCGGCAGCAGTTCAGGCTCATGGCGTATTCCATGCGGAACACCTCGCCCAGGGACAGGTAGCGGGCACGGCGGATCTGCTCCCAGACCAGGTGCGCGGTGAGCGGGCAGCCGCCCGCCAGGGTCTTGGCGGCGCGGGCGAGGAGGGCGTCATCGTCGTGCTGCAGCGCGGTGATGGCCTTCCAGGCGGTCGGCAGGTCGGCCACGTCCAGCAGCGTGTCGATGCGCGCCCGGCGGGGCAGCCACTGGGCCGCCGGCAACTGGCCGCGGGCCTGGTGTTCCAGGGACTGCAGCAGGCTGGTGAGCTGCGCGCCGGCCTGCTCGCGCCAGTTCAGCTGCACCAGGCCGTCGAGCAGCTCAGCTTGCTGGTCTTCCAGCAGGAAGCGGTCGGCGAGCCCCAGGTCCAGGGCGTCGTGGGCGTTGATGGCGCTGGCGGTGAGGCCGAGGAACAGCCCCAGGCGGCCGGGCAGGCGGGCGAGGAACCAGCTGCCGCCGACGTCCGGGTACAGGCCGATGTTGATTTCCGGCATGCCCAGACGGCTGGAGGGGGTGACGATGCGGATGGCGGCGCCCTGCATCAGGCCCATGCCGCCGCCCAGCACATGGCCGTGGGCCCAGCAGATCAGCGGCTTGGAGTAGGTGTGGATGCGGTGGTCGAGGCGGTACTCGTCGGCGAAGAAGCGCGCCGCCAGCGGGGGCACCTCGCCGGGGTGTTCGCGACAGGCCTCCACCAGCTTGCGCACATCGCCGCCGGCGCAGAAGGCGCGCGGGCCGTTGCCGCGCAGCAGCACGCAGACGACCTCCGGGTTGCTTTCCCATTCCTGCAGCCTCGCGTCGAGGGCCTCGATCATCGGCAGGCTCAGGGCGTTGAGGCTGGCTTCGGCATCGAGGCTGGCGATGCCGATGCGGGCGCCGTGCAGGCCGACGCGTTCTTCGAACTGGATATTCATCACTTCTCCCAACGGGTGTCTTCGGGCTGGCGGCTCAGCGGTTGCGCCATTGCGGGTCGCGTTTCTCGAGGAAGGCGTTGACCCCTTCACGGGTGTCCTCGGCGTCGAACAGGTCGACGAAGCGCTCGCGCTCCTCCGGCAACCAGGTGTTCGGCCCGCGCTGGCGCGCGCCTTCGATCAGCGGCTTGATGGTGCGCACCGCCACCGGGCTCTGCCGCGCCACCTTGGCGGCCAGCAGCAGGGCGGCGCCGCGCGCCTCGCCGGTGTCCACCACCTGCTCCACCAGGCCGATGCGCAGGGCGGTTTCCGCGTCCACGCGCTCGCCGCAGAGGATCATGCGCTTGGCCCAGCCTTCGCCCACCAGCCAGGACAGCGCCTGGGTGCCGCCGGCGCAGGGCAGCAGGCCCACGGCCGCCTCGGGCAGGGCCATCAGCGACTGCCGTTCGGCGATGCGCAGGTCGCAGGCCAGGGCGCATTCCAGGCCGCCACCCATGGCGTAGCCGTTGATCGCGGCGATGGACACGCCACGGAAGTCGCGCAGGGTTTCGAAGGCTTCGCCGAAGCGCCGGGCCATCTCGCGGGCGCGGGCCTTGTCGCCATCGGCGAAGAGGTTGAGGTCGGCACCGGCGCTGAAGAACTTCGGCCCCTGGCCGGTCACCACCAGGGCGTAGACGTCGTCGTCGCGGTTGAGGTGCTCGACCACCTGCTTGAGGCCGATCAGCGAGTCGCGGTCCCAGGTGTTGGCCGGCGGATGGTTGATGGTGATCAGCGCGGTGTGCCCGTGCTTTTCCACGGTGAGCTTGTGGGTCAGGTCGAAAACGCCGGCTTGGTACGGCTCTACGGCAGTGCTCATGGAGTGCTCCTTACAACAGGCGGTCGATGCTGCCGCCCTGTTCCAGTAAACGGCGCGCCACGATGACGCGCATGATCTCGTTGGTGCCTTCGAGTATCTGGTGCACACGGGTGTCACGCACCCAGCGCTCCAGAGGGTAGTCATTCAGATAGCCATAGCCACCATGGAGTTGCAGTGCATCGTTGCAGATGTCGAAGCACTGGTCGGTGGCGAAGCGCTTGGCCATGGCGCAGTAGAGGCTGGCCTCGGCGTGGCGATGGTCCAGCCGATGGGCCGCCAGGCGCACCATCTGCCGGCTGGCGGTGAGCGCGGTGAGCATGTCGGCGAGCTTGAACTGCAGGGCCTGGAACTCAGCCAGGGGCTTGCCGAACTGCTTGCGCTCCTCGACGTAGCGCAGGCTCTGCTCCAGCGCCGCCTGGCCTGCGCCCAAGGAGCAGCTGGCGATGTTCAGGCGGCCGCCGTCCAGGCCCTTCATGGCGTAGACGAAGCCCTGGCCTTCCGGGCCGATGCGGTTGCCGGCGGGGATGCGCACGCCCTCGAAGGTGATGGTGCGGGTGGGCTGTGCGCGCCAGCCCATCTTGTCTTCGTTGCGGCCGTAGCGGATGCCCTCGACGTCGGCCGGCACCAGGAAACAGGAGATGCCCTTGGCGCCGTCTTCGCCGGTGCGCGCCATGACGATCAGCACCTGGGTGCTGCCGGCCCCGGAGATGAAGCACTTGCTGCCGTCCAGCACGTAGTGCTCGCCGTCGCGGCGTGCACGGGTGCGCAGGTGGGCGGCGTCGGAGCCGGCATCCGGCTCGGTGAGGCAATAGGACGCCAGGTGCTCGCCGCTGATCAGCCCCGGCAGCCAGCGCGCCTTGAGTTCGGCGTCGCCGAAGGAGGCGAGCATCCAGGCGGCCATGTTGTGGATGGTCAGGTAGGCGGTGGTGGCGACGCAGCCGGCGGCCAGCTGTTCGAAGATCAGCGAGGCGGACAGGCGCGAGAGGCCCAGCCCGCCGTCATCCTCGGCGATGTACAGGCCCAGGTAGCCCTGCTCGGCGGCGCGGCGGATCACCTCCACCGGGAAGTGGTGGTCACGGTCCCAGTCCGCTGCGTTCGGCGCCAGCTCGTGGCGGGTGAAGGCGGCGGCGCTGTGTACCAGCAGGCGCTGTTCATCACTGAGTTCGAAGTCCATGGCGTCTCATTGCAAGGTTGGGGGTTGGTTGCCGGCACGCCGTTCGGCCTGCCAGTCGGCGAGGCTGGGCAGGGCGCTGCTGGCGTCGAGGCGGTCGACGATTTCGAAGTAGTCCTGCTTGAGCGGGTCCTTGAGCACCTCCTCACGGGTCTTCACCCGCACGGCATAGACCGTCTGCAGGTTCTGGTGATCGAAGGGGCGCCACTGCTGCTCGTCCTTCAGCAGGCTGTATGTATGGCCTTCCAGCGCCTTGATCAGTGCCTCGCTGCTGAGGCTGCCGCTGCGTTTGGCGGCATCGGCCCATTGCTGGACGATGCTGTAGGCCGAGGCGGCGGAGCTGGAGGGGTACATCTGGTAGCGCGCCTTGAAGGCTTCGACGAAGGCCATGCCGCGCTGGGATTTCTCCAGGGCCGGCACGCGCCAGGTCCAGGGTTCGGTACCGAGCACGCCTTGCATCAGGTCAGGGCCGGCCTGCTCGATGATGCCCTGGGTGAGGTTCGGCGCGACGATCTGCATGCGCTCGGTCAGGCCCATGTCCTTGGCGATGCGCATGGCGCGCACCAGGTCTTCGCCGAACAGCACCAGGGCCAGCACCTGGGCGTCGCTGGCGGCGGCCTGGGTCAGGACGTCCTGGTAGTCGGTGAGACGTGCGCCGGGGAAGGGCACGTGCACGCCGGCGTGACGGGCGGGGTCCTGGCTGGCGGTGGCCTGGCGTAGCGAGGCTTCGGTGGTGTGGCCCCAGGTGTAGTCGGCGGTGACATAGAAATAGCGTTTGTCGGGCAGGGTCTTGTTCAGGTACTGGCCGAGCACCTTGGCGCTCATCCAGGCGTTGTTGCACTCGCGGAACATGTAGCGGTGGCCGTTCTTGCCGGTGGTGTCGTTGGAGTAGGTGAGGGTGCCGAAGTACAGCAGGCCATGGTCACGGGCACGTTCGCCGGCGGCGATGGCCACCGCGCTGGAGGCCCCGCCGAAGAGCATCACCGCGCCTTCGGCGGCCAGCTTGTCGACGTTCTTCACCGCTTTTTCCGGGCGTGAGGCGGAATCCTTGCCGGACAGGCGCAAGGGGCGGCCGAGCACCCCGCCGGTGGCGTTGAGCTCGTCGATGGCCAGCAGGGCTCCACGCATCTGTGCCAATCCCTCTTCCTTGTATGAGCCGGTGCGCGGGTAGTTGAGCCCCAGGGTGATGGGCTCAGCAGCCTGCGCACAGGCGGTGATTCCGGCCCAGAGGGCCAGAGTGGCAGTCAATCGGCGCATTGCAGTTCTCCTTGTTGTTGTTCTGCAGGGAACCTTTTACGCCGCTCGTTTTTAAGGTGAGATCATCTTTTGGTCTAACAGGGCCGACGCACTTCTCACTTCAACTGAATGGTCATGTTCGGCCCGCTCACGGGGCTGTCGTCGAACCAGCGGCTGGTGACCGTCTTGGTCTCGGTGTAGAAGCGCACCGCCTGCTTGCCGTAGGCATGCAGGTCGCCGTAGAAGGAGCCCTTCCAGCCGGTGAAGGAGAAGAATGGCAGCGGCACCGGGATCGGCACGTTGATGCCCACCTGGCCCACTTCCACCGCATGCTGGAAGTGCCGTGCGGCGCCGCCGGAACGGGTGAAGATGCTGGTGCCGTTGCCGTAGGGGCTGGCGTTGACCAGTTCGATGGCGGCGTTGAGGTCGTCCACCTCCATGCAGGCCAGCACCGGGCCGAAGATCTCTTCGCGGTACAGGCCCATCTTCGTGGTCACGCCACGGAACAGGGTCGGGCCCAGCCAGTTGCCGTCGGGGAAGCCCGCCACTTCGCAGTGGGAGCCGTCCAGCAGGCAGTCGGCGCCTTCGGCCTTGCCCTCGGCGATCAGCCGTTGCACGCGTTGCTTGGCCTGCTGGCTGATCAACGGGCCGTAGGCGGCGTGGGCGTCCTGCCAGTGGCCGGGCTTGAGCTCGGCCATCTGCGCGGCCAGCTCGGGGATCCACTCCCGCGCCGCGCCGACGAACACCGCCACGCTGATGGCCATGCAGCGCTGGCCGGCGGCGCCGCAACTGGCGCCCAGCAGGTTGCTGAGGACCTGGTCCTTGTTGGCGTCGGGCATGATCACCATGTGGTTCTTGGCGCCGGCGAAGGCCTGCACGCGCTTCAGGTGCGCGGTGCCGGTGCGGTAGATGTGCTGGCCCACCGGCACCGAGCCGACGAAGGAGATGGCGCGGATGTCCGGGTGGGTGAGCAGGGCGTCCACCTGCTCGCGGCCACCATGCAGCACCTGCAGCACGCCCTTGGGCGCGCCGGCTTCGAGGAACAGCTCGGCGAGGCGGTTGGGGGTCAGCGGATCCTGCTCGGATGGCTTGAGGATGAAGGTGTTGCCGCAGGCGATGGCCAGGGGAAACATCCACAGCGGGATCATCGCCGGGAAGTTGAAGGGGGTGATGCCGACGCACACGCCCAGGGGCTGGACCCAGCTGGCGGTGTCGATCTCGCGGGCCACGTTCTCCACCGTCTCGCCCATCATCAGGCTGGCGATGTTCGCGGCGTGCTCGGCCACCTCGATGCCGCGCCAGACGTCGCCCTTGGCATCGGCGAAGGTCTTGCCGGTCTCGCTGGCGAGGATTTCGGCCAGCTCGTCGTGGTGCTCCTTGAGCAGGTGCTGGTAGCGCAGCATCAGCCGCGCCCGTTCCGACACCGGCACCTCGCGCCAACTGGTGAAGGCCTGCTTGGCGCTGGCGATGGCGGCCTCGATTTCCTCGGGCGTTGCCTTGGGCGCCAGGGCCAGCACGGCCTGGGTCGCGGGATCGGTGACTTCGATCAGTTCGCGGGAGCGGCTGTCGCGCCATTCACCGTCGATGAGTTGCGGAATCGTCCTGGTCATCTCGTCCTCCACCCGTGCCGGGCGTCTTGTTGTTTTCTTGTCGTTATAGCGGCGCGCACGGCAGATGTGGATTGACGATCTTGTCGCCTGGATGGACGATCTTGTGATTGCAGGCCCAGACAAGAACAACCATGAGCCGCTCCGTGGAAACCTCCAACTGGCCGCTGCCGGCCAATGGCGTGCGCTTCACCACGCCACCGCGCCTGCGCCGCCTGCTGGCGCGCAACCCGCTGACGGCGGGCTGTTACCCCCTGGCCCTGGGCTTCTACCCGGAGGCTGGTGGGCACCGCATGCTGCGCCTGGCGCCGGACGATCACCTGCTCATCTACTGCCGTGCCGGCCAGGGCTGGCTGGAGACCGGGGATGGACGATTGGACGTGGTCGGCGGCGACCTGCTGCTGCTGCCCAAGGGGCGCATGCACGCCTACGGCGCCGACCCGCAGCGGCCCTGGAGCATCTATTGGGTGCATTTCGAAGGGGAGTTGGTGGAGGACTTCCTGCGCCCCCTGGGGCCGGCCGGGCTGCGCCGCATCGGTGCCCAGCCGCGCCTGCTGGCGGATTTCGACGCCTTGCTGGGGCTGCGCCGCCATGGACTCAACCCGCTGCATTTCGTCCACGCCGCCCATCAGTTGCAGACGCTGCTGACCTCGCTCGCCGTGCTGCCGGCGCGCGGGGTGCTGAAGTCCGGGCGCGTGCTGGACATCGACGCGGTGCAGGCGGTGATGCGCGCGCACCTGCACGACAGCCTCAACCTCGACCAGCTGGCGGCGCAGTTCAAGCTGTCGCGCTTTCACTTCGCCAAGACCTACCGCGCGCTGACCGGGCACGCGCCGATCCAGGATTTCATCCAGTTGAAGATGGCCCACGCTTGTCGCCTGCTCGACGAAGGCGAGCAGGGCATCCGCCAGATCGCCGAGCAACTGGGCTACGAGGACGTCTATTACTTCTCGCGGCTGTTCCGCAAGGTGGTGGGCATGGCGCCCAGCCACTACCGGGCGCTGCATCAGGGCTGATGCGATTCAGGCGTGGCCCTTGCCGCCGAGCAGCTTGAACCAGAAGCCCACCTCGCTGGCGAGCTCCGCGCGTACCGCCTCAGGCGGCAGGCTGTCGAGGCGTTCCCCCAGCAGGCGCTGCCAGGCGGGTAGCTGCACCAGCTGCTCATCGTCGAGTTCCCGCGCGGCCAACTGGCGGGCCACCTGCACCACGTCCACCAGGTCCGCCGAGCCCTTGTGCGCGCGGCACCAGTCGCTGCGGTTGCGCGCGCAGTCGATGAGCAGCGGCGGCAGCTTCCAGCTGGTGAGCACGATCACCCCGATGTCGGCGGAGAGCTGGTCGCAGAGACGCTGCAGCTCGCTCTCTTCGCGGGGGACCTCCGGCCAGCGCTCCAACTCGTCGAGCAACGGCAGGCTGCCGATGTCCTGCACCAGGCCGGCGAGCAGGGCGTCTTCCAGGGGCAGGCGCGTGAGCAACTGGGCCAGGCAGGCGCTGTGGGCGGCGCAGAGCAGGGCGGCATTCCAGCGGGTGCGGAAGACCTTCTGCAGGGCCGGGTCCTGGCTGGTGAACAGGTGCTGGATGGCGAAGCTGAGCACCAGGTTGTTGAGGCGCTGCATGCCCAGGCGCGCGATCACCTCCTGCAGGTTCACGCCCTGGCGCAGGTTGCGCAGCATCGGGGTCTCGGCGAATTGCAGCAGGTAGGCGGCAAGCGGCGGGTTGCTGTGCAGCAGGCGGGTGACCTGTTCCAGCGAGGCGTGCTCGGATGCCAGCAGCTTGCGCAGGCGCAGCGAGGTTTCCGGCATCTGCGGCACCTTGGCGTTGCCCTTGAGGAAGCTGCTGTAGAGCGAGAACTTCAGGCCATCGTGGCGGTTGTCCATCGGATGCGATCTCCTTGTCCTCCTTGATTGACAAGAGTAGAGGGCATTTTTTAGGGTGCCCGACCATTGAGCGGCCTTCGCCCGCCTCATCCGCGCTGGAAGGCGCTAGAGAACTGGAAGAGAGATGACCGAGACCGTTGATCGGATAAAGCTCGAAGCGGGTTGGAAAGAGGCCCTGCGTGACGAGTTCGACAAGCCCTACATGAAGGCGCTGGGCGAGTTCCTGCGCGCCGAGAAGGCCGCCGGCAAGGTGGTGTTCCCGCCCGGCCCGATGATTTTCAACGCGCTGAACTCCACGCCGCTGGACGAGGTGAAGGTGGTGATCATCGGCCAGGACCCTTATCACGGCCCCGGCCAGGCCCATGGCCTGTGCTTCTCGGTGCAGCCGGGCGTGCCCATCCCGCCGTCGCTGCTGAACATCTACAAGGAGCTCAAGCGCGACCTGAACATCGACATGCCCGACCACGGCCACTTGCAGAGCTGGGCCGAGCAGGGCGTGCTGCTGCTCAACACCTCCCTGACCGTGGAGCAGGCCCGGGCCGGTTCCCACGCCAACCAGGGCTGGCAGCCCTTCACCGACAGGGTGATAGAGGTCGTCAGCGCGCACCAGCCGAACCTGGTGTTCCTGCTCTGGGGCGCCCACGCGCAGAGCAAGCAGCGCCTGATCGACTCCACCAAGCACCTGGTGCTGCGTTCCGCCCACCCCTCGCCGCTGTCGGCCTACCGCGGCTTCCTCGGCAACGGCCACTTCAGCCGCTGCAACAAGTTCCTCGAACAGCACGGCCTGGCGCCCATCGATTGGAGCGTGCCGCCGCTCTGACGCCGCTGGCGCATGGCGTCACGCGCTTTGGCGCGAGCCGCCATGCGCCGGGTTATCCCCGCGCTGTAGCCTGCCGTGCATCTCTAGCGACTCACGACAGGACGCCCCATGCCCGCTTCCACCCCGATGCTGATCCTCCATGTCGGCGGCGAGCTGCTGCTGGCCAGCGCCTGCCTCCTGGCTGCCTGGCTCCATGGCCGTGAGCGCGAGGGCTGGCGGGCGGCGGGCTTCGTCTCCATGGCCCTGGCGGCGCTGGCAGGGGCGGTGCTCTATGCAGGCTTCAGCGCCGTCGACGACCTGCACCGCCAGTTGGCCTTCGTCTCCTCGCGCATCGGCTTGCCATTGATCGCGTTCGTCTGGCTGCAGGGCGCGCGGCGTCATCTGGCGCTGCTGGCCCTGGCAGCGGCGATGCTGCTGGTGCCGCCCCCTGTGGCGCTGGTGGGCAATGCGCTGGCCCTGGTGGCGCTGGCCTGGCCGGGGCGTTCCCGGCGCTGGCCGCTGGCGGTGGCCGGCTCCCTGGCCTTTCTGCTGGCGGGGCTGGTGATCGGCACCCAGGGCGACTGGCTCGGGATTCCCCGGGTCGACCTGTTCCACCTGTGCCTGGCAGGGGCGGTGCTGGCCTGGATCGGCGCGCGCCTGCGCGGCTGAGGCGGGTTCAGGCCGTCGGGCACTGCAACTGGCGGATGTCCTGCTGCAGGTCGTGCAGGCGGCTGCGCAGGCGCTCGCGCTGGCTGGCGCTGGATGCATTGAACAGGTCGGCGAGCAACTGCGACAGGGCCACCTGCCCACGTTCGAAGTGCGCCCGGTAGGCATCGCTCCAGAAGGCTTCGCGATCCTGCAGCAATGCCGCGATGCGCGGTGCGAAATCCTGGCTGTCGCGCTCGGCGAGGGCGCTGCGCAGGGCTGACTGCCAGAGCTTGCGGTTATCCACCCACAACAGGTTGCTGTCGCCCAGGCCCTCGGCCCAGGCATCCACCTTCGCCTGCTGCTGCGTGGAGAGCGTGCCGAACCAGGGCTTGAGGCGTTTCTCCATGCGTTCGCGGCGTTGCTCGACCTGCTCGTCACGCGGGATCAGGTGCTCCTTGCGCAGCTTGCGCTCCTTCTTGTCCAGCGAGGCGTTCAGTTCCTCCACCTGTTTGGAGTCGAGCCCCTGCAGCAGCGAAACGCTGGTGGGGGTGATCTCCACGGCGACGGCGTCGATCGCTTCCTTGAAGCCCTGCATGTGCTCGAGCAGTTGCCCGGCGTCCAGCCGCTCGGTCTGGCCCAGGGTTTCCACCTCCTGCAGCCAGGCGGCATAGCGCGGCAACTGGGTGCTGCAGTGCCAGCGCAGGTGCGCCTGGATGCGCGGTTCCAGCCAGGCGCGCTGGGCCTTGTTCAGGCTGACGTAGTCGTCGATGGACCAGGGGATCAGCCAGTCGAGGTTGCGGTAGGCGAGGTCCAGGCGGCTGCAGGCGCCAAGAAGCAGCAGCGCCGCGAAGAGCGGCAGCCAGCGGAGGGGAGCGAGGGCGCGCGGACGCGGCATGGGATCACCGTGGGCGGCAGGGCATGGGCAAGAGGATAGGACAGGGCCCCCGCCAAGCGGAGCGTGGGGACATATCCGTTAATCAAATGACCGCTCCTCGTGGGAGCGAATTCATTCGCGATCGGGCTTCGCTGCGCCCGGCACCCACCTATGGGCGGGCGCGCTGGCGCCAGCGGCGGTACACGGGCTCGGCGAGAAACAGCACCAGCAGCAGGCGCAGGACCTGCAGGGCGGTGACCAGGGGGACGGAAAGCTGCAGGGTCTCGGCGGTGAGGCTCATCTCGGCGATGCCGCCGGGCATCATGCCTAGGGTCAGCGAGCGGATGTCCAGGGCGGTGAGCCAGCCCAGGCCGAGGGCGCAGAGGGTGGCGGCGCCGATCATCAGCGCGGTGCCCAGCAAAGTGCGGGCGAGGAAGCTGGGGGCGCGGCGGAAGAAGGCCCGGTCGAAGTGGCAGCCCAGGCCGCTGCCGATCAGCAACTGGCCGACCTGGCTGGCGCCGGGGGGCAGGCCCAGGTGCAGGTCGTAGAGGATGCTGGCGACGGCGCTGACCAGCAGCGGTCCGAACAGCCAGGGGTTGGGCTGGCGCAGGCGTTGCCAGAGCAGCGCCAGCAGCCCACCGGCCGGCACCAGCAGGGCCAGCCAGGCCCAATCCACCGGGGCGACCGGGTGCAGCGCCGGGCCGTCGCCCAGCAGCAGCTTGAACACCGCCGGCACGCAGAGCACCACGGCCACCACGCGCAGGCTCTGCCCGGCCGCCACGCGGCTGGGGGAGGCGCCGTTGCGCAGGCCGAGGTTGACCATTTCCCCGGAGCCGCCGGGCATGCTGGAGAAGAAGGCGGTGGCCGGGTCCTCCCCGGTACGCCGCAGCAGCCAGACTGCGGCGGCGCTGGAGAGGGTGGTGAACAGGGCGCCGAAGAGGATCAGCCAGAAGTGCGCCAGCACCTGCTCCACCACGGCGGGGGAGAAGTGCAGGCCGATGCCGATGCCGATGATCCATTGCCCGGTCTTGCGGCCTCCTGGCAGATCACGGATCTGCCAGGGGGTGGTGCAGCGGAACAGGATGACCGCCACCAGGGCGCCGATCATCCAGGGCAGCGGCCAGTGGGCGAGGCTGGCCAGCAGCCCGCCCACCGCGCCCACCAGCGGGGTGGCCCACCAGGCGCGCCAGCCCTCAGGCACCGGCCAGGGCCTTGCGCTGGGCACTGCGGCGGCGCCAGATGCGCACCAGCGGCAGGGCCAGCATCACCAGCACCAGGGCCCAGGTGCCGAGGGTGATGGGGCTGGACCAGAGGATGCCCAGTTCACCGTTGGAGATGGACAGCGCACGGCGCAGGTTCTGCTCCATCAGCCCGCCGAGGATGAAGCCCAGCAGCAGCGGCGAGAGGGGGAAATCCAGCTTGCGCAGGATGTAGCCGAAGATGCCGATGGCGACCATCAGGAACAGGTCGAAGGTGGTGGCGTGCACGGCGTAGACGCCGATGGAGGTGATGATGGCGATCACCGGCACCAGCACCCAGTTGGGCACGTTGAGGATGCGGGTGAACAGCCGGATCATCGGGATGTTGAGGATCACCAGCATGAGGTTGGCGATGAACAGCGAGGCGATCAGGCCCCAGACGATGTCCGGTTGCTGCTGGAACAGCATCGGGCCGGGGGTGATGTTGTAGAGCGTCAGCGCGCCGATCATCACCGCGGTGGTGCCGGAGCCGGGAACGCCGAGGGTCAGCATCGGCACCATGGCGCCGCAGGCGGAGGCGCCGATGGCCGTTTCCGGTGCCGCCAGGCCGCGCATGTCGCCCTTGCCGAACGTGCCGCTGTCGCCGGCCAGCTTCTTCTCGGTCATGTAGGCCACGGCGCTGGCCAGGGTGGCGCCAGCACCCGGCAGCACGCCGAGGATGAAGCCCATGACCCCGCAGCGCAGGTTGACCACGGCCACCGAAGCGGCCTCCTTGACGTTGAACAGCATGCGCCCGGTGGCCTTCACCGCAACGTGGCCATGGTGGGTCTTCTCCAGCAGCAGGAGGATCTCGCTCACCGAGAACAGGCCCAGCACCAGCACCACGAACTGGATGCCGTCGGCGACGTGGATGCTGTCGAAGGTGAAGCGGTACACGCCGCTGTTGGCGTCGATGCCGATGGTGGAGAGGAACAGGCCGAGCAGGGCGGCGATGAAGGTCTTCATCGGCCGGTCGCCGGCCATGCCGCCCAGGGCGACGATGGCGAAGACCATGAGCACGAAGTACTCCGCCGGGCCGAAGGCGATAGCCCACTTGGCCAGCAGCGGGGCGAACAGCACCATGCCGCAGGTGGCGATGAAGGCGCCGATGAAGGAACTCCAGGCCGACAGCGACAGGGCCACACCGGCCAGGCCCTGGCGGGCCATGGGGTAGCCGTCGAGGGTGGTCATCACGGTGGAGGCTTCACCGGGGATGTTGAGCAGGATGGAGCTGATGCGCCCACCGTATTCGCAGCCCAGGTAGACGGCGGCGAGGAGGATCAGCGCCGACTCCGGCGGCAGGCCGAGGGCGAAGGCCACCGGAATCAGCAGGGCCACGCCGTTGATCGGGCCGAGGCCCGGCAGCAGGCCGACGATGGTACCGATCAGGGTGCCCACCAGCGCAGTGACCAGGTTGTAGGGGGAAAGGGCAACGCCGAAGCCCTGGCCCAGGTAGCTCAAGGTTTCCATGTCATCACTCCAGGAAGTCGAGGACGCCCAGCGGCAGCGGCACGTCGAGGGTCTTGTCGAACAGCAGGTAGAGGCCGACGCTGATCAGCAGCGCGGCGATGGCACTGGGCAGCCAGCGGCCGCCGTAGAGGCGCGCCATGAAGACGCCGACGAGGCTGCTGGAGAGGATGAAGCCCAGCGGCTCGAAGAGCCCGGCGTAGACCAGCAGCAGCGCGATGCACGCGGCCACCTTGCGCAGGCTGGCGGCGTCCAGCGGCTGCTCGTCGTGCGTGTGCGCCACCGGGGTGGGGCGCAGCGTCAGCCAGAGCAGCGCGGCGGCCATCAGCCCCAGCATCAGCAGGGGGAAGGCGCGCGGGCCGACCGGCTCGTAGGAGAAGGCGGCGTGGTAGTCCCAGGCCAGCACGGCAAAAACCAGGCATGCAGCGAGCCAGCCCAGACTGAACAGGCGTTGAAAAAGCATGGTGAATTCCTCGCGGATCGAAGGCGCGGAGGGCCGGCTGGCGGGGCGCTCAGCCGGCTGCGGCGGTGAGCCTTATTGGGTCAGGCCGAATTCCTGGGCCATCTGCTTGTACTGGGCGACGCGCGTTTTCACGTAGGCGTCCAGTTCCGGGCCGGTCATGGCGAAGGGGAACAGCTCGCGCTGGTCGCGCAGCTTGGCGAAGTCCTCGGAGGCCAGCAGCTGGTCGAAGGCGGCCTTCCACCAGGCGTAGTCCTCGTCGCTGACCTTGGGCCCGAGGTAGAAGCCGCGCACCACCGGCCAGCTGATGTCGTAGCCCTGTTCCTTGGCGGTGGGGATGCCGGACTTGTCGTCCCCCGGCAGGCGCTCGTCGGAGAGCACGGCGAGGATGCGCATGTTGCCGGCGAGGATGTGCGGCATGGAGTCGGAGATGTCGGTGCTGCCCACCTGGATGTGCCCGCCGAGCAGCGCGGTGGCGATTTCGCCGCCGCCTTCCAGGGCCACGTAGCGCAGGTTGCGCGGGTCGATGCCGGCGGCCTTGGCCAGCAGCGCGGTCTGCATCCAGTCCTGGCTGCCGACGGTGCCGGAGGAGCCGATCACCACCTTGCCCGGATCGGCCTTGAGGGCTTTGACCAGGTCGTCGAGGTTCTTGTAGGGCGAGTCGTTGCGCACGGCGATGGCGCCGTAGCTGGTGCCGATGCCGGCCAGCCAGCGCACGGCATTTTCGTCGAAGCGGCCGAACTTGCCCTGGGCGAGGTTGAGCAGCGAGCCACTGGACCAGGCGGTGAGGGTGCCGGCGTCACCGGGGCGCTGGGCGACCACGGCGTTGTAGGCCACCGCGCCGACGCCGCCGGGCATGTAGGTGACGCGCATCGGCTTGCTCAGCAGCTTGGCGTCCATCAGGGCGCTTTGCGCCAGCTTGCAGGTGAGGTCGAAGCCGCCGCCGGGCGCGGCCGGGGCGATGCACTCGGGGCGCTTGGGCTCGGCCAGCAGCTGGCTGGAGAGCAGCAGGCAGGATGCGGCGAGGGCGAGGCGGGTGAGGGCGATCTTCATCGGGGGTTCTCCTGTGGAGTCTTATTGTGGATCACCAGATCGGCAGGGCGTAGCTGACGATCAGGCGCAGCTCGTCCGCGTCACGGGCGAAGTTGGAACGGAAGCCGGCGTGGCGGGCGCGGAAGGTGAGGTCCTTGAGCGTGCCGCTTTGCACCACGTACTTGAATTCGACGTCGCGCTCCCATTCGCGGCCTTCCTCGGCGCTGTTGGTGACCTCGGCGTTGTCGCTGGTGATGTAGCGGGTCATGAAGCTCAGGCCGGGCACGCCCATGGCGGCGAAGTCCAGGTCGTAGCGGGCCTGCCAGGAACGCTGGTCGGCGTTGGCGAAGTCGTTGATCTGCACGAAGTTGACCAGGAAGGGGTCGGTGCCATCGATGTAGGCGAAGCCGGTGTCGCCGCTCATTCGCTGGTAGCCGAGGCCGACCTTGTGGCTGCCCTGGCCGTAGCTGAGCATGCCGTTGAGGGCGCGGTTGTCCACCTTGCCGGCGTCGGCGCGGCCGCTGTCGTCGCTGATGGCGTAGCGCAGGTCGGCGCTGAGGGTGCCGCTGCCCAGGGGCTGGCTGGCCAGCAGGCCGAAGAAGTGCTGGCGGTAGACGTCGTCCAGCTCGGCGAAGTAGTAGCGCCCGGTGAGCTGCTTGCTGAAGGCGTAGTCGGCGCCGGCCAGGTCGAAGTGCGAGCCGCTGGCACCGCTGGCGAAGCGGCGGTTCTTGTTGTTCAGGGCGAGGTCTTCGGAGTTGGTCGAGGCGCGGTCCTTGACCTCGCGCAGGCGGCCACCGTTGAAGGTCAGGCCGTCGAGTTCCTTGGAAGTCAGCAGGCCGCCCTCGAACACCTGGGGCAGGATGCGGCTGTCGCTGGCCTTGACCACCGGCAGCTCGGGGATGTGGCTGCCCAGGCGCAGCTCGCTCTTGGAGAAACGCACCTTGGCGGTGAGGCCGAGCTTGCCGTATTCGTCCGGGGTGCCGCCGTCGTCCTGCACCGGCAGCAGGTCGGTGCCGCTCTGGCCGCGACCGGAGTCGAGCTTGATGCCGAGCATGCCAAGGGCGTCCAGGCCGAAGCCGACGGTGCCTTCGGTGTAGCCGGATTCGATGTTGAGGATGAAGCCCTGGGCCCATTCGTCGCGGCGGGACTGGCCGTCGCCATCGCGGAAGTCGCGGTTCAGGTAGATGTTGCGGGCTTCGAGGGTCGCCGTGCTGTCCTTGATGAAGTCAGCCTGGGCGAAGGGGGCCAGGGTGCAGCCGGCGATGGCTAGGGTGAGGGTGCGAACAGGCGGCAGCGCCTGCCGGGAGGCAGTGAGCATCGTTGGTCTCCAATTCTTGTTTTTGTTAGCGCGGGCCCGACCATGAGCCTGCGTCTGTGGGTGGTTCTTGCCACCCTGGCCGGATGCTAGGGGGTGAAACTTTCGCCAGCCTTTCAGCGTGAAAGAAATCCCGCGTGCCATTCACAGCGGCTTTCGGGCCGTTACACTTCAGCCCGATCGCCGTTCTCCGGAGTACCCCCGCCTTGCGAATCCTGCTGGTCGAAGACCACCCCCAACTGGCCGAGAGCATCGCCCAGGCCTTCAAGGCCGTGGGCTGGACGGTGGACGTGCTGCACGACGGCGTGGCGGCCGACCTGGCCCTGGCCAGCGAGGATTACGCCCTGGCGGTGCTCGACGTGGGGCTGCCGCGCCTGGACGGTTTCGAGGTGCTGGCGCGCCTGCGCGGGCGCGGCAAGACCCTGCCGGTGCTGATGCTGACCGCGCGCGGCGAGGTGAAGGACCGGGTGCACGGCCTCAACCTGGGGGCGGACGACTACCTGGCCAAGCCCTTCGAACTCACCGAGCTGGAGGCGCGGGTCAAGGCGCTGTTGCGGCGCAGCGTGCTCGGCGGTGAACAGCAGCAGCGCTGCGGGCCCCTGCTCTATGACCTGGGGACGCGGCGCTTCAGCCTGGACGACGAGGTGCTGACCCTGACCTCCCGCGAGCAGGCGGTGCTGGAGGTGCTGATCGCCCGGCCCGGTCGGGTGATGAGCAAGGAGCAGCTGGCTTCCCAGGTGTTCGGCCTGGACCAGGACGCCAGCCCCGACGCCATCGAGATCTACATCCACCGCCTGCGCAAGAAGCTCGAAGGCAGCGCGGTGCGCATCGTCACCTTCCGTGGCCTGGGCTACCTGCTGGAACATCAGGATGCGTGAAGCCGGCAGCCTGCGGGGGCGACTGCTGCGGCGCCTGGCGGCGTTGCTGGCGGTGCTGCTGGTGATCGTCAGCATGAGCGCCTACTGGAGCGCCCGCGATGCCGCCGACACCGCCTATGACCGCACGCTGCTGGCCTCGGCGCGGGCCATTTCCGCCGGGCTCTACGAGGCGGATGGCCGGCTCAAGGCCGATGTGCCCTATGTGGCGCTGGATACCTTTGCCTACGACAGCGCGGGGCGCATTTTCTACCAGGTGACCGATATCGAGGGGAAGCTGGTTTCCGGCTACGAGAACCTGCCCGGCCCACCGAAGGGCACGCCACGTACCGATGATTACCCGGCCCTGGCGCGTTTCTACGATGCCCGTTACGACGGCGTGGACGTGCGCGTGGTGAGCCTGCTGCGGCCGGTGAGCGAGGAGAGCATCAACGGCATGGCGGAGATCCGCGTGGCCGAGACCGAGGAGGCCCGCGAGCGCCTGGCCCGCGGCCTGCTGGTGGACAGCCTGTGGCGCCTGGCAGTGATGTCGCTGGCGGCCCTGGCCCTGGTGTGGCTGGTGGTGAGCGCCGCCCTGCGCCCGCTGAACCAGCTGCGCAATGCCGTGGAGGAGCGCCAGGCCGACGACCTGCGGCCGTTGCCGGTGGTGGCGGTGCAGACCGAGCTGAAGCCACTGGTGGATGCACTGAACCAGTTCACCGAGCGTCTGCGCGGCTTGTTCCAGCGCCAGGCCGACTTTATCGCCGATGCCTCCCACGAATTGCGCACGCCGCTGGCGGCGCTAAAGGCTCGGGTGGAGCTGGGGTTGCGCGAGCGGGAGCCCGCGCAGTGGTATCGCACCCTGGAGGACACCGCCGCCAACACCGACCGGCTGACCCATCTGGCCAACCAGCTGTTGTCCCTGGCGCGCATCGAGAGCGGCGCGCGCGCCATCGCCGAGGGAGGGGCCGAGCGCATCGAGCTGGGCGCCCTGGCCCGCGAGCTGGGCATGGCCCTGGCGCCGCTGGCCCATGCGCGGGGCATCGCCCTGGCCCTGGAGGCGGAGGACATGGCCTGGGTGATGGGCGAGCAGACGCTGCTCAACGAACTGCTCAGCAACTTGGTGGACAACGCCCTGGCGCACACGCCGAAGGGCGGCAATGTGACCCTGCGGGTGCTCGCGCCGGCGGTGCTGGAGGTGGAGGATGATGGCAGCGGCATCCCCGCCGAGGACCGCGACAAGGTGTTCGAGCGCTTCTACCGGCGATCGCCGCAGGTCAGTGGCGCGGGGCTGGGCCTGGCGATAGTCGGGGAAATCTGCCGGGCGCACCTGGCGGACATCAGCCTGCATGACGGCGCCTCGGGTGGCTTGCGGGTGCGAGTCAGCTTTCCGCCGGCCTAGGGCAGCATGCTCAGCGGTTGTTGGGCTTCGAGCAGGTAGCGGGCGACCTTGCCGCTCTCGCGCAGGCGTGCCAGGCCCTGGTTGAAACGCGCCATGCGCTCGGCATTGGCCGGATCGGCACGAGATAACAGCAGGTGCAGGGAGTCGCTGCGCAGCGGACGGGCATGGAAGCTGACGCGGGCGCGCTCGGCGCTGGTGAAACCGTCCTGGAGCATGGCGATGGCGACGATCTTGTCCACCGGGAATACGTCGATGCGCCCGGCCAGCAGCATGCGCAGCCCCTGTTCCTCGCTGGGCAGGCGCTGCACCTTGAGGCGCCCCTCGCGTTCGGCACGCTGGAAGGCTTCGCCATAGTCGTAGCCGAGGGTGGCGCCGAAGCGCAGCTGGGCGAGGTCGTCGACCTGTTGCCAGTCGAGCGGCAGGTCCTTGCGGTGGAACAGGTAGTAGCCGCTTTCGATCACCGGTTCGCTGACGAAGAAGTGCTGGTCGCGCTCGGGGCTGCGTAGCCAGACCGCGCTACCGTCGCGTTCGCCGCGCTCGGCCAGGCGCAGGGCCCGGGCCCAGGGGTAGAACTCCCAGCGCACGTCGATCCCTTCCAGGGCGAAGGCTTCGGCGACGATGCGCGAGGCGACGCCCTGGTAGGGCAGCTTTTCGCCGAGATAAGGCGCCCATTCACCGTTGGTGAGGCGCAGCTCCTGGGCGGTGCAGAGGCCGCCCAGGCAGAGGGAGAGGAACAGGAGGAGGGGGCGCATCCGTTACATCCTTGAACTCCGGAATGCCCGGAGTCTAGTGAGGTTTTCGTGGATGCGCGTTACCGCCGTATTACTGCAGCATGCCCATGGCCGCTTCCATGGCGGCGGAGAGGTCCTCGTCGGCCTGCATGTCCACCTGCGGGTCGAGGCCGAGCTTGGCGAACGCCGGGATCTGGCTCCAGTCCAGCTGGGTGTAGGGGTGCTCGCTGCCCAGGTAGCTCTGCAGGGTGGCGACCTGGACGATGTCGACGTAGTCGACCTTGGGCGAGTTGCGGGTGAAGTCGAGGAACTGGCTCGGCACCTGGGCGATCGGCTCGGGGAATTCCCAGGCTCTCAGGATACGGTCGCCGATGATCGGGTGGATGCGCTCGATCACGTGGTTGAGGCTGATGGAGTCGGCCAGCAGCTCGTAGTGTTCCTCGGCGTAGGTGAGGATCGGCAGCACGCCGATCTGGTGCACCAGGCCGGCCAGGGTCGCCTGGTCCGGGGCGAGGCGGGTGTAGTGGCGGCAGAGCACGTGGCAGATGCCGGCGATCTCGGTGCTTTTGTTCCACACTTCGCGCATCTTGCGGTCGACCACGTCGGAGGTGGCCTGGAACATCTGCTCCATGGCCAGGCCGGTGGCCAGGTTGCAGGTGTAGTTGATCCCCAGGCGGCTGATGGCCATCTGCAGGTCGGTGATCTCCTTGTTGGTGCGCAGCAGCGGGCTGTTGACCACCTTGATGATGCGCGCGGTGAGGGCGGCATCGTTGCCGATCACCTTCGACAGGGCGGGGATGCTGACGTCCGGGTCCTCGGCGGCTTCGCGCACCTTGAGGGCGACCTCGGGGAGGGTCGGCAGGACCAGCTCGTCGTTGTCGATGGCGCTGATCAGTTCTTGCTGGACGCGTTCTGCGAGTTTGCTCATGGATGCTCTCTTGGAAAAAAGGGACGGGTCGGTGCTGTCTACCGCTGAATCTCGCGGTCGGCATCCAGTACGTAAGGCAGGTTCAGCAGAGTCAGGGCGGGGCCATCGGCCGCGCCCAGGTGGATCCGTCCGTCATTCACCGCATCTTCCTGAAGCACGGCGAGCAATTCGAATCCGTTTTCTGCCGGGGCCGCCAGCACCACTTCGCCCACGCTGCTCTGGTGCACCGGGGAGAAGAGTTCGGCGCCCGGCTGCGGGCGTTCCCCGGCGGGCAGGGCAAGGCGCTGCAGGCGGCGCTTGAGCTTGCCCAGGTACTGCATGCGGGCGACGATTTCCTGCCCGGTGTAGCAGCCCTTCTTGAAGCTGACGCCACCGACCGCCTGGAGGTTGATCATCTGCGGGATGAACAGCTCGCGGGTGGCGGCGAAGACCTGGCCGATGCCGGCGCGGACCTGGCCGAGCAGCCAGGCGTCCAGCGGCGCCTCGGGCAGATCGGCGGCGAGGCGGGCGTGCAGGGCGTCGGCCTGGCCGCGCGGTGCCCAGAGTTCGCTGCGGCCATCGGACAGGCGCAGGGCGATCAGACCATTGGCACGGGCCAGGCTGCCGGCTTCCGGCGGCAGTTCGAGGCCCAGGCCTTGCAGCACGGCGTCACCACCGGCGAGGCCGAAGCGCACCCAGTCGCTGCTTTCATCACCGAGGGTGGACTTGGAGAACACGGCGTACTTTTTCAGGTCGGCCAGTTGCGCGTCCAGCAGGGCGGCGTCGAGCGCCAGCAGGTAGCCGTCGCCTTCGGAAAGGATGCGGAAGCTGGAGACCATGCGGCCCTTGGGGGTGCAGCGGGCGCCGAGGCTGGCGGTCTTGTCGTCGAGGTAGGCGAGGTTGCAGGTGACCTGGCCCTGGAGGAACTTGGCGGCGTCCACGCCACGGACGGCGAGCAGGCCTTCGTGGGTGAGCGGGCAGAAGAATGCTGAGTCGGCCATTGGATATCGCAGGAATTGAGGTCCGGAGCGTCATGATAGAGCCCGGCATCCCCGTTGTCAGCGGGTGCCGCATGCCGCTCGGGCCGTTATACTGCCGCCCTCATTCCTGGAGGCGCTCTGATGGCCGACGCAACTGAACTGAACCGACTCTTCTGGCACAGCCGCCGTGGCATGCTGGAGCTCGATGTGCTGCTGGTACCTTTCGTCCGGGAGGTCTACCCGAGCCTCGGCGAGGAGGATCGGGCGCGCTTCCGCAAGCTGCTCGAATGCGAAGACCAGGACATGTTCGGCTGGTTCATGCAGCGCGGCGAGCCGGAAGACGCTGACCTGCGCTACATCGTGAAAATGATTCTGGACCGTGTCCAGCCGAAGTAGCACCTTCGAATGCCACTGGCGCCCGTCGCGGCGCCTGCTGGTGCTCTACCTGTCCCTGTTTTCCCTGGCGTTGGTGGCCGTGGCCTGTGCTGATCTGTCTGCATGGGCGCGGTTGCTGGGCGTTCTCGCCTGCCTGGCCCATGCCGGCTGGGTGCTGCCGCGCCAGGTGCTGCTGGCCCGCTCCTCTTCCGTGCGAGGCCTGCGTCTGGACGCCGATGGCTGGCGGCTGCGGCGCCACGATGGCGAATGGTTTCCCGTGCACCTGAGCCCCGACAGCCTGGCGCTGCCGATGGCGGTGCTGCTGGTCTATCGCTGCGAAGGGGCGTTGATCGGGCGGGGATTGTGCATCCCCGCCGATTCACTGGATGGCGAGAGCCACAGGCGCTTGCGCATGCACCTGCGTTTCAATCGCCATAGATGGACGGCGCCAGGATAGTGTCGCGGGCCTCGGCCAACTGCTCGGGGTAGTCGAGCGTGTAGTGCAGGCCACGGCTCTCGCGGCGCTGCATGGCCGATTCGATCATCAACTCGGCGACCTGGGCCAGGTTGCGCAGCTCGATCAGGTCGCGGCTGACCTTGTAGTTGCTGTAGAACTCGTCGATCTCGCTGAGCAGCAGGCGCACCCGGTGCTGGGCGCGCTGCAGGCGCTTGTTGGTGCGCACGATGCCGACGTAGTCCCACATGAATCGCCGCAGTTCGTCCCAGTTGTGCGCAATGATCACGTCTTCGTCCGAGTCGGTGACCTGGCTGGCGTCCCAGGCCGGCAGGCTGGCGGGCAGGGGAATGGCGTCGAGCTGGGCGAGCATGTCCTGGGCGGCGGCGCGGGCGTAGACGAAGCATTCCAGCAGCGAGTTGCTGGCCATGCGGTTGGCGCCGTGCAGGCCGGTGAAGCTGGTTTCGCCGATGGCGTAGAGGCCGGGGATGTCGGTATGGCCGTCCTTGTCCACCACCACGCCACCGCAGGTGTAGTGCGCCGCCGGCACCACCGGGATGGGCTGGCGGGTGATGTCGATGCCGAAGTCCAGGCAGCGCTCATAAACGGTGGGGAAGTGGTTTTTGACGAACTCGGCGGGCTTGTGGCTGATGTCCAGGTAGACGCAGTCGATGCCCAGGCGCTTCATCTCGTGGTCGATGGCGCGGGCGACGATGTCGCGCGGGGCCAGTTCGGCGCGCTGGTCGAAGCGCTGCATGAAACGTTCGCCGTTGGGCAGCTTGAGCAGGCCGCCTTCGCCACGCACGGCTTCGGTGATGAGGAAGCTCTTGGCCTGTGGGTGGTAGAGGCAGGTGGGATGGAACTGGTTGAACTCCAGGTTGCCCACCCGGCAGCCGGCGCGCCAGGCCATGGCGATGCCGTCGCCACAGGCGCCGTCGGGGTTGCTGGTATAGAGGTAGACCTTGGCCGCGCCGCCGGAGGCGAGGGCGGTGAAGCGCGCGCCGTAGGTGTCGACTTCGCCGCTGGCGCGGTTGAGCACGTAGGCGCCGAGGCAACGGTGGCCATCCAGGCCGAGCTTGCGCTCGGTGATCAGGTCGACGGCGACGCGCTGTTCCAGCAGCTCGATGTTCGGGCGTTGGCGGGCCTGGGCCAGCAGGGTATTGAAGATGGCGGCGCCGGTGGCGTCGGCGGCATGGATGATTCGCCGGTGGCTGTGGCCGCCTTCGCGGGTGAGGTGGAATTCGAAGCCACCGTCCTCGCGGTCATGTTCGTCATCGCGGGTGAAGGGCACGCCCTGGTCGATCAGCCACTGGATGGCCTGGCGGCTGTTTTCCACGGTGAAGCGCACGGCGTCTTCGCGGCAGAGTCCGGCGCCGGCGACGAGAGTGTCCTCGACATGGGAGTCCACCGTATCGGTGTCATCCAGAACCGCCGCGACACCGCCCTGGGCCCAATAGGTTGACCCGTTGGAAAGGTCACCTTTACTCAGGACGGCGATGCGCAGGTGCGCGGGTAACGTCAGCGCCAAAGTGAGGCCGGCCGCACCGCTGCCGATCACCAGGACGTCGTGCTGAAAGTGTTGGCTCATGTCGGGTTCCCGCGAAAATGCGGCCACTAGTATATAGAGGGGGTGGGCGGCACAATAGCGGGCTTATGTCCGGTAGAGAATCCTGGGAACTTTCTTAGTCCTCATGGTTTCTTACTTCCGTCGCACATGAGATGACATGCTTGCTGAGTTGTGCCGCGGTGCGCTTCTTGCGCTCCAGGCAGCGGCAAATCAGGCGAAAAATTATCCGCGCAGCAGTGGCCAGTGCCTTGCTGCGCGATTCCGTGCAAGACGGAAACAGTCTTGTAGGAAGCTTGCTTGGAGGGGAGAACTTTTGCGCAACGCCCGAGTCTATTTTGGCAAGCCGATCCACTGGCTGGCGCAACGCCCCTCGAGCTCCAACGAGGAGTGTCCATGCTAACCCAGGAACAGGATCAGCAACTGGTCGAACGGGTGCAGCGAGGCGACAAACGAGCTTTCGATCTTCTGGTGCTGAAGTATCAGCACAAGATACTGGGGCTGATCGTGCGATTCGTCCACGACGCCCAGGAAGCTCAGGATGTTGCTCAGGAGGCCTTCATCAAGGCCTATCGCGCACTTGGTAATTTTCGCGGTGACAGCGCTTTCTATACATGGCTGTACCGCATCGCCATCAACACGGCGAAGAACCATCTGGTGGCGCGCGGTCGGCGCCCTCCGGATAGCGATGTAAGTGCCGAGGATGCGGAGTTCTACGACGGCGATCATGCCCTCAAGGACAACGAATCACCGGAACGAGCATTGCTGCGGGATGAGATCGAAGGCACCGTCCATCGGACCATTCAGCAATTGCCGGAAGATTTGCGTACTGCACTGACTTTACGTGAATTCGATGGTCTGAGTTACGAGGACATCGCCAGCGTCATGCAATGTCCGGTTGGTACGGTTCGCTCGCGTATTTTCAGGGCGCGAGAAGCTATCGATAAAGCCCTGCAACCTTTGTTGCAGGAATCCTGAGACAGCGGCGACAGCTAAGAGAGGAATCGCCATGAGTCGTGAAGCCCTGCAGGAATCGCTGTCCGCGGTGATGGATAACGAAGCGGATGAACTGGAGTTGCGGCGTGTGCTCGCTTCCAGCGGCGATGAGGAGCTGCGTTCCACCTGGTCCCGTTACCAGATCGCCCGTGCCGTGATGCACAAGGAACTGATCGAGCCGCGCCTCGACATCGCCGCTGCGGTTTCCGCCGCGCTGGCCGATGAAGCGTTGCCCGCTCAGCCCGTTCGCGGTCCTTGGCGCAACCTTGGCCGCCTGGCCGTCGCCGCTTCGGTGACCCTGGCCGTGCTGGCAGGTGTGCGCATGTACAACCAGGACGAGGTGGGCACCCAGCAACTGGCTCAGCAAGGCGCATCGCAGCCGGTGATCAGTGCACCGCAGGCGAGCCAGGGCACCGTCCTGGCCGGCTACAGCACCGATTCGCAAGGCGTGCGTCCGCCGCTGTCCGGTGCCGCGCAAGCGACGTCCGGCTGGCATGACCAGCGTCTGCCGGCGTACCTGCGTCAGCATGCGCAGCAGGCTGCCATGAGTGGGACCGACAGTGCGCTGCCGTACGCACGTGCTGCCAGTCTGGAAAGCCGCTAAGGAGAAACATGCGCGCATTTCCACTCTTCGTACTGCTCGGTGGCGGATGGCTGGCTCAGGCCGCCCACGCCGCCGATGCGCAGGATTGGCTGAAGCGACTCGCTGATGCCGAACAGCGGCAGAATTTCCAGGGCACTTTCGTCTACGAGCGAAGTGGCAGCTTTTCCACCCATCAGGTCTGGCATCGCGTCGATGCCTCCGGCAAGGTGCGTGAACGGCTGCAGCAACTCGATGGCCCCGCCCAGGAAATCCTCCGCGTGGATGGACGCACCGAATGCGTGAGTGGCGCGCTTTCCGACCAGATGGGCGATGGCCAGGTCTGGCCGGCCCGCGACCTCGATGCCGCCCAGATCGCCAAGTCCTATGACATGAGCGTGGTGGGCGAATCGCGGGTTGCGGGGCGACAGGCAATCGTCCTGTCGCTCAATCCTCGTGATCAGCACCGTTACGGCTTCGAGTTGCACCTGGACCGGGAGACCGGCCTGCCGCTCAAGTCGCTGCTGCTCAATGAGAAGGGCATGTTGCTGGAGCGTTTCCAGTTCACCCAGATCGATACATCCCAGGTTCCGGGTGATGCTGTGCTTCAGGCTGGGCAGGATTGCAAGCCCGTGCGCTTCGCCGAGGCGCCGAAGACCCTGGCCAACAACTGGCGTTCCGACTGGCTGCCCGAGGGCTTCACCCTCACCAGTGCCATCCAGCGGCAGAGTCCCGTATCGTCCGATCCGGTGGCCTGCCTGCTCTATGGAGACGGCCTGGCGCGCTTCTCGGTCTTCCTCGAGCCCCTGCACGGTGCGCCGGTGGAGGACGTTCGCGTCGAACTCGGTCCCACAGTGGCTGTGTCCCGCAGGCTCGGCACCAGCGACGGTGACGTAATGGTCACGGTAGTCGGTGAGATCCCCGTGGGAACTGCCGAGCGTATCGCGTTGTCTATGCGTACGGCTGGAACCGCAGCCCCCCAGGCAGCTCAGTGAATTGAGCGATGCCGTGGGCGGAGCGGCCATGACCACGGCGACCCGCTGGGCGTCGTGGGCTGATCGTTCCTCGGCGACGGTTCCTGCAAAAGAATTCCAATTGTGTTATCTCGGGCTGGGGGCGACTCCCGGCCCGAATTGCGTTTGCCCGCCAGGCCGGTCGGCCCGCGTCGGGTCCACATTCCTCGTTTCATGACGGGAGCTGTATGTCGATGCTAAGCATGAAATCCTGCCTGTCCGCGTTCGCGGCGGTGCTGCTGCTCGGTCAAACCTTTGTCGCGCATGCCGAATTGCCCGACTTCACGCCACTGGTGGAGGAGGCCTCCCCGGCGGTCGTCAACATCAGTACCCGGCAGAAGCTGCCCTCGCGTGCGGTCGCCGGCAACCAGGCAATGCCCGATCTGGAAGGCCTGCCGCCCATGCTCCGCGAGTTCTTCGAGCGCAGCATGCCTCAGGTCCCGCGCAGTCCGGGTGGCGGTCGCCAGCGCGAAGCGCAGTCCCTGGGTTCGGGCTTCATCATCTCCAAGGATGGCTACGTCCTGACCAACAACCATGTGGTGGCGGATGCCGATGAAATCATCGTGCGCCTGTCCGACCGCAGCGAGCTGGAAGCCAAGCTGATCGGTGCCGATGCGCGCACCGACGTGGCCCTGCTCAAGGTCGAAGGCAAGGACCTGCCCATCGTCAAGCTCGGCAAATCCGACGCGCTGAAGGTCGGCAGCTGGGTGCTGGCCATCGGCTCGCCCTTCGGCTTCGACCACTCCGTGACCGCCGGCATCGTCAGCGCCAAGGGGCGCAGCCTGCCGAACGAGAACTATGTGCCCTTCATCCAGACCGACGTGGCCATCAACCCGGGTAACTCCGGCGGCCCGCTGTTCAACCTGGATGGCGAGGTGGTGGGCATCAACTCGCAGATCTTCACCCGCTCCGGCGGCTTCATGGGCCTGTCCTTCGCCATCCCGATCGACGTCGCCATGAGTGTGGCCGACCAGCTCAAGGCCGAAGGCAAGGTCAGCCGCGGCTGGCTCGGCGTGGTGATCCAGGAAGTGAACAAGGACCTGGCCGAATCCTTCGGTCTCGACAAGCCGGCTGGCGCCCTCGTGGCCCAGGTGCTGGACGATGGTCCCGCCGCCAAGGGTGGCCTGCAGGTCGGTGACGTGATCCTCAGCATGAACGGCCAGCCGATCGTCATGTCCGCTGACCTGCCGCATCTGGTTGGGGCCCTCAAGCCCGGCAGCAAGATCGACCTCGATGTCGTTCGCGAAGGCTCGCGCAAGAACCTGTCGCTGACCATCGGCTCGCTGCCGGAAGACGGTGAGGAAGTCACCGCCACCGGTGCTCCGCAGGGTGCCGAGCGCAGCAGCAATCGCCTGGGCGTGCTGGTCGCCGAGCTGTCCAACGAGCAGAAGAAGAGCCTCGACATCAAGGGCGGTGTGGTGATCAAGGAAGTCCAGGATGGCCCGGCAGCCCTCATGGGCCTGCGTCCGGGCGATGTGATCAGCCACCTGAACAACCAGTCCATCGATTCGGTGCAGACCTTCGCCAAGGTGGCCAAGGAACTGCCGAAGAATCGTTCCGTGTCCATGCGCGTGCTGCGCCAGGGACGCGCCAGCTTCATCACCTTCAAGCTTTCGGAATAATCCGATGCACTGAAAAAGGGCGACCAGGGTCGCCCTTTTTCATGCCCGCGCTCCGCCATGCGGGCGTGACGCCTGAGTCGCCTATCAGGTAAACTCCCCGGCTATTTTTCGGCAAGCAACCGGCTTGCGGCTTTTTTCGAGTGTCGACCCTGTGAGTGACCTGAGTCATATCCGCAATTTTTCGATCATCGCCCACATCGACCATGGCAAGTCGACTCTGGCCGACCGCTTCATCCAGATGTGTGGCGGCCTGTCCGACCGCGAGATGGAGGCCCAGGTCCTGGACTCCATGGACCTGGAGCGTGAACGCGGCATCACCATCAAGGCCCATAGCGTCACCCTGCACTACAAGTCGCAGGACGGTAAGACCTACCAGCTGAACTTCATCGATACCCCCGGCCACGTCGACTTCACCTATGAAGTCAGCCGCTCGCTGGCCGCCTGCGAAGGTGCGCTGCTGGTGGTGGATGCCGGCCAGGGTGTCGAGGCGCAATCGGTCGCCAACTGCTACACCGCCATCGAGCAGGGCCTGGAAGTCATGCCCGTGCTGAACAAGATGGACCTGCCCCAGGCCGAGCCGGAGCGGGTCAAGGAAGAGATCGAGCACATCATCGGCATCGACGCCACCGACGCCGTGCCCTGCAGCGCCAAGAGCGGCATGGGCGTGATCGACGTGCTCGAGCAACTGGTCAAGGTCATCCCCGCGCCCGAAGGCGAGATCGAGGCGCCGCTGCAGGCCCTGATCATCGACTCCTGGTTCGACAACTACCTGGGTGTGGTCTCCCTGGTACGGGTCAAGCACGGCCGGGTGAAGAAGGGCGACAAGATCCTGGTCAAGTCCACCGGCAAGCTCCACCAGGTGGACAGCGTCGGTGTATTCACCCCGAAGCACACCGAAATGGCCGACCTCAAGGCCGGCGAAGTGGGCTTCATCATCGCCGGTATCAAGGACATCCTCGGTGCCCCGGTGGGTGACACCCTGACCCTCTCCAACACCCCTGACGTCGACGTGCTGCCGGGCTTCCAGCGCATCAAGCCGCAGGTCTACGCCGGCCTGTTCCCGGTCAGTTCCGACGATTTCGAGGACTTCCGCGAAGCGCTGCAGAAACTGACCCTGAACGATGCCGCGCTGCAGTACGAGCCGGAAAGCTCCGAAGCCCTGGGCTTCGGCTTCCGCATCGGCTTCCTCGGCATGCTGCACATGGAGATCATCCAGGAGCGCCTGGAGCGCGAATACGACCTGGACCTGATCACCACCGCACCGACGGTAATCTTCGAGGTGGTGCTGAAGACCGGCGAGACGATCTACGTCGACAACCCGTCCAAGCTGCCCGACCTCTCGCTCGTCGAGGAAATGCGCGAACCCATCGTGCGCGCCAATATCCTCGTGCCCCAGGAGCACCTGGGCAACGTCATCACCCTGTGCATCGAGAAGCGTGGCGTACAGCGCGACATGCAATTCCTCAGCAGCCAGGTTCAGGTTTGCTACGACCTGCCGATGAACGAAGTGGTGCTCGACTTCTTCGACCGCCTGAAGTCCGTGAGCCGCGGCTACGCATCGCTGGACTACAGCTTCGACCGCTTCCAGTCGGCCAACCTGGTCAAGCTGGACGTGTTGATCAACGGCGAGAAGGTCGACGCGCTAGCGCTGATCGTGCACCGCGACCAGGCCCACTACAAAGGCCGCGCGCTGACCGAGAAGATGAAGGAACTGATCCCACGGCAGATGTTCGACGTGGCGATCCAGGCGGCGATCGGTGGTCAGATCGTTGCACGTACTACCGTAAAGGCGCTCAGGAAGAACGTTCTGGCCAAATGCTACGGCGGCGACGTCAGCCGTAAGAAAAAGCTGCTGGAGAAGCAGAAGGCCGGTAAGAAAAGGATGAAGCAGGTCGGCAGTGTGGAAATTCCACAGGAAGCCTTCCTCGCAGTGCTCAAAGTGGATAGCTAGGGTCTATGTCGATCAATTTCCCGCTCTTGTTGGTTATCGCCGTGGCTGTCTGCGGCCTACTCGCGCTCATCGATCTGGTTCTGCTGGCTCCGCGCCGGCGCTCTGCGATTGCCGCCTACGAGGGGCAAGTCGGCGAGCCCGACCCCGAGGTGGTGGAAAAGCTCGACAAGGAACCCTTGCTGGTGGAATACGGCAAGTCCTTCTTCCCGGTGCTGGCCATCGTGCTGGTGCTGCGGTCGTTCCTGGTCGAGCCCTTCCAGATTCCCTCCGGCTCGATGAAACCGACCCTGGAAGTGGGCGATTTCATCCTGGTCAACAAGTTCGCCTATGGCATTCGCCTGCCGGTGGTGGACAGCAAGGTGATCGAGGTGGGTGACCCGCAGCGCGGTGATGTCATGGTGTTCCGCTATCCCAGCGACCCGAACATCAACTACATCAAGCGCGTGATCGGCCTGCCGGGTGATCGTATCGCCTACAGCAGCGACAAGCGCCTGACCGTCAACGGCGAGCAGGTAGCGGAGAAGCTGATCGGCGACGAGCCGGGCACCCTGGGCAGCTCCCGCCTGTACGAGGAGAAGCTGGGCGCCGCCGAGCACCTCATCCGCAAGGAAATGAAGCGCTACCGCATGGAGCCGGGCAAGGAGTGGGTGGTGCCGCAAGGGCACTACTTCATGATGGGCGACAACCGCGACAACTCGAACGACAGTCGCTACTGGAACGACCCGAACATTCCCAAGGACCTGCTCGGCATGGTTCCGGATCGCAACATCGTCGGCAAGGCGTTCGCCGTATGGATGAGCTGGCCGGATCCGAAGATGAACAACCTGCCGAACTTCTCCCGCGTGGGCCTCATTCACTGACGGCCCCCGACTTTCGCTTTTGCGGCGCTGTTCAATGCAGCGCCGCCCGCTATATATAGTCTTGCAGGGGGCCATCCGGCCCACACAACACCACTGACATTGAGGTCATCATGACGTTTGCGCACTCGCAGAGGGGCTTGTCGATACTGGGCTGGCTGGTTGTCCTGGCCATCGTTGCGTTCCTGGCCAGCACGGCCTTCAAGATCGTTCCGCACTACATGGATTACTACGCGATCGAGAAAATGATCAAGGCGGTCGAGAACGAGAAGGGCCAGAACATCTCCACTCCACGAGATTTCCAGGATTACGTGCGTAAAGGCATGATGGTCAACGGTATCCGTGATATCGACCTGGAGAAGGCCCTGCAGGTCAAGGTCGAGAACAACGACTTCTATGCCACGCTGAAATACGAAAAACGCGAGCCGCTGATCGAGAACCTCGATCTGGTGGTGCACTTCGACAAAGAATTCCGTGTGCGGGTCCCGTGAGCGTATCCCTTAGCCGTCTCGAGCGTCAGCTCGGCCACACCTTCCAGGACCAGGGTCTGATGACCCTGGCCCTGACCCACCGCAGTTTCGCCGGGCGCAACAACGAGCGCCTGGAGTTCCTCGGTGATGCCATTCTCAACTTCGTTGCCGGCGAGGCGCTCTACGAGCGTTTTCCCCAGGCCCGCGAAGGTCAGCTGTCACGCCTGCGTGCCCGCCTGGTCAAGGGTGAGACCCTGGCCCTGCTGGCCCGTGGTTTCGAGCTGGGCGAGTACCTGCGCCTGGGCTCCGGCGAGCTGAAAAGCGGCGGTTTCCGTCGCGAGTCGATCCTGGCCGATGCGCTGGAAGCGCTGATCGGTGCCATCTATCTCGATGCTGGCATGGAGCGCGCCCGTGAACGCGTCCTCGCCTGGCTGCACAACGAGCTGGAAGGCCTGACCCTGGTCGATACCAACAAGGACCCGAAAACCCGCCTGCAGGAATTCCTCCAGTCGCGGGCCTGCGAACTGCCCCGCTATGAAGTGGTGGATATCCAGGGCGAACCCCATTGCCGCACCTTCTTCGTCGAGTGCGAGATCGCCCTGCTGAATGACAAGACCCGTGGCCAGGGTGCCAGCCGACGCATTGCCGAACAGGTAGCGGCGGCAGCAGCACTGGTGGCCTTGGGCGTGGAGAACGGCCATGACTGATACCAATACCCAGCGCTGTGGCTACGTTGCCATCGTCGGCCGCCCCAACGTGGGCAAGTCGACGCTGCTCAACCACATCCTCGGGCAGAAGCTGGCGATCACCTCGCGCAAGCCGCAGACCACCCGTCACAACATGCTCGGCATCAAGACCGAGGGTGATGTCCAGGCCGTCTATGTCGACACCCCCGGCCTGCACAAGAACAACGAGAAAGCGCTCAACCGCTACATGAACAAGACCGCCTCGGCCGCCCTCAAGGACGTCGACGTGGTGATCTTCGTGGTCGACCGCAACCGTTGGACCGATGAGGACCAACTGGTGCTCGAGCGCGTCCAGTACGTCCAGGGCCCGGTGATCCTGGCCATCAACAAGACCGACCGCCTGGACGACAAGGCCGACCTGATGCCGCACCTGGCCTGGCTCCAGGAGCAGCTGCCCAAGGCCGAAGTGGTGCCGATCTCCGCCCAGCAGGGGCACAACCTCGACACCCTGGAGCGCCTGGTCGCCGAACGCCTGCCCGAGGGCGAGCACTTCTTCCCGGAAGACCAGATCACCGACCGCAGCAGCCGTTTCCTCGCCGCCGAGCTGGTGCGCGAGAAGATCATGCGCCAACTCGGTGCCGAACTTCCCTACCAGATCACCGTCGAGATCGAGGAGTTCAAGCAGGAAGGCCGCATTCTGCATATCCACGCGCTGATCCTTGTGGAGCGCGACGGACAGAAGAAAATCATCATTGGCGACGGTGGCGAGCGCATCAAGCGCATCGGCCAGGAAGCCCGCAAGGACATGGAGGTGCTGTTCGACTCCAAGGTCATGCTCAACCTCTGGGTCAAGGTGAAGGGTGGCTGGTCCGACGACGAGCGCGCCCTGCGCTCCCTGGGCTACAACGACCAGTAACCGATGCAGACCAGTGCGCAACCGGCCTTCGTACTGCACAGCAGGGCCTACCGCGAAAGCAGCGCGCTGGTGGATTTCCTCACCCCGGAAGGGCGGCTTCGCGCCGTCATGCGGGGTGCGCGGGGCAAGGCCGGTACTTTGGTCCGGCCCTTCGTGCCGCTGGAGGCCGAATTCCGCGGCCGTGGTGAGCTGAAGAACGTGGGGCGCCTGGAAAGCGCCGGCATCCCCCACTTCCTCACCGGTGAGGCGCTGTTCAGCGGCCTCTACCTCAATGAACTGACCATCCGCCTGTTGCCGGCCGAAGCGCCGCACCCCGCGCTGTTCGAGCATTACGCCGCCACCCTCCAGGCCCTGGCCGGCGGCCGTCCGCTGGAGCCGCTGCTGCGCGCTTTCGAATGGCGCCTGCTGGACGAGCTGGGCTATGGTTTTGCCCTGGACATCGACCTCCACGGCACGCCCATCGCCGCCAGCGGCATCTACCGCCTGTTGCCCGATGCCGGCCTCGAGCCCGTTGGCCAACTGCAGCCCGGCCTGTTCCAGGGCGCCGAACTGCTGGCCCTGGCCGAGGCGGACTGGAGCGCACCCGGTGCCCTTGCAGCGGCCAAGCGCCTGATGCGCCAGGCCCTGGCGCCCCATCTCGGCGGCAGGCCCCTGGCCAGCCGCGAACTCTTCATGACACTCAAGGAACCCTCCCGTGACTGAAGCCAACCGTGTTCTGCTCGGCGTCAACATCGACCACGTCGCCACCCTGCGCCAGGCCCGTGGCACCCGCTACCCGGACCCGGTCAAGGCCGCGCTGGACGCCGAGGAAGCCGGCGCCGACGGCATCACCGTGCACCTGCGCGAGGACCGCCGGCACATCCAGGAGCGTGACGTGCGCGTGCTCAAGGAGGTCCTGCAGACGCGCATGAACTTCGAGATGGGCGTCACCGAGGAGATGCTCGCCTTCGCCGAGGAGATTCGCCCCGAGCATGTCTGCCTGGTACCGGAAACCCGCCAGGAACTGACCACCGAAGGCGGCCTCGACGTCGCCGGCCAGGAAGCCCGCATCAAGGCCGCGGTCGAGCGCCTGGCGCGCCTGGGCAGCGAAGTCTCCCTGTTCATCGATGCCGACCCGGCGCAGATCGAAGCCTCCCACCGCGTCGGCGCCCCCGCCATCGAACTGCACACCGGCCGCTACGCCGACGCCCACACCCCGGAAGAAGCCGCCTACGAGCTGCAGCGCATCCGCGAAGGCGTCGCCCTGGGCTTGAAGCTAGGCCTGGTGGTCAACGCCGGCCACGGCCTGCACTACCACAACGTCGAACCGGTAGCCGCCATCCCCGGCATCAATGAGCTGAATATCGGTCACGCCCTGGTGGCCCACGCGCTGTTTGTTGGTTTCAAGCAGGCGGTGATCGAGATGAAACAGCTGATCCAGGGGGCGCAAGCGTCACGAACTTGAAGCTTGAAGCTTGAAGCTTGAAGCTTGAAGCTTGAAGCTTGAAGTGTCGTGTGTGGGGGCACGGGGCCGGGGTTCGACATGACTCCGAATGGTGGACCGGTGAAGCGTGGTCCACCATTTGCTCGAGCCGGTGCCGGGCTTTCCCGGGCTGAAGCCCGGGCTACGTTCGGAGTGCGAAAAATAAGCCCGGGGGTTGACAGCTCCCGCCGATCCCCCAGGCTCTTCCAGCTTCCAGCTTCCAGCTTCCAGCTTCCAGCTTCCAGCTTCCAGCTACGGCTTGCGCGCCACCATCACCGCTCGGGCCGGGGCGGGGAGGCCTTCGATGGTGCGGCTGTGGTCGGCAGGGTCGAGGAACTCGGGCAGGGACTGGTAGCGCATCCACTCGGTACTGCGCTGCTCCTCGATGCTGGTGACGCTGACGTCCACACAGCGCACGTCGACGAAACCGGCGCGGCGCAGCCACAACTCCAGCGCCGGCACCGACGGCAGGAACCACACGTTGCGCATCTGCGCGTAGCGGTCTTCGGGCACCAGCACCTGCTGGGCGTCGCCTTCCACTACCAGGGTTTCCAGCACCAGCTCACCGCCGCGCAGCAGGCAGTCCTTGAGGTCGAACAGGTGGTCGATGGGCGAGCGGCGGTGGTAGAGCACGCCCATGGAAAACACCGTGTCGAAGCCTTCCAGCTTCGCCGGCAGCTCTTCCAGGGCCAGGGGCAGGTGCCAGGCGGGGAGCTCTGGCAGGTAGCGCTTCATGGCCAGGAATTGGCAGAAGAACAGCCAGTTCGGGTCGATGCCCACCACGCTGTCGGCACCGGCGCCCAGCATGCGCCACTGGTAGTAGCCGTTGCCGCAGCCGACATCCAGCACGCGCTTGCCGCGCAGGTCGAGGTGCGGCGAGACCCGGGACCATTTCCAATCGGAGCGCCACTCGGTGTCGACATGCACGCCGAACAGCTCGAAGGGCCCCTTGCGCCAGGGGATCAGCCCCATCAGCGCATCCTTGAGCGCAGTGCGGGTGGCTTCATCGCAATCACCGTCGAGGGCGAAGCGTTGTGCCAGTTCCACGCGGGTTGGCGTGATCGGCGGCAGGGCGTCCACCGCCGCGCCCCAGCGCTGCAGGTCGCCGTGACCGATGGCCAGCTTGGCGTCGAGTTGGCCGGGCAGGTCGGCGGCCCACTCCTGCAGCGGGGTGCCCATGAGCCTTTGCTGCAGGGCGTCGAGATCGAGGGTATGGATCATGGCAGGGCGATCAGCGAGGCGAAGTTGAGGCACTGGAACCAGGGCACCACGCGGGAGAAGCCGGCCGCCAGCAGGCGCTCGCGGTGTTCCTCCAGGCTGTCGGGGCGCATCACGTTCTCCAGGGCGCTGCGTTTCTGGGCGATCTCCAGCTCGCTGTAGCCGTTGGCGCGCTTGAAGTCGATGTGCAGGTCGGTGAGCAGCTCATGCTCCGCGGCATCGGTGAAGCGCAGCTTCTCCGAAAGAATCAATGCACCACCCGGCAGCAACGCCTGGTGGATGCGCGCCAGCAGGGGCTGGCGTTCCTCGCGGGCGACGAACTGCAGGGTGAAGTTCATCGCCACCAGCGAGGTCGGCTGGAATTCCAGGGCGAGGATATCTGCCTCCAGCACCTCCACCGGCAGCAGCTCCTGGTACATGGAGTCCTGGGCGTGCAGGTACTCGCGGCAGCGATCCACCATGGCGGCGGAGTTATCCACAGCCAGCACCCGGCAGCCATCGGTGCGCACATGGCGGCGCAGGGCCTGGGTCACCGCGCCGAGGGAGGCGCCCAGGTCGTACAGATGGGTGTTGGGCTGGGCGAAGCGGGCGGCCAGTACGCCGATGTTCTCGACGATGGTCGGGTAGCCCGGCACCGAGCGCTTGATCATGTCCGGGAACACCTTGACCACGTCTTCGTTGAACGCGAAGTCGGAGACTTGAGCCTGGGGCGTGGCATAGATGCGGTCGGGGTTGTGCTTCACGGGCCGGTACCAGCTGTTGGAAAGGCCGGCATTCTAGCCAAGACCGCGCCCGGCCAGAATCCCGGCGTGCCGATCGGTCGAAAATCAGCGTCGCCCGTGCAGCACCGCCGAGGCGACTATGCCCAGTTGCCCGAGCCAGTAGGTGAGCATGATGGCCAGCCCCGCCGCCTCGAAGGGCGCCACGAAGCGGTTGACCCCCAGCAGGCTGTCGGACACCACGAAGCACAGCGCACCGGCGGCCGCGACCTGCACCGAGCGCCGGCCCGGTTCGCTGGCACCGAGGCGGGCGAGGGCGCGCCAGAGCATGGTGCTGATGGTCAGCGCATAGAGCGCCACCGGCACCAGCAGGCCACCAAGGCCGCCGCTGGCCAGCACGGCGAACATGCCGATGCCGAACAGGGCCGCCGCCAGCAATGCCAGGGGCGCCAGGCGCCGGGTATCCGCCAGGTAGGCGCCGATATAGGCCAGGTGGCCGAGGAGGAAGGCGCCCAGGCCGAAGACGAAGAAGTCCGGCGACCATTGCAGCAGCACATCGCCGGCCAGGCACAGCAGCAGCCCCAGCGCCACCCAGCGTCGATAGCGGCCGGGCGGGGCGCTTTGCAGCAGCCAGGCGAGCAGGGCGAGGATGGGCACCGGCTTGGTCCAGAAACACAGCGTATCCAGGTCGGCGGCGTCGCCGTAGAGGTAGGCGACAGCACCGATCAGCCCGATCAACAGCCACTGCATGCAAGGTTCTCCATCGTTGTCCATCCGGGCCGCGCGGCGGCCTGCCAGCGGGCCTCCCGGCCCTGGGCTACTCTGCGCATCGTCGCGATCGGGCTCCAGGCGCAAAACGCCAGGTGCAGTCGCCGATTGCGCCGCTAGACTGAAAACGCACCCCGCCACGAGGACAACGATGTGATGAAGACGGCGACTCGTCTGCAGGCCGGATTCCTGCTGGCGATCGGCATGCTGGTACTCAATATCGTGCTGCCCCTGGCCACCACCCGCTGGGTCGGCAACGCCGAGCGCCAGCTGGAGCTGCACGAGCACACCGGGCGCGAGCTGAGCGACCTCCTATCCTCCCTCAAGGATGGCGAAACCGGCCAGCGAGGATTCGCCTTGACCGGCCGCGACGACTACCTGACCCCGCTCTACCAGGGCTACGGCGATGTCGACAAGGACATGGCGCGTTTCAAGGTGACGCTGGCGAACGATGAGCTGTTCGATGACCTGCAACGGCTGGTCGGGCTGCTCGCCGAGCAGCGCGCCTTCTTTGGCCGGGTCATCGAGCTGCGCCGCAGCGAAGGTCTGGCCGCCGCCGGCGACCTGGTCAGCACCGGCAAGGGCAAGCAACTCATGGACGCCATCCGCCTGCACCTCGGCGAGATGCAGGGCGTGGTCGAGCAGCGCGTGCTGCTGGCCAAGCAGGAGATCGAGTGGCGCGGCTGGGTCGGGATGGCGATGCTGGGGCTGGTCACCCTGCTGGACCTGCTGGTGATCGCGCTGCTCTTCCACTTCACCTTCCGCATGCTGCGCGCGGGCCGCGAAGCCCGTCTCGCCCAGGACCTGCTCAGCGAGCAACTGAGCCTGGGCATGCAGCGCGTGGAACTGCGCAACCACCAGATCTCACTGTTGAGCCGTATGGCGGGTGCCCTGCACTCGGTGAACGAGTTCGAGGAGTGCTTCGGCATCATCACCCGCTTCGCTGCCCAGTTGTTCCCCCAGAGCGATGGCTGCCTCTCTCTCTATCACCCCTCGCGGGACGTGCTCGAGGAGGCCGGGCACTGGGGTGGCTGGCAGGTGGGCAGCGTCGAGTTGTTCGAGCCCGACGACTGCTGGGCGATCCGCCGTGGCCAGAGCCACCTGGTGCTGGACGTGAACAAGGACCTGGTCTGCCCGCACCTGCACGAAAGCCCGTTGGCAGCCAATGGCACGCTTTGCGTGCCGCTCATGGCCCAGGGGGAGCCGCTGGGGGTGATGACCCTGTGCGGCGGCAGTGCCGACCTGGAGTTGGCGGAAGCCTTCGCCGAGCAGGTATCCCTGGGGGTGGCCAACCTCAGCCTGCGCGAGAGCCTGCGCCAGCAATCGGTGGTGGACGCCCTGACCGGCCTGCACAACCGCCGCTTCCTCGACGAAACCCTGCGCCGCGAACTGCTGCGCGCCAGTCGCAAGCAGTCACCGGTGATCGTCGTGCTGCTGGATGTGGACCACTTCAAGCGCTTCAACGACACCTTCGGCCACGAGGCGGGGGACCTGGTGCTGCGTCACCTGGCCCTGGAAATGAAGCGGCATGTGCGCTCCAGCGACCTGGCCTGCCGCTACGGGGGCGAAGAGTTCGCCTTGGTGATGCCGGAAATCAGCCTGGAGGATGCCATGGAGCGCTGCGAGGCCCTGCGCCTCGGGGTCACCCGGCTGCAGATCCGCTACGGCGGCCAGCCCCTGGGCCCGATCGCCATCTCCCTGGGCCTGGCCTGTTTCCCCGCCGATGGCGAGAGCGCCGATGTGTTGCTGCATGCCGCCGACAGCGCGCTGTACCAGGCCAAGCGCGCCGGCCGTAACCAGCTGTGCCTGTACCAGGGCATACGCGGCCAGCACAGCATCGCCGCCGAGTCCCAGGCCCCGTAGGTTGGCGCCGAGCGTAGCGAGGCCCAACGATGGGCCTCATGAGGGAGGTAAAACGTTTCGCCAGCAGGGCCCGCCAGTGGGCGGGCCCCCGTATCAGTCCACGCTGACCTTGCAATCGAAGGTCTGCTCCGGCGCCACGTCGGCTTCCCAGGGACGCTGGTAGACCAGCAACAGGCGGCCTTCGCCGCTCTGCGCGGCATTGAAGCGCCAGGTGGACTCACCGGCGCCGCCCACCAGGCCGGCTTCCTCGGGGGTGTCGTAGACCTCCGGGCCGAGGCTGCGCAGCACGCCCGGCGCGGCGTCCTTCACCACCCAGCGGAACCCCGTTGTGGGATTGCTCGGCAGGGTCAGGACCAGCAACTGGCCCTTGTCCAGCTCGATCGGGCAACTGCTCTGTTTCTGCACCACCAGGCTGGTGGATTCATGGGCGCAGGCGGCCAGCAGCATCAGGGCGGCGGGCAGCAGCAGGCGGGGAAGGCGGGCAGGACTCATGGACGGCTCCATCGTTCAGGGGCCGGTGCAGCATATCCGCTGCATCGGCCCCTGGGTAGGCGCCGCAGGCGTCAGGCGAACAGCACCTTGGCGACATCGGAGAAGCGCCGGGCGAAATGCACCGTCATGCCGTCGCGCAGGTAATCCGGCAGTTCCTCATAGGAGCCACGGTTGGCCTCCGGGAGGATCAGCTCGAAGATCTTCTGCCGGCGCGCGGCGATCACCTTCTCGCGCACCCCGCCAATGGGCAGTACCTGGCCGGTGAGGGTCAGCTCGCCGGTCATGGCCACACCCTTCTTCGGTGCCTGGTCGCGGGCCAGGGAGAGCAGGGCGCTGGCCATGGTGATGCCGGCGCTGGGGCCATCCTTGGGGGTGGCGCCCTCCGGCACGTGGAGGTGGACGAAGGCCTGGTCGAAGAACCCGGCATCGCCGCCGTACTTCTTCAGATTCGAGCTGATGTAGCTGTAGGCGATCTCGGCCGACTCCTTCATGACGTCACCCAACTGGCCGGTGAGCTTGAAGCCGCGGTTCAGCGTATGGATGCGCGTCGCCTCGATCGGCAGGGTGGCGCCGCCCATGCTGGTCCAGGCCAGGCCGGTGATCACGCCGGTGCCGGAGAGGAGCTGCTCCTTGCGGAACGGCGGGGTGCCGAGGAAGGGCTCCAGGTCCTTCTGCGCGACCTTGATCTTCGCGGTGGGGTCTTCGAGCATCTTCACCACCGACTTGCGGATGATCTTGCCCAGCTGCTTCTCCAACTGGCGCACCCCGGCTTCGCGGGCGTACCCCTCGATCACCGAGGTCAGCGCGCCGTCGGTGATCGACAGGCGCTCCTTGGGCACCCCGGTGCGCTCCAGCAGGCGCGGCCACAGGTGGCGCTTGGCGATGGCGTGCTTCTCCTCGGTGATGTAGCCGGAGAGGCGGATCACCTCCATGCGGTCCAGCAGCGGGCCGGGGATGGAATCCAGGGTATTGGCCGTGCACACGAACAGCACCTTGGACAGGTCCATGCGCAGGTCCAGGTAATGATCGAGGAATTCGACGTTCTGCTCCGGGTCCAGCGTCTCCAGCAAGGCCGAGGCCGGGTCGCCCTGGTAGCTGGCGCCGAGCTTGTCGATCTCGTCGAGCATGATCACCGGGTTCATCACCTCCACGTCCTTCAGTGCCTGCACCAGCTTGCCGGGCAGGGCGCCGATGTAGGTGCGGCGGTGGCCCTTGATCTCGGCCTCGTCACGCATGCCGCCGACGCTGAAGCGGTAGAAGGGGCGGCCCAGGGATTCGGCGATGGACTTGCCGATGCTGGTCTTGCCCACGCCGGGCGGCCCCACCAGCAGCACGATGGAGCCGGCGATCTCGCCCTTGAAGGCGCCTACCGCGAGGAACTCGAGGATGCGGTTCTTGATGTCGTCCAGCCCCGCGTGGTGCTTGTCGAGCACCTTGCGCGCATGGGCGAGGTCGAGCTTGTCCTTGCCGTACACGCCCCAGGGCACGCTGGTGGCCCAGTCCAGGTAGTTGCGGGTCACCGCGTATTCCGGCGAGCCGGTCTCCAGGATCGACAGCTTGTTCAGCTCTTCGTCGATGCGCTTCTTCGCCTGCTCCGGCAGTACCTTGCCCTGCAGGCGCTGGGTGAACTGCTCGGCGTCGGCGCTGCGGTCATCCTTGGTGATGCCCAGCTCCTGCTGGATGATCTTCAGCTGCTCCTTGAGGAAGAACTCGCGCTGGTGCTGGCCGATCTTGCGGTTCACCTCGGCGGAGAGCTCGCTCTGCAGGCGTGCCACCTCCACTTCCTTGCGCAGCAGCGGCAGCACCTTCTCCATGCGCTTGAGTACCGGCACCGTGTCCAGCACCTCCTGCAGCTCCTTGGCCGGTGCACTGGTCAGGGCGGCGGCGAAGTCGGTGAGCGGCGACGGGTCATTGGGGCTGAAGCGGTTGAGGTAGTTCTTCAGCTCCTCGCTGTACAGCGGGTTGAGCGGCAGCAGCTCCTTGATCGCGTTGATCAGCGCCATGCCGTAGGCCTTCACCTCATCGCGCTGGTCGCTGGGGTTCTGCGGGTAGTCCACCTCCACCAGGTAGGGCGGGCGATGGCGCTTGAGCCAGCCACGGATGCGCACCCGCGACAGGCCCTGGGCAACGAACTGCAGCTTGCCGCCCTCGCGGCTGGCATGGTGCACGCGCACCAGGGTGCCGTGTTCGGGCAGGGTGGAGGGGTCGAAATGGCGCGGGTCTTCCGGCGGGTTCTCCATGAAGAACAGCGCCAGGCAGTGGTGCTCGGTCTTGGACACCAGCTCCAGGGTCTCGGCCCAGGGCTCCTCGTTGACGATCACCGGCAGCACCTGGGCCGGGAAGAAGGGGCGGTTATGGATCGGGATGATGTACACCTTGTCCGGCAGGGTCTGGCCGGGCAGGACGAGGCCTGTGCTGTGCGGGCCGGTCGCTTCTTCGACGAGATCGGCGTGGATGTCCTGATCGCTCATTGGGCACCTGGTAGCTGGGTTCGTAGGGGCTGAAGGTTGGGCATGTGAGGCAGATGGGGCTGTGCCACGGGCTTTTCAAGCGTGGCTGGCAGGGCTGCGCTGCCGGGCGGTGCTGGGCAACAGCTGGCCATTTGCCTAAAATGTGCAAATTCTGACCACGACCCGCCATGCTAGTTGCCCGCCTTCTGCGCCTCGATGAACAGGCCCACGCCCATGCCCACGATCATCACCAACTGGTGATGTCGCTGTCCGGCCGTGCGGAATTCGAAGTGGGCGGCAGGGGCGGCGAGGTCTGCCGCATGCGCGCCTGCCTGGTGCCGGGGGATGCCGAGCATCAGTTCGCCGGCATGGGCGAGAACCGCATGCTGATCCTCGACCTCGACGAGCAGGGCACCAGCAGCGAAGACCGCGAGCTCCTCGCGCGCCTGTTCGAAACCCCGCGCTACCCCGAGCTGGATGCCGATTTCCAGAACCTCCTGAGCTACGCCGGCGCCGAACTGGCGCGCTACGGCAGCGACCAGATCCTCGCCCGCTCCCTGGGCGGCGTACTGCTGCGGGCCCTGCACCTGCGCCTGTTCGGCGACCAGCCCCGGCGCTCGGCCGGTGGCCTGGACATGGAGCCCCTCGACGCGCACATCCTGCAGAACCTGTCGCGGCGCATCAGCGTCGCCGAGCTGGCGCAGATCGCCTGCCTCAGCCCCAGCCACTTCCACGCCCTGTTCAAGGACAGCGTCGGCCTCAGCCCCCACCAATACCTGCTCAAGACCCGCCTCGACCGCGCCGCCCGCCTGCTGCGCGAGAGCGACCTGGCCCTGGTGCGCATCGCCGAGGAATGCGGCTTCTCCAGCCAGAGCGCGCTGACCAACGCCATGCGCCGCTACCTCGGCCTCACCCCACGGCGCCTGCGCAGCGGCCACTGAGGCGAGGGTGATGGCCAGTTGCTTCCGCCGGCCGCGTGAAGTTCCGCCGATCGACAGCTAATCTGCAATCCAACTGGTTCGCACAGGCCAGGGGCATGGCGCACGAGCCGCCCCCGTCGGCCGTTCAAAGGGTGGAAGACGACATGCTGCGCTTCACTCCATGGCCCCCCGTAATGGGCCTGATCGGTCTTTTGTGGTGCCTGTGCGGCACGCTCTCGGCGGCGACCCTGCAGGGCGAGGTGGTCGACGGCCATGGGCAGCCGCTGGGTGATGCGGTGCTCAGCCTGAACGGCCCTTCGGGCAGCGCCGCCACTCCCGACACGGGCGTAATGGACCAGCGCGACAAGCAATTCGCCCCCTACGTGCTGGCGGTGCATACCGGCACCGCCGTGAGCTTCCCCAACAGCGACAACATCCGCCATCACGTCTACTCCTTCTCGCCGGCCAAGCGCTTCGAACTGCGCCTCTATCAGGGCACACCTGCCGAACCCGTGGTGTTCGACAAGCCCGGCGTGGTGGTGCTCGGCTGCAACATCCACGACTGGATGCTGGGTTACGTCTACATCACCGACGACCCCTTCTTCGCCGTCAGTGACGACGCCGGCCACCTCAGCCTCGACCTGCCTCCCGGGCGCTACACCGCCAGCCTCTGGCACCCCCAGGTGCCCAACATGCTGCCCGTCGCTGCGGGCGAGGTGGAGGTTCCGGCCGCCGGCCTCGTCCAGCGCTTCCCGCTGACGCTGCAGGGCGCTCCGGCCGCACAACCGTCCGCGCCGGTGGAAAAAGGCTTCGGCGACGCATTCAAGAGGGCGGCGGGTGAGGCTCAGTAACAGCTTCCAGGCGCGCATCGCCTGCGTCCTCATTCTCCTGCTGCTGGTTGTGGTCAGTGCGCTGTACTTCGCCGTCAAGGTCGCCACAGGCGCCGCCGTGCAGGCCCAGGCGCGCGAGGAGCTGGATATCGGCGGGCGCGTCTTCGAGCGCCTGCTGGAGTCGCGCAGCCGCCAGTTGCATGACGCTGTGCAGGTGCTGGCGGCCGACTTCGGCTTCAAGGAGGCCGTATCCAGCGGCGACGAGGAAACCATCCGCTCTGCCCTCGGCAACTCCGGTGCACGCATCAACGCCGGTGCGGTGATGCTCCTGGGTATGGACGGCAAGCTGCAGGTCTCCACCGCTGGGCGGGTCGGCAGCGACTCCTCGGCGCGCCTCGCCGAACTGATGCAGGAGCACCAGCGCAATGGCGGGCAGGGCCTGCTGCAACCCATCGACGACGACATCTACCTCCTGGTCGAGGCTAACGTCACCGCGCCCATCCCCATCGCCCGCGTGGTCATGGGCTTCCGCCTGGATGCCGACTTCGCCAGCGAGATGCGTGAGCTCACCCACCTCGACATGAGCCTGGTGGCGACCCAGGCGGGTAAGCCGGACATCTGGCTCAGTACCCTGCCTGGCGACCTCGAGGAGGCGCTCAGGAGCGAGATCAAGACCCACGATGGCGACATCCTGCGCATCGGCGAGCGGCGCTACATGGATCGCCGCCTGGTGCTGTCCAGCGGGGCGGACTACCAGGTGCTGCTGCTCCTGCACAAATCCCTGGAGCAGGCCCAGGAGGCCTTCGCGCCGCTGGACCGGGACATCCTGCTGATCGCCCTCTGCGCGCTGCTCGGCTCCCTGGCCGGTGCGCTGTTGCTGGCCCGCAGCGTGTCGCAGCCGGTGCGAGCCCTGGCCGCAGCCGCCCGGCGCATCGGTGAAGGCGACTACCAGAGCCCCCTCGAGCTGGACCGCTCCGACGAACTGGGGCAACTGGCCGGCGCCATCAATCGCATGCGCGACGACATCGCCGAGCGTGAGCGGCAGCTCGCCCATAACGCCCTGCACGACACACTCACCGGCCTGCCCAACCGCACCCTGGCGCTGGAGCGCCTGGGCAGCGCCATCACCGCCGAACGGCCCACCGCGCTGCTGTACCTGGGCATCGGCAACTTCCGCTCGGTCAATGAAGCCTGTGGCCCTGGTGGCGGCGACCTCGTCCTGCAGCAGATCGGCCGGCGCCTGCACGCCACCCTGCGCCCCGGCGACAGCCTGGCGCGGCTGATCGCCGACGAATTCCTTCTGCTGCTGGAGGGCACCGACAGCGACAGTGCGGTGGCCGCGGCGGACAAGCTCCAGCAATTGCTGCTCAAGCCGCAGCGCATCGGCAGCCTCGACATCGCCATCGATTCGCGCATCGGCATCGCCTGCTACCCCGCCGATGGCAGCACGCCGGAGGAGCTGCTGCGCCGCGCCGGCATCGCCATGCAGGATGCCGCCCAGGCGCCTGGCCACCTGCAGCTCTACCAGCAGGGCCGCGACGCCGCCCAGCAGCGCCAGGTGCTGCTGATCCGCGACCTGCGCCATGCCGCCGCGCGGGGCGAACTGCTGCTGCACTACCAGCCCAAGCTGGACATCGCCGAGGGCCGGGTGCTGCAGGCCGAGGCACTGCTGCGCTGGCAGCACCCGCAGTTCGGCCTGGTCTCGCCCGGGGAGTTCATTCCCCTGGCCGAGCGCACCGGCAGCATCCAGTCGCTCACCGCCTGGGTCATCGAAGAGGTGCTGCGCCAGCTCCAGGAATGGGCCGGGCGTGGATTGCGCCTGCAGGTCTCGCTGAACATCTCCACCGACGACCTGATGGGCCGCGAGCTGGTGGAGCGCATGCGCGGCCTGTTGCGACGCTTCCGTGTGCACCCCGACCAACTGAGTTTCGAAATCACCGAAAGCGCGGTGATGCAGGACCCGGTCCAGGCGCTGAAGGTGCTCAACGGCCTGCGCGACCTGGGCATCAGCCTCTCGGTGGACGATTTCGGCACCGGCTACTCCTCCCTCGCCCAGTTGAAAAGCATGCCGGTGCAGGAGTTGAAGATCGACCAGTCCTTCATCCGCGAGCTGGACGAGACCAGCGAAGACGCGGTGATCGTCCGCTCCACCATCGACATGAGCCACAGCCTCGGGCTCAAGGTGGTCGCCGAGGGCGTCGAGCACGCCCACAGCCTGCGCCTGCTCGAACGCTGGCGCTGCGACACCGCCCAGGGCTACCTGATCAGCCGGCCGCTATCGGCCAGCGCCTTCGAGGCCTGGATCGCCCAGCCACTCCACTCACCCATCGCCGCGGTGCACTGACCATGAACCGATGCCTGGCCCTGCTCATCGCCCTGTCCCTGCCCGCCGCTGCGTTCGCCGATGAGGGCCGCCTGCTGGCCACCGGCGGCGCCACCAGCGTCGAAGGCGCCGCCGGCGGTGGGATTACACCCTGGGCGGTGCTGGCCGGCTACGGCGAGAAGGGCGAGTGGGGCGCCACCGCGTTCGCCACCCGGGTCGAGACCGGCGACTACCGCCTCGACGCCGCCGGGGTGGCCGCCTCCTGGGACAACCGCCTGGAGCTTTCCTACGCCCGCCAGCGCTTTGATCTCGGCACCCTGGCCCGCGACCTGTCGCTGCCGGAAAACACCCTCAGCCAGGATGTGGTGGGGCTCAAGGTGCGGCTGTTCGGCGACCTCATCTACGATCAGCTGCCGCAGGTGTCCCTGGGGCTCCAGTACAAGCGGCAGAAGGACTTTCTCATCCCCTCCCTGGTGGGCGCCCAGCGTGACGAGGACACCGAAGGCTACATCGCCGTCAGCCGCCTGATCCTCGGCGGCGCCTTCGGCTACAACCTGCTGCTCAACGGCGGGCTGCGCTACAGCCGGGCCAACGAGCTGGGCCTGCTGGGCTTCGGCGGCGACCGCCGCGACGAACGCTCGGTGCTCAAGGAAGGCTCCATCGCCGTGCTGCCCGACCGCCACTGGGCCATAGGGGTCGAATACCGGGAGAAGCCCGACAACCTCAACTTCGCCGGCGAAAGCGACTGGGCGGACCTGTTCGTCGGCTACTTCCCCAACAAGCACCTGTCGGTGGTGTTGGCCTATGCCCGCCTCGGCGAGATCGCCACCCTCGACAACCAGGACGGCGTCTACCTGTCCGTGCAGGGGAGCTTCTGACATGCGCCGCCTGATCCTCGTCGCCACCCTGGTCCTGGCCGCCTGCGCCCAGCAGCCACCGAGGGACGACAGCCTCTACCAGGACCTGGGCGGCACGCCCGGCATCACCCGCATCGTCGAAGGCATGCTGCTGAACATCGCCAAGGACGAGCGCATCGTCGAACACTTCCGCAAGATCGACATCGAACGCCTGCGCGACAAGCTGGTGGAGCAGTTCTGCGTCGAGGCGGGTGGCCCCTGCGAATACACCGGCGACAGCATGGAGGAGAGCCACAAGGGCCAGCGCCTCACCGAAAGCGATTTCAACGCCCTGGTGGAAGACCTGCAGGACGCCATGGACGCCGAAGGCATCTCCAGCCGCACCCAGAATCGCCTGCTCGCACGCCTCGCGCCGATGCGCGGTCAGGTCATCCACAAGTAGCATTGCAGAGCGGCGGTTGCACCTTATGGTGCAACCGGGTTGCACGTCTTGTCGGACAGTCGGAGGATTTCGCAATAACTCCGGAGCTTTTCGAAAGAAAAGGGCGCCACCGCTCTCTACATTCCGCTGTCCCTTTCGCGCGTACGGGTCGACACTTGATCAGGCGGCGAATCGATATGGCCAGACCGGACCAGGAAGACCAGGTGCAGTCCGGATGGCTTGGCGTCTCGTCCTGAGGCGAGGCATGACGCCTGAGCACCGATGACGGGCAGAGGTTGCACCCCCACGGGTTGCGCCGGGCCCGCAAACCAATCGGTAATTGCCACGAGCAACTGCCAAATGCCAACCAGAGAGATGCGAAATACCCGTCGCACCTCCATAACAACAAACGACAGGGGAGACCCCCAATGAGTATGAGCAACCCGATGCTGATCACCTTCGTGATCTATATCGCTGCCATGGTGCTGATCGGCTTCGCGGCCTACCGCGCCACCAACAACCTTTCCGACTACATCCTCGGTGGCCGCAGCCTCGGCAGCTTCGTCACCGCACTGTCCGCTGGCGCCTCCGACATGAGCGGCTGGCTGCTGATGGGCCTTCCGGGTGCCGTCTACCTCTCCGGCTTGTCGGAAAGCTGGATCGCCATCGGCCTGATCGTCGGTGCTTATCTCAACTGGCTGTGGGTTGCCGGCCGTCTGCGCGTGCAGACCGAGCACAACGGCAACGCCCTGACCCTGCCCGACTACTTCACCAACCGCTTCGAAGACCACAGCCGCATCCTGCGCATCTTCTCGGCCCTGGTGATCCTGGTGTTCTTCACCATCTACTGCGCATCCGGCATCGTCGCCGGTGCCCGTCTGTTCGAGAGCACCTTCGGCCTCTCCTACGAGACCGCCCTCTGGGCCGGCGCCGCCGCCACCATCGCCTACACCTTCGTCGGTGGCTTCCTGGCGGTGAGCTGGACCGACACCGTGCAAGCCTCGTTGATGATCTTCGCCCTGATCCTCACCCCCATCGTGGTGATGCTGGCCACCGGCGGCATCGACCCCACCTTCGCCGCCATCGAGCTGAAGGACGCCACCAGCTTCGACATGCTCAAGGGCGCGTCCTTCATCGGCGTGATCTCGCTGCTGGCCTGGGGCCTGGGCTACTTCGGCCAACCGCACATCCTGGCGCGCTTCATGGCCGCCGATTCGGTCAAGTCGATCCCGGCTGCCCGCCGCATCTCCATGACCTGGATGGTGCTCTGCCTCGGCGGCGCCGTGGCCGTGGGCTTCTTCGGCATCGCCTACTTCTCGGCCCACCCGGAAGTCGCCGGCGCCGTCACCGAGAACCCCGAGCGCGTGTTCATCGAGCTGGCCAAGCTGCTGTTCAACCCCTGGGTCGCCGGCGTGCTGCTGTCCGCCATCCTCGCCGCGGTGATGTCCACCCTCAGCTGCCAGCTGCTGGTGTGCTCCAGCGCCCTGACCGAAGACTTCTACAAGGCCTTCTTCCGCAAGAACGCCAGCCAGGTCGAACTGGTCTGGGTCGGCCGCGCCATGGTGCTGCTGGTCGCGGTGATCGCCATCCTCATCGCCGCCAACCCCGAGAGCAAGGTCCTGGGCCTGGTGTCCTACGCCTGGGCCGGCTTCGGTGCCGCCTTCGGCCCCGTGGTCATCCTCTCCCTGCTGTGGAAGGGCATGACCCGTAATGGCGCCCTGGCCGGCATGATCTTCGGTGCCGTCACCGTGGTGCTGTGGAAGCAGCTCCTCGGCTGGACCGGCCTGTATGAAATCGTCCCCGGCTTCATCCTCGCCACCCTCGGCATCCTGATCTTCAGCCACATCGGCAACGGCCCGTCCGCGGCCATGGTCAAGCGCTTCGACGAAGCCGAGAAGGAATACCAGGACGCCAGCGCCTGATGATCTAGCCGCCCGGGCCGCAGAGCCCGCGCGGTAAACAATTTGATAGTGCTTCAACGGCCCTCGTCCTCGGACCCGGGCCGTTTTTTTATGCCCGGGAAAACGCCTGCTGCACGGCGACGATCCTTGCTTTTCGTGGGAGCGAATTCATTCGCGATGCGTGTGTGGGGTGGACCGTCGGGTTGCACCCGACCTACGAGGGGGTGCCCACCACCTCCCGGCTCAACCAGTCGAAGAACGCCTTCACCGGCGGGTGCCGCTCGCGGCCCGGCACGCAGAGGGTGGAATAGCCCGCGCCCTCCACGCTGATCTCCGGCCGGTAGGGCACCAGCAGGCCGTTGGCGACGCTCTCGGAGACCAGGATGGAGCTCGCCAGCACCAGCCCCTGGCCGGCGATGGCGGCTTGCAGGGCGTAGTGCTCCTCCTCGTATTCGCGTTGCGCCGCGGTTTCCAGCAGGCGCTCCTCACCGGCGGCCTGGCACCAGGCCTTCCAGCCCAGTTCATAGAGCTGCGCGTTGTGCCAGCGGATGGTGATCAGCGTCGGCACCGCCCGGCCCAGGCTGGCGACCAGGGCCGGGGCGCCGTAGACGCCGAAGCACTCGTCGAGCAGGCACTGGCTGTGCAGGCTGGGGTAGTGCGTGGTGCCGTAGCGGATCACCAGGTCGACACTGGCGTCCTGGTGCAGGTCCACCAGGGTGTTGCGGGTGTCCAGGCGCAGGCTGATGGCCGGGTGGTCGGCGTAGAAGCGCCCCAGCCGGGGAATCAGCCAGAGCGCGGCGAAGGCCGGTGTGGTGGAGAGCGTCAACTGGCCGCCGCTGCGTTGCGGGCGCAACTGGTCGAGGGTCTGGGTCACCTCCAGCAGCGCCCCGTGCAGGCTGCCGAACAGCTGCTGGCCGCAGTCGGTCAGGCGCACGTTGCGGGGCAGGCGCTCGAACAGCGGCACACCGAGCCAGCCTTCCAGGCTGCGGATCTGGTGGGACACCGCCGTCGGCGTCACCGCCAGCTCCTCGGCGGCGGCCTTGAAGCTCAGCAGGCGGGCGGCGGACTCGAAGGTGCGCAGGGCGGTCAGGGGCAGGTTGGCGAACATCTGGGCTCCGCGGATGAAATGGATTCATCCTGGTGAACTAAGGGTCATTTGTCCGGGAAAACGGCTGGTCCTAGCTTAGTGCCTGTGTTCAGGCCGGTCACCGGCCGCGAAGAAATGACCAGGACCCAGGAGTAACAGATGAATCTCATTCTCTCGATCCAAGGCAGCCCCCGTGGCGAACGTTCCCACTCGCGCCGCCTGCAGGACGCCTTCCTCGCTGCCTGGCAGGGCCAGGATGCCGCCCGCCAGGTGGTGCACCGTGAAGTCGGGCGCTCACCCATCGCGCCGGTTACCGAAGGCTGGATCGCCGCCGCCTTCCACCCCGAGCCGGAGAACCGCACCGAGGTGATGAAGGCCGACCTGGCCCTGAGCGACCTGCTGGTGGACGAAGTCTTCGCCGCCGACCGCCTGGTGATCTCGGCGCCCATGTACAACTTCGGCGTACCCAGCGGAGTCAAGGCCTGGGTCGACCAGATCGTACGCATCCGCCGCACCTTCGACTTCCACCCCGACCGTCCCGGCAACCCCTACACACCGCTGGTGCTGGGGCGCAAGGCGCTGATCATCACCACCCGTGGCGACCACGGCTACGGCCCCGGCGGCGTCAACGCCCACATGAACCACGCTGACGCTTACCTGCGCACCGTGCTGGGCTACATCGGCATCACCGACGTGACGGTGGTGGCGGTGGAGAACGACGAGTTCGGCGGCGACGCCTTCCAGCAGTCCTACCAGCGCGCGGAGCGCGCCCTGGTGGAGCTGGCCGAGGTCTTCTGAGGAGGTCGCCATGGCCTGGTTGTTCCTGCTGATCGCGGCGTTCTTCGAGGTGCTCTTCGCCATGAGCATGAAGTACGCCAACGGCTTCACCCAACCGCTGCCCAGCGCCCTGGTGGTGCTGGCGGCCACCGCCGGCATCTACTTCCTCACCCTGGCCATGCGCGTGCTGCCGGTGAGCGTCGCCTACCCGATCTGGACCGCCATCGGCACCCTCGGCACCGTCATCCTCGGCGTGGCGCTGCTGGGCGAATCCATCACCCCGATGAAGCTGCTGTCGGTGGCGCTGATCATCGCCGGGGTGGCGGGGTTGAAGTGACACCAGAAGCCTAGGGGCGGCGGAAGGGCTCCACCGGTGGGTGGAGGTCGCTTTTTACCTCCACCAGACGGCGCTGAGCGTGGCACGTTCTTATGCCTGATGCGCCGCATCGATGGGTTTCGCTCCGCTCTACCCATCCTACGAAAGCCTGTGCGCACCACGTGGTGATGCGTTGGACGAAGAAAGTTGGAGCAGCCGCCAACGCCCCTCCAGGAGGCCGAACGCAGTCGTTGCGCCGGGGGACGAGCGGCATGGATGCCGCGAGAGGCGCGCCAGGCCATGCGCGCCGGCCCCCAGAGCGGCGATGGAGTGAGGGAACCCCGGCGAAGCCGGGGCCGGATGATGGGGCAAGTTTTTTGGTTCCTTTTCAACGATTGGAAAAGGGACTCGCCCGGGTGGGCGAAACCAGAAACATCACCAGAGCTCGGCAATCAGCTGGGCTCAAATCCTCTAGCAACACTTAACGCAGACAGAGCCAATGAATTCGCTCACACAAGGGCGGCGCTGCGCGCCGCTGGGCGACTGAAGTCGCCCCTACAGGGTGATTCTGTGTCTCGACGCTTCGCAAGGCACGGCCATTGCCCTAAGCTGCCACGCTTTCCCCCCATCGAGGCGTTTACGTGAGCTCCCAAGACCCCCTGCACGGCATGACCCTGGCGAAGATCCTCGAGGAGCTGGTCGCCAAGTACGGTTGGGACGGGCTGGCCAAGCGCATCGATATCCGCTGCTTCAAGAGCGACCCGAGCATCAAGTCGAGCCTCACCTTCCTGCGCAAGACGCCCTGGGCGCGGGAGAAGGTCGAGTCGCTGTTCATCGACGTGCGCCGCCGCCAGGAGTGAGCCCTCAGAGCCGGCTGGCCCGCACCGAGGCCTCCGGCATCTGGCACAGGGTGGCGCGGCCCGGCTCCAGGTAGGGCTGGAGGATCGGCGCCATGCCCTTCATCACCTGCACCGGCAGCGCCGAGGTGAAGCGGAAGTTCGAGGCCTGGCTGCCTGCCACGTAGGCGGTGAGGGTGCCGAAGTGCCGCGGCCCCAGGTAGAAGACGAAGGTGGCAGTGCGGTTCAGTGCCTTGGAGCTGATCACCTGGCCGCTGCGCCCCACCGTCTGCAGGCGGTTATCCCCTGTACCGGTCTTGCCGCCCATCACCAGCGGCTTGCCGTCGGGCTGGGTGAAGGTGCCTTGCAGGCGCCGCGCGGTACCGGCATCCACCACTTGCGAGAGCGCCTCGCGCAGCGCCGTCGCCACTTCCGAAGCCATCACCCGTTTGCCCGGCGCCGCCGCGTGGCTGAGCAGGGTTTCGTAGGGCGTGTCGGCGGCGAAATGCAGGCGGTCGATGCGCACCGTGGGCAGGCGCACGCCGTCGTTGACGATGATCCCCATCAGCTCCGCCAGCGCCGCCGGGCGGTCGCCCGAGCTGCCCAGCGCGGTGGCCAGGGAGGGCACCAGGTGGTCGAAGGGATAGCCCAGCTGGCGCCACTGCTGGTGGATGTCGAGGAAGGCTTCCACCTCCAGCATGATGCGGATGCGCTTGTCCCGGGCGTTCTTGCGCTGTGATTTGAACAGCCAGCCGTACACCTCGCTGCGCGGCCCGCCGCTGGCTTCCACCGCCTCGCGGTAGGTGGCCTGCGGGTGGCCCTGCAGGTAGGCCAGCAGCCACAGCTCCAGCGGGTGCACCCGCGCCACGTAACCCTGGTCGTTGAGGTTGAAGGCGCCGGGGCCGTAACGGTCGTACAACTGGTTGATGCGCTTCTCGCCCAGGGCCTCGTTGGGCAGGCGCTCGCGCATGAAGGCGGCGAAGGTCGCGCGGTCGGCCTGGGGCTGCAGGTAGCGGTGGATGGCCGCGAGGCGCGAGGCCCAGGGGCGCAAGCCATCGAGGAAGGTGGCCATGCGCTCGTCGGCGTCCTTGCCCTTGTACTTGTTCCAGAAACGCAGCAGGTAGGTCTGGCTCTCGCGGGAGACGAACAGGTCCAGGTAGCCCTGGCGGCGTGGGTCCCTGTCGTCGGAGAGCAGCGCCACCTTGCCGCCGTCGGGCCGGTAGATGTTGTGGCGCACGATGTCGCGCAGCAGGCGCACGAAGGGCAGGTTGATCGACTCGCGGAGGGCGTCGCGTAGGCTCGGGTTGCGGCCGTTGTCCTCCTTGCGGAAGTTGCTGAAGGTGTGCAGCCCGCCGCCGGTGAAGAAGCTCTCGAAGGGGCTGGCCGAGTAGGTGCGATCCAGCGCCGCCGCCAGCATCGGCGCCAGGCTGCGGTCGTTAGTGGTGGCCAGGTAGTCGAGGGCCCAGCGGCTCAGGGCGTCCAGCGGGTCGACCTGCACCTTGCGCAGCTCCGCCGCCGGCATCTCGCCGTAGTGGGTGTGCAGCGCGGTGATGGAGTCCAGGTAGGTGGCCAGCACCCGCAGCTTGGCGGTGGAGCCCAGCTCCAGCTTGCTGCCCTCGTTGATGTCGAAGGGCTGGTTGGTGTTGTCGGTCTGCACCCGCACCTGGTTGCCCGAGGGCGTGCGCTCGAAGAGGGTGAAGCTGTAGCGCACCTCGCGGGTCTTTTCCGGCGACAGCAGGCGCTCGCCGAACAGCCCGGCCTGCTCGGCGTAGGCCGGCTCGGCGAGGTCGTGCAGGTAGGTGGTGACGGCCTGCTGCAGCTCGCCCTGCAGGCTGCTGCTGGCGGCCAGGTCGAGGCGGTCGAGGTCGTAGAGCGGCATCTGCAGCATGCTCGACAGGCGCGCCCGCGCCAGGCTGATGCCCTTGTTGCCTTCGATGCGCGACAGCGCCGGCTCCTGCTGCAGGTCGCGGAAGCCCAGGCGCGTCTCCAGGGCCGCCTGGCCCAGGGCCGGGCGCAGCACGCCGGCGTTGCCCAGCAGGCGCAGGTGACTGTCGGTCAGCGCCTCCAGCTCCTCGCGTCCGCGTGACAGGTAATAGGAGGGGCGACGCTGGGCGATCATCAGCGACACCACCTGGCGCAGCGCCAGGCCCCGTGCCTGCAGGTGTTCGGGCTCGTCCTGGTGCTCGGCCAGCAAGCGGTTCACCTGCTCGAAGTCGGCGCCGTACCAGACCCGCAAGCCATCGGCCAGGCCGTGCACCTCGCCATGGCCCGGCACGGCGGAGAGCGGCACGCTGTTGAGGTAGTCGAGCACCACGTGCTGGCGGGCGGCCAGGGTTTCCGGGCCGCCCCGGTAGGCGCGCACGCTGGCCGAAGCCATCTGGCGGATCTTCTCGCCGGCCGAGAGGGTGAGGCCGGAGGGCGAGTGGCGGTACTTCTCCAGCTGGGTCGCCAGGGTGCTGCCGCCGGCGCTCTGCCCGGGCATGTCGAGCACCTTGCCGGCCTGGCTCAGCGCCGCCTTGACGAAGCGCGGCCAGTCCACCGCCGGGTTGGCCAGGGGCTCGTCGGCCAGCAGGGAGCGGTTCTCGATGAACAGCAGGCTGCTGGTGAGCAGCGGCGGGATGGCGGAGAAGCCCGGGTAGAGCTGCTGCGGGTAGCTGAAGCGGTACAGCGGCTCGCCCCGGCAATCGCTGATGTCGATGCCCGCCTGGACCTTCTCCCGGTACGGCGGAAACAGCCCGTGGCGGCTGTACTCCATCAGCTCCGGGGAGAAGCGCACCTGCTGGCGGATGGCATAGCCGCGCTGGTCCAGGCGCTGCAGCATCGGCGGCAGGTAGACGTAGCCCAGGCGCTTGTCGAAGGGACCGTCGTGGGGGTAGAGGATGGCGTCGCTGGGGCCTTCTTCGAGGCTGTAGTTCAGGGTTGCGGCATAGCGGGTGATTTCGCGGGATTGCAGCCAGGAACTGCGCATCTCCTCGCGGGCGGCGAGGGCAATGGCGACACCGGCCAGCAGCATCAGGGTCCAGAACGCCAGGCGGTGTTTCTTGCGGCGGGAGCGGCCGGGCCGCAAGGTGACCTCGTTGAGGCTACCTTTCGGTATCTCGGTGGACGATGCGTCGGTTTGCCATAAAACGCCCATGGTCGATGGCCTGGCTGGCGCGTTACCGCTCTTGTACAAAGCGTAGTTGCTGAGAACCGCAGCGCGCCCCGAAACGACATAAAACAAGGCGATAGGCCATGTCAGACGATAACCGGCAGCAAATAGACCGCAGTTGGCGCGCCAATGCCGGCGCCTGGACCGACGCCGTGCGCGGGCGACGCATCGAAAGCCGTCGCCTGGCCACCGACGGCGCCATGCTCGATGCGCTGGTGGCGCGGGCACCGCAGCGGGTGCTGGACCTGGGGTGTGGCGAGGGCTGGCTGTGCCGTGCCCTGGCCGAGCGGGGCATTGCCACCCTGGGCGTGGATGCGTCCCCGGGGCTGGTTGAGCTGGCGCGGGCCGCAGGGGGAGCGTTCGAGTGCTGCGACTACCAGGGCTTTATCGAGCAGCCCCTGGGCTTCGGCCGCTTCGATGCCGTGGCCTGCAACTTCGCCTTGCTGGAAGAGGACCTGCAGCCCCTGCTCACGGCGATTGGCCTGGCTTTGGCGCCGGGCGGCGCACTGCTGTTGCAGACCGTCCACCCCTGGACGGCGGCGGGCGAGGAGGGCTACCGCGATGGCTGGCGCCTGGAGACCTTCGCCGCCTTCGGCGGGGCCTTCGCCGAGCCCATGCCCTGGTACTTCCGCACCCTGGAATCCTGGCTGGCCCTGCTGGGGCGCAGCGGCCTCGTGCTGGAGGCGCTGCACGAACCCCGTCATCCCGACAGCGGGGTACCGCTGTCGCTGCTGCTCATCGCTCGCCCTCAGGGCTGAATGCGGTAGAGGGTGCGGGTCACCCCGTAGCCGGGGTTGGCCAGGCGCACGGGCGTGGGCGTGGCCTGCGGCGGCTTGCGCTGGTTGAGGCGGTTGCTCAGGTCCAGCCAGGCCGCCAGGGCCGACATCAGCAGCACCCCAGCGCAGGCCAGCGCCACCTGGCCCACGGCGTTGAGCCCATAGAGGGTGGCGACGGCGTCCGCCAGGGGGGCCAGAAGCACGCTGAGGCAGAACACTTCCAGCGAGTGCATGCCCATGCGGCACACTTCGCGGGCCGGCCAGCGGGTCAGCCAGTCGCTGCGCGGCAGCAGCACGGCCACGCAATAGGCGAGGGCGAGGAAGTGCAGCAGGCGCATGGGCGAGAGGTCGGTCTTGTCCAGCGGGTAGAGCACATCGCGCACCACCATGGGCATCCAGGCGTCGTGCAGGCCGGGCACCTTCCAGCTCAGGGCGACCACCGCGCTGAACACCAGGTAGCCGGCAGCGGCGAAGAACAATGGCGACTTCCAGGTGGCCGGCGGCGCATCGGCCGGCCGCGTCTGCGCATGGCGCGCGGCCACGCCGCCGAGGACGAAGAGGAACTGCCAGGCCAGCGGATTGAAGAACCACTCGCCGCCGGGGTGCGAGCTGAGGTTCCACCCGGGCGCGCACAGGTACAGCGCGCCAGACAACGCCAGGGCGGCGAAGCTCCAGCGCATCAACAGCGGCAGGATCAGCGGCAGCCCGGCCAGCAGCACCACGTACAGCGGCAGCGGGTCCATCAGGTTGGGTTTGAAGCGCAGCAGCAGCTCGTCGATCAGCGCCTGCTGCGGGTTGGCCAGGAAGTAGTCCAGGCCCATCTCGTTGATGAAGTTGCGGCTGTCCACATGGTTGTTGGTGTAGAACACCACCCCCATCAGCACCGCCAGCAGGAAGATGTGGGCCACGTACAGCACCCAGACCCGGCGCAGTACCCGCAGGCAGGCCACCGCGTAGCCGTCGCGCAGCAGCAGCTTGCCGTAGGCGAGCACGGCGGCGTAGCCGGCGAGGAAGACGAAGATCTCCGCCGCGTCGCTGAAGCCGAAATTGCGCGGCGTCACCTGGCCCAGCGGGTTGTGCGGAATGTGGTCCCAGAAGATGAACACCAGGGCCAGCCCACGGAAGAAGTCGATACGGAGGTCGCGTCCTGTCTGCATGGCGGCATACTCGCGGCAAGTCTCTCGCCCGGCTGGGCGAACGATGGGTCCTGAAGTTCTGACTGTGCACCCGTGGCGAGTTTCCCCATGCAAGACCAACGGTCGTGCATGGCCCGACGCGTGGCTTTACCACTGCAGCGGGAAGCCGCACTATCCGCGCGTTTCGATGCGTGCATTCAAGGAGAGAAGATGAGCAAGGCGCTGTTGGTCGTGGACATGCAGGCGGGGCTGTTCCTCACCACCCCGGAACCCTGGCGCGCCGGGGATATCCTCGAGCGCATCAACCGCCTCGCCGACCGCGCACGGCGCGCCGGCGTGCCGGTGATCTACGTGCAGCACGACGGCGAGCCGGGCAGCGAGCTGGAGCCCGGCTGCATCGGCTGGCAGCTGCACCCGGGCCTGGAACGCACCGGGAACGACTGGGTGGTGCGCAAGACCGCCTGCGACGCCTTCTTCGAGACCGAGCTCAAGGCCACCCTGGAGAAGCTCCATGTCACCGACCTGGTGGTGACCGGCTACGCCACCGAATTCTGCGTCGACACCTCCATCCGCCGCGCCGCCAGCGAAGGCTTCAACGTCATCCTGGCCAGCGACGCGCACACCACCCGTGACCGGCCGCACCAGCGCGCCGAGGCGATAGTCGCCCACCACAACTGGGTCTGGAGCGAATTCATCCAGCCACGGAACCCCATGCGCCTGCAGCAGGCCGAAGAGATTCACTTCTGAGGAGAGACACCATGGGCCGCATCACCTTTCCCGACGGCACCGCCGTGCCCGCCATCGGCCAGGGCACCTGGCACATGGGCGAACGCCCCGACCAGCGCGCCCGCGAGGTCGCCGCCTTGCGCCTGGGCCTGGAGCTGGGCATGAACCTGATCGACACCGCCGAGATGTACGCCGAGGGCGGCGCCGAGCAGGTGGTGGGCGAGGCCATCGCCGGGCATCGCGACGCGGTATTCCTGGTCAGCAAGGTGTACCCGTGGAACGCCAGCCGCCAGGGCGTCGAGCAAGCCTGCGAACGCAGCCTCAAGCGCCTGGGCACCGACCGCCTCGACCTCTACCTGCTGCATTGGCCGGGCGAGCACCCGCTGGAGGAAACGGTGGAAGGCTTTGAGCGCCTGCGCGAGCAGGGCAAGATCCTGCGCTGGGGCGTCTCCAACTTCGACCAGGCCGACCTGCGCGACCTGCCGGCGGGCTGCGCCGCCAACCAGGTGCTGTACAACCCCGAATCCCGCGGCATCGAGTTCGACCTGCTGCCCTGGCAGCAGCGCCAGCGCCTGCCGCTCATTGCCTACTGCCCGGTGGGGCAGGGTGGCAGCTTGCTGCGTGATGCGGCACTCGTCGAAGTCGCCCGCCGGCACGACGCCACCCCGGCGCAAGTCGCCCTGGCCTGGGCCCTGCGCCAGGACGGTGTGATCGTCATCCCCAAGGCCGTCGACCCCGTGCACATCAAGCAGAACGCCGGCGCCGGCGAGTTGCGCCTGAGTGCCGACGACCTGGCGCTGATCGACCGCGCCTACCCGGCGCCGACCCGCAAGCAGCGCCTGGATATGGTCTGACCCGCTTCGCACCCTAGGTGGGCGCCGAGCGCAGCTGTGTAGGGGGGGCGTGGGGTGGGCGTAGGGTGGGCTTCAGCCCACCGTTTTTCGTCGGCCGGCTCAAGGCTTGGCTGATCACCGAGCCCGGAGGGTGGGCCGGGCAGCGTTCCGCGAGCGGAGCGAAACCCATCACCCTGGAGCGATCTCCCGGTCCTATCCGGCCAATATCCGAAGAAGCATCTGTCGACCAGATTCCTATTGTCCTACAGCTCCCATAGACTCGCGGCTCAGATACCCAAGGAAGGATTTCCATGAAACGCATGCTGTGGACGCTGTTGGGCCTGTCGGGGCTGACCATGGGGGCCTGGGCGCAGGACACCGCGACGCCGGACCCGCTGCTCGACGCCCCCGCCGCGTCGGCCGCGACCGCTGGCAGCGGTGCCCGTGGCGTGCTGCGGGCGCAGGACCAGGCCGTGCTCGCCAGCGAGCTGGCCGGGCGCATCACCGAGATGCCCTATGCCGAAGGCCAGGCGTTCAAGAAGGGCGAGGTGCTGGTGCGCTTCGACTGCAGCGCCTACCAGGCCCAGCTCAACGCCGCCAATGCCGCCACCCGCGCCGCCCGTGAAGAGCTGAAGAACAAGCAGCAACTGGCCGCGCTCAACTCCGTCGGCCGCTTCGAAGTGGCCCTGGCCGAGGCGCGCCAGGCGCAATCCCAGGCGGAAGCCCAGGTCTACCAGGTGCAGGTGCAGCGCTGCCAGGTCAAGGCGCCCTTCGATGGCCAGGTGGTCAGCCGCCGCGTGCAGCCCCATGAAAGCGTGCCCAGCGGCGCGCCGCTGCTGGAGGTGGTGGACAACCGCACCCTGGAAATCCACCTGCTCGTGCCGTCGCGCTGGCTTGGCGGACTCAAGCCCGGTGAACCCTTCGAATTCGTGCCCGACGAGACCGGCAAGCCGCTCAAGGCCACGGTCAAGCGCCTCGGTGCGCGCATCGACGAAGGCAGCCAGACCCTGCTGCTGATCGGCGCCCTGCCCGAGGACGCGCCCGGCCTGCTGGCCGGCATGAGCGGCAGCGCACGCTTCCCGGAGAGCCGATGAACGCGCCGCTGCCCGGTTTCGCCGAGCGGGTCTTCGCGGTCTTCCTCGGCCTGCAGGCCCAGGCCCGCAAGGCCGGGACGTCTTCGCAACTGGCCTTCGCCATGGTCAACGACGGCCAGGGCGTATTCGGCTATCGCCATGCCGCGCTGCTGATCACCGGCAAGGTCCGCGCGCTCACTGGCATCAGCGTGGTGGAGCCCAACGCCCCCTTCGTCGCCTTCGTCGAGCGTGCGGCGGCCCAGCGCCTGGCTGCGGGCCAGCTGGGCGAGCCCGGCGTCGTCGAGCCGGGCAGCCTGGACGAGGGCAGTCGCGAGGACTGGCAGGCGCTGTCCGCCGCCCAGGCGTTCTGGTTGCCGCTGAAGGATCGCCAGGGCGAGGTCTTCGGTGGCCTGTGGATCGCCCGCGACACCCCCTGGAGCGAGGCCGAACAGGCCCTGCTGGTGCAGCTCGGCGACACCTACGGGCACGCCTGGCTGGCCCTGCAGCCGCGCAAGCCCTGGCGCCTGCGCTGGCCGAAGAAGAAGCTCCTGGCCCTGGCTGGCGCGCTGGCCCTGGTGCTGCTGGTGCCGGTGCGCCAGTCGGTGCTGGCGCCGGCCGAAGTGGTGCCCCAGGGCGGCCGCGTGGTGGCTGCGCCGCTGGATGGGGTGATCGCCGAATTCCTCGTCAAGCCCAACCAGAGCGTTGCCGCCGGTGACCTGCTGGTGCGCTTCGACGCCACCACCCTCAAGGCCCAGGCCGACGTGGCCGAGCGCGCCCTGGGGGTGGCCGAGGCGGAGCTGAAAGCCAGCAGCCAGCGCGCCTTCGCCGACGCCGAATCCAGCGCCCGTATCGACCTGCTGGCCGCCCGCGTCGAGCAGAAGCGCGCCGAGCGCGACTACGCCCGGCAATTGCTGGCGCGCAGTGAAGTCCGCGCCGAGCGCGCCGGCATCGCCGTGTTCGCCGATGCCGAGCGTCTCACCGGCAAGCCGGTGCAGACCGGCGAGCGGCTGATGCAGATCGCCGACCCGGCCCAGGCCGAGCTGCGCATCGAGCTGCCCGTGGGCGACGCCATCGCCCTGCAACCCGGCGCCGAGGTGGCGCTGTTCCTCGACAGCGACCCGCTCAACCGCCACGACGCGCGCCTGGAACGCACCGCCTACGAGGCCCAGGCCACCGCCGCCGGGCAACTGGCCTATCGCCTCGACGCCGCCTTCGCCGATGCCCCGCCACGCATCGGCCTGCGCGGTACCGCCAAGCTGTTTGGTGACCGCGCGCCGCTGGCCTACTACCTGTTGCGCCGCCCTCTGGCGGCGCTGCGCCAGGGCCTGGGGTTCTGATGCTGCCCGCCCTGCGCCCCGACCTGCAGCTCTCGCCCGCCGCGCCGGACCGCGACGGTGCGCCGCAATGGACCCTGGCAGATCCCCTGCGTGGCCGCTATTTCAAGCTCGGTGCCGCCGCCGTTCGCCTGCTGCGCCACTGGTCGCGGGGTGAGCCCCAGCAGGTGCTGGAGGCCGCCAACGCCGAGCCGGGCGCGCCCCTGGGCGCCGGCGAGCTGGAGCAGATGCTGCGCTTTTTGCGCGGGCACGACCTGATCGCCGCCCTCGACCCGGAACAGCGGGCCAGCTATGCCCTCAAGGTCGCCAGCACGCGCCATAGCCTGTGGCAGCAGGTGCTGCACCAGTACCTGTTCTTCCGCATCCCGCTGTGGCGGCCGGACCGTTTCCTCAACCGTGCCTGGCCGGTGCTGGAACGCAATGGCCCCTGGCTGCTGCGACGCGGCCTGCCGGTAATTCTGCTGCTCGGGCTGTTCCTGGTGGCCCGGGACTGGGAGCGCTTCCTCGCCACCTTCCCGCACCTGTTCAGCTTCGGTGGTGCGCTGGCCTTCGGCATCGCGCTGACCTTCGCCAAGCTCTGCCACGAGTTCGGCCATGCCTTCATGGCCAAGCGCGCGGGGTGCCGGGTACAGAGCATGGGCCTGGCCTTCATGGTGATGCTGCCGATGTTCTACACCGACGTCAGCGACGCCTGGCGGGTGCAGGACCGGCGCTCGCGATTACTTATCGGCGCCGGCGGCGTGCTCGCTGAGCTGGTGCTGGCGGTGCTGGCGCTGCTGGCCTGGTCGCTGCTGCCGGACGGCCCGGCACGTACCGCCGCCTTCATGCTGGCCAGCGCCACCTGGATCACCACCCTGGCGATCAACCTCAACCCCTTCATGCGCTTTGACGGCTACTTCCTGCTGAGCGACCTGTGGGGCGTCGACAACCTGCAGAACCGCGCCTTCGCCCTGGGGCGCTGGCGCCTGCGCGAGGCGCTGTTCGGCTACGGCGAACCGGCCCCGGAGCCCTGGTCGCCCGCCATGCAGCGGCGCCTGCTGCTGTGGAGCTACGGCTCGTGGATCTGGCGCGCGGCGCTGTTCTTCGGCATCGCGCTGACGGTCTACCACCTGTTCTTCAAGGTGCTGGGCATCTTCCTGATGCTGGTGGAGCTGGTGTGGTTCATCGGCCTGCCGATCTGGAAGGAGTTCGGCGAGTGGTGGCAGCGCCGCGACCAGGCCGACCCGCGCAAGGTGCTGCTCACAGGCTCGGCCCTGGGGTTGGTGCTGCTGGTGCTGCTGGTGCCCTGGCGCAACGCCGTGGATGTGCCGGCCATGCTGGAGGCCGCGCGCACCGGCACCCTGCACGCGCCCATCGGTGCGCGGGTCAAGGCGGTACGGGTGAAGGATGGCGACACGGTGGAGCAGGGCGCCCTGCTGGTGGAGCTGGAATCCCCGGATCTGGACGCGCGCCAGGGCATCGTCCGCCGCGAGATCGACATCCTCCAGTTGCAGCTGCGGCGCCAGGCCGGGCGCAGCGAGACCGCCGCCGAGACCGGGGTGATCGAGCAGCAACTGGCCGAGGCCGTGGCCGAGTATCGCGGCCTGGCCGCCCAGCGCGAGCGCCTGCAGCTGCGCGCGCCCCTGGCCGGCGTGGTGCGTGACCTGCCACCGGACCTGGTGGTGGGCCGCTGGCTGCACAGCGGCGAGACCCTGGCGCGGGTGATCGCCCCCGGGCTGCGCCTGCGCGGCTACCTGGCCGAGGAAAACCTCTGGCGCGTGGCGCCGGGGGCCGAGGGCCGCTTCATCGCCGACGACCCGGCGCGGCCTGCCTTCGCGGTGCGCCTGGACGAAGTGGACACCACCGGCGTCGCCTACCTCGAACTGGAGGCGCTGACCTCCGACCACCACGGCCAGGTGGCCGTGCGACGCAACGCTCAGCAACGCGCCGAGCCGGTGCAGGCCCAGTACGGCGTGCGCCTCAGCCTGCTGCAGGACCTGCCGCCCCCCGCCCAGCCACTGCGTGGCGTGGTGGTGTTGGAGGGCAGCCGGCAGTCGCTGCTCGGCTTCGCCTGGCGCCGCATGGCGGCGTTGGGTGTCAGGGAAAGCGGTTTCTAGCCCATCTGCCAAGGAAGGTTCCATGGATGTAACCCTGCCGATCTGTTCCCGCCTGCCCTGGCGCTTCGACCTGGAGCCGCTGCTGGCGGCCCTGGAGCGGATCGACTCGACGGCCTGGGTGGCACATTTCAACACCGCCTACTACCAGGGCGACTGGAGCGGGATCGACCTGGTGGCGGCCGTGGACGCGCCGATTCCCCTGGCGCCGGGCTTCGGCCCGGTGGCCCGTACCGCCCACTGCCAGGCCGAGCCGGCCTGGCAGGCTGCCATCGAGTGGTTCGGCGAGGGCCTGCGCAGTGCCCGCCTGCTACGCCTGGGCGCTGGCGCCAGCATCCGCGAGCATTGCGACCCCGACCTGGGCAGCCCGGAAGGGCCGCTGCGCCTGCACGTGCCGCTGCTCAGCCCGCCCGGTGTGGAGTTCCTCGTGGATGGGCGGCAGGTGCCGATGGCGCCGGGGGAATGCTGGTTCATCGACCTGTCCCGCCCCCATCGGGTGGACAACCCGGGGCCGGGACCACGCATCCACCTGGTCCTGGACTGCCTGGCCCACCCGCGCCTGCGCCAGGCCATCGCCGAGGGTCTGGCGACGACGCCGGCGCTGCAACCGAGCCGGGGCGTACGGGCCTTCGCCGCGTTCAACGAGCAGGTGCAACAGCGCCCGGAACTGGCCCGTGCGCTGCAATGGATCACCGACCCCACCGACTTCTGCCGTGAGGCGGTAGCCGCCGGCCAGGCCCTCGGGCTGGTGTTCGGCGAGGCGGATGTGCGCATGGTCATGCGCCAGGGACGACAGGCCTGGAGCCGGCAATGGAGTGTGCGATGACCCCGTTGGATTTCACCGAGTGGCTGCCGATCCGTGCCTTCGAGGAGGCCGGCACCTGGCAATTGGATTGGGCCTGGTTCGGCACCGCGCCCCTGGCCCGACCCTTCTTCAGCGACGACGTGGACGAGGCGCTGCGGCTGCCGTTCAACCTGGCCCTGCGCCGCCAGACCGGCCTGGACGCGTTGTTCGACTGGGGTGCCCGCAGCCCCGGGCTGGAACCCTCGTTGCTGGTGTTCCACACCTCCCGCTGCGGCTCCACGCTGCTGGCGCAGTTGCTGCGAGCGCTGCCCGGGCATGTGGTGCTGTCCGAGCCGCCGCCGCTGGATGCCCTGCTGCGGGCGCACTACCGCGACCCCGGCGCCTCGGCCTGGCAGGCGGATGCGGTGCGCGCGTTGTGCTCGGCCTATGGCCAGCGGCGCTGCGGCGACGAGACCCGGCTGGTGGTCAAGCTGGACGCCTGGAACCTCTTCGAGGCGCAGCTGCTGCGCCGGCTCTACCCCGAGGTGCCGTGCCTGTTCCTCTACCGCGACCCGCTGGAGGTGGTGGTGTCCCAGCGGCGCCAGCCCGGGCTGCACGCGGTCCCCGGATTGTTGGGCCCGTCCGGGCTGGATGGCCTGCCGGGGCGGGAGGCGCTGGCGCCCGGCGATTACCTCGCCTGGATGGTCGGCCACCTGCTGCAGGCCGGGTTCGGCCTGTGCGCGGCCGGCGAAGCGGTGGCCCTGAACTACCGCGAACTGCCCGACGCCCTCTGGGGCCACCTGGGGCCGCTCCTGGGCATCGACCCGGCCGCCGTGCCGCACCTGCAGGCCGTGGCCGGTCGGGATGCCAAGCGCCCCGGACAAGCCTTCAGTGCCGATGGCGAGGCCAAGCGCAACGAGGCGGACGAGGCCACACGGGCGGCTGTGGAGCGCTGGGCGAGGGCGCCCTATCAGGCGCTGGAGGCCCTTCCACCCCGGCAGTTGTGAATGCGCTTTCACATTCATTGCCCAAACCGCCGAACGGTGATTTTTCGATGGTGGCCAACTGAAATCCTCGTCTATGCTGCGAGCAGGAAACTGTAACCACAGTTGTAGGCTCTGTTCCCGGGGCCAGCAGGGATGCCTAACTGATGTCTGTTCATAACCTCACACTGCGTCCGATCACAGAAGCCGACACAGGCTTTCTGCGAGCGCTGTATGCCAACACCCGTGAAGACGAGCTGCGCAACGTGCCCTGGGACCTTGCTGCCAAGGATGCGTTTCTCGACCAGCAGTTCGATGCCCAGCATCGCTACTACCAGGCGCACTACCAGGGTGCCGATTTCAGCCTGGTGCTCGACGGCGGGCAGCCCATCGGCCGCCTCTATCTGTTCCGTGGCCCGGCCACCTACAACCTCATCGACATCGCCCTGCTCGCCGACTGGCGCGGGCGCGGCATCGGCCGCCACCTGCTGGGCCAGGTCCTGGCAGAAGCGGATGCCCAGGGACGGTCGATCCGCCTGTTCGTCGAGCCGACCAACCCGGCGCGACGCCTGTACGAGCGCCTGGGCTTCCGCGAAACCGGGCGCCACCAGGTGTACCTGCAGATGACCCGCGAGGCCCTGTGCCCCGTTGCCCAGGAGCTATCGGCATGAGCGCAGGCGCGGACCAGGCGTATTTCCTCCAGTACCTCGACCAGCCCTGGCAGCTCGACTGGGAGGGCGGCGGTGTGCCCGTCACCCTGGTTGAGGTGAACACCGGGGTGCCGATGAATGCGCGCTACACCTGCTTCGACCTGGTGTTCGCCCAGCCGGCGGGCTACCAGTTGCCCCAGCACAGCTACACCCTGAAGACACCCAGTGGAGAGCAACTGACGGATGTGCTGCTTTCCCCCATAGGCCCGGAGGAAGAAGGCGACCGCCACTTGCTGCAGGCGGTATTCCATGTTCGAACGCCTGTCCCGACGCCGTGAATGTGTCCCGCGCGATGCTCGCGCAACCCGCTGGGCAGGTCCTGCCGGCGTCTACAAGGAGTTGTATCGATGAGTGATCCCTTTATCGGCGAAATCCGCATGGTCGCATTCACCTATGCCCCCCGTGGCTGGGCGTATTGCTTGGGACAGCAGATGAGCATTGCGCAGAACAGTGCGCTCTTCGCATTGCTGGGTACGGTGTATGGCGGCAATGGCGTGTCCACCTTCGGGTTGCCTGATTTGCGTGGCCGTTCGCCCGTGGGCACCGGGACGGGACCGGGCCTGAGTGCTATCGATCTGGGCGAGCTGTCGGGGGTCGAGAACGTCACCTTGCTCAGCACCAACATGCCGATGCACAACCACCCGGCCACGGCGACCGTTACGGCGACGGCCACTGCGGAGCAGGCGGTCGGGACGGTTGCCAGCAACCCGGTTGCAATCCCCTCGGCCACCAACAAGTTCCTGGCCGCGTCGGGGACGGGGCAGGGGTCGGCAACCATCTGGTCCGACGCGTTGAGTACGCCGCAGACGATCGGCAACCCGCCGACGGTCAACCTGAACGTGGGCGTGGGCGTGACCGTAGGCGCTGCTGGTAACAGCCTGCCGTTCAGCATCCGCAACCCCTACCTGGGAATGAACTTCGTGATCGCGCTGGTGGGCGAGTTCCCGTCACGCAACTGAGGTTCGTGATAGGCCCGGTGCGTGCACCGGGCTTTTGCGTCAAACCCGTGAGTCGAGGCGCGCTGTACGACGCCCCGCAGTTGAACGAGTACAGACATGGTCACTGCTGCAAACAGGTTCCACTTCATCTCCGGCCTGCCGCGCTCCGGCTCCACGTTGCTGGCCGCATTGCTGCGGCAGAACCCGCGCTTCCACGCCGGCATGACCAGCCCGGTCGGCGCGCTGTTCGCCGGCATGCTCAACGAATTCAGTGCGGGCAGCGAGTTCGGTCCGGTCGTCAATCAGGCCCAGCGTCGGCGCCTTCTGCACGGGCTGTTCGACAGTTACTACGCCGACCAGGCGGACAAGCAGGTGATCTTCGACACCAACCGCCTGTGGACTTCCAAGCTGCCAGCCATCCGCGACCTGTTCCCCCAGGCGAAGGTCATCGCCTGCGTGCGCAACGTGGCCTGGGTGATGGACAGCATCGAGCGCCTGTACCGTGCCAACCCCTACGAGAACACCAAGCTGTTCAACGACGATGCCGAGCGCAACACCGTCTACAGCCGGGTCGAGACCCTGGCCCAGCGCAATCGCCTGGTGGGCTTCGCCTGGGCGGCGTTGAAGGAGGCGTACTACGGCGAGCAGGCCGACTCGATGCTGATCGTCGACTACGACCTGCTGGCGCGGGCGCCGGAGAAGATCCTGCGCCTGGTCTACGAGTTCCTCGGCGAGCCCTGGTTCGAGCATGACTTCGAGCGCGTCGAGTACGACGCCCCGGCGTTCGACCAGGCCCTGGGGCTGGCCGGGCTGCACAAGGTGCGGCCCAGCGTGAAGATCGAGGACCGCCCGAGCATCCTGCCGCCGGACCTGTTCGAGCAGTACGCCAGCCTGAGTTTCTGGGAAGACGGGCGCAACAGCCGCGCCAACGTCATCCGCAATCTCCGGGGAGATGCCGTCGCGCACGGCTCCCCACTCCAACAACCCGCTGCAATCCAGTGAAATCAGTACCCAGAGGTATTCGCCATGTGGTGGACTAAATCGAACAAGAACGGCAAGCCGGAATCCCGTGAGCTGCCGTTGAAAAACCTGGCCACTGGTGCATACCCGCCTGCCCTGGCGATGGCGTTGGAACAGCGGATGATGTTCGACGGCGCGGTAGCGGCCACCACCCAGGAGGCCGCCGCCACCGCCGAGAGCCATGCCGCGCCCACGGACACCGCGCAGCCCCATGACAATGCGCCGGCCATCGCCGCCGCGCCCACCACCAGCGAGCACGGGAGCACGGTGGTGTTTGTCGATTCGCGGGTGTCGGATGCGGACAAGCTGCTGCAGGGCGTGAGCCCGGATGCCAAGGTCGTCTACCTCGATGCGACCAAGGACGGCGTCAAGCAGATGGCCGACTACCTCAGCCAGCACGGTGGCCAGGACTCGATCCAGATCATCGCCCACGGCAACCAGGGCGATATGTGGCTGGGCACCAGCTACCTCAACCAGAACACCCTGGCGAACTACAGCCAGTCCCTGGCCCAGGTGGGCTCGGGCATCAAGGCCGGCGGCGACATCCTCATCTACGCCTGCAACACCGCAGGCGGCGATACCGGGCGTGCGTTCGTCGACTCCCTGGCGTCCCTCACCGGGCGTGATGTGGCGGCCTCTGATGACCGCACGGGCAGCCGCGGCGACTGGACCTTGGAAATCACCACCGGGGCGATCGAGGCCACCTCGGCGCTCAGCAGCGCCAGCACGGCCGCCTATGGCCATGACCTGGCGACCATCACCGTCACCAGCGGCGGCGATTCGGGAGCGGGCACGCTTAGGAACGCCATCAATGCTGCGCTGTCAGGCGACACCATCACCTTCCAGTCGAACATGACGGTCTCGCTGAGCAGCGGCGAACTGACCATCAGCAAGAACCTGATCATCGACGGCGACCTGAACAACGACGGCGTGGCCGACGTGATCCTCGATGCCAACCACAGCAGCCGGGTCATCAACATGTCCGGCGGCACCGTGACACTGGACGGCCTGGTGATCACCAAGGGCCTGGTTTCCGGCGCCGGCGGCGACTACAACAGCCTCAACGGCAAGGACGCCCTGGGGGGCGGCATCTACGTGGGTGGGGGTGTCCTCACCATGAAGAACTCCAGCATCACCGCCAACAAGGCCGCCGGCGGCGGCGGTAACGGCGGTGGCGCCGGCTATGGCTATGGCGGCGGTGGCGGCGGCGGATTTGCTTCGGTCGGTGGCGGCAGGGGCGGCAGCTACAACGGCGGCATCAACGGAGGAACCGGGGGTAGCGGGATCGGCGGTACCGGGGGCAACGGTGGTTCGCCCGCTCAGGCCGGCAAGGGCGGCAGTACCTCCGGTGGCGCGGGCGGCACAGGTGTGCCGGGCCTGGCTGCGGGGGGCAACGGCGGTACGGCCGGCAGCGCCGGCACGGGCTACATCGGTGGTGGCGGCGCAGGGACCGGTGCCTCTGCCGGCAGTGGGGGCGGTCGCGGCGGCAATGCTGCCGGGGGCATGTACATCGCCTCGGGGGCCACGGTCTACCTGGCGTCCACCAGTATCACCAACAACCTTGGCGCCGGCGGTGGCGGCAGCGGCAGCAGCGACAACGTCCCTGGCGCCAATGGCGGCCAGGGGGTAGGCGGGATCTACAACCGGGGCACGCTGTATTACGAAAGCGGAACCGTCACCAGCACCAGCAACTATGGCCGTGGGGGCGCTGGCGGGGCAGGACAGAACTCCCAGTCTCCAGGCAGTACCGGAGCCGGTTCGAACAGCGGCAACGAGTCCATCGTCACCGGCAGCGGTGGCGTGACCGACTCGACCTGGACCTCCAACGCCGCGCCGACCCTAGGCAACCTCAACGGCGACAGCGTCGCCTGGGCCGGTGTGGGCAATACCGTGCGCCTCGATGTGGGCAGCAACGCCAGCCTGGCCGATGCCGAGTTGGGCGCGCTGAACGGCGGCAACGGCAACTGGTCCGGCGCCAGCCTGGTGATCCAGCGCAACGGCACGGCAGTGAGCAGCGACGTGCTGGGTTTCGACACCACCGGCGGGCTGTTCACCATCAGCGGCAGCAACCTGCAATCGGGTGGGCAGACCTTCGCCACCTTCACCAATACCGGCGGCGTACTGACCATCACCTTCACCAGCAGCGGGACGACAGCAACCACGGCCCTGGTGAACGATGTGGCGCAGCGCATCACCTACCGCAGCGACACCCCGGCTGGCGATGCCAACGTCAAGGTCACCCTCAACGACGGTGCCGGCGCCAGCGCCACCGCCAACGTCACGGTGGCCACGGACTTCATCTACGTCACCAACAGCAGCGACACCGCCACCATCGATGCCAGCAACGGCACGAGCTTCAGCGAGGCCGTCGCCATCGCCGCGGCCGACAGCACCGGCAGCCAGACCATCGTCTTCGCCAGCAACCTGGCGGGCCAGACGCTCAACCTCAATGCCGGGTCGATCAACGAGAGCCTGACCTTCGACATGGACCAGGCCAGCGGCCTGATCCTCACCGGCGGCACCCTCACCCTGGGGGGCGGCACCACCCAGACCTTCACCCATGGCGCCGGCGATACCGCCACCATCAGCAGCGTCATCGCCGGCAGCGGCGCCCTGACCAAGGCCGGGGCGGGCAACCTGACCCTCTCCGGCTCCGGCAACACCTTCAGCGGCGCCACCACCATCAGCGCGGGCACCCTGACGGTCAGTGGCGGCGATGCGCTCGCTTCCAACACCAGCGTGTCGGTCGCAGCCGGTGCCACCCTGGCCCTGGCCGGCAACGAGGCGCTGGGCAACCTCTCCGGTGCCGGCTCGGTGACCCTGGGCAGCTTCAACCTCACCAGCAACCAGACGGCGGACACCACCTTCTCCGGCGGCATCAGCGGCACCGGTGGGGTGACCTTCAACCAGACCGGGGCCGCCACCTACTCGACCACGCTTTCCGGCACCAACACCTACACCGGCGCCACCGTGCTCGCCAACTACGGCTGGCTGAAGCTCAACGGCGACGCCTCCATGGCTGACACCAACGCCGTGCGGGTCAATGGCAACAGTGTCCTGACGCTGCTCTCGGACCAGACCGTCGGCAGCCTGGCGAGCAACAACGCCAACGCCAGCATCCAACTGGGCAGCTACACCCTGACCGCCGGGGGCGACAACACCAGCACCGCGGTGCTCGGGGTGATTTCCGGCACCGGCTCGCTGGTCAAGCAGGGCAGCGGCACCCTGACCCTGTCCGGCAGCAATACCTACGGTGGCACCACCACCGTCTCCGCCGGCACCCTGTCGATCGCCGGCGACGGCAACCTGGGCAGCGGGGCCGTCACCCTGGCGGGAGGCACCGTGCTCGATGTCACGGGCGCTACCACCATCGACAACGCCATCGTCCTTGCCGGCAATAGCAGCATCGGCAACAGCAGCGCCGTCGCCCTCAGCGGCGTGATCAGCGGTGCCTTCGACCTGACGAAAACCGGCAGCGGCACCCTGAGCCTGTCCGGCAGCAACAGCTACGGCGCCACCTATGTGAGCGCCGGCACCCTGTCGATCACAAACGACGGCAACCTGGGTTCGGGCGCGGTGAACCTGGCCGCCGGCACCACCCTGGCGCTCACCGGCGCCAATACCATCGACAACGCCATCGTGCTCGGCGGCGATGCCTCGGTGAGCGCCTCGGCCGCCGCGACCCTGTCGGGTGTGATCAGCGGCGCCTTCACCCTGACCAAGACCGGCGCCAGCACCCTGACCCTGTCCGGCAGCAACAGCTACGGCACCACCACCGTCAGTGCCGGTACCCTCAGCGTGGCCAGCGACGGCAACCTCGGCAGCGGCACGCTGACCCTGGGCGCCGGCACCACCCTGGCGGTGACCAGCGCCACCACCCTCGACAATGCCATCGCCCTGAGCGGCAGCGCCGCGGTGAACACCGGGGCCAATACCACCCTGTCCGGGGTGATTAGTGGCAGTAACAACCTGACCAAGACCGGCGCCGGCACCCTGACCCTGACCGGCAACAACACCTACAGCGGCAGCACCAGCGTCAACACCGGGACCCTGAGCATCGCCAGCGACGCCAACCTCGGCGCCGGGGCACTCAACCTGGCCAACGGCACCACCCTGCAGATCACCGGCAACACCACCCTCGACAACGCCCTGGCGCTGACCGGCCTGGTGACCGTCAATGCCGGCGCTGCGGCCACCCTGTCCGGGACCATCAGCGGTACCGGCAACCTGATCAAGGCCGGCGCCAGCAACCTGACCCTGTCCGGCAGCAACACCAACACCGGCACCACCACCGTCTCCGCCGGCACCCTGGTGGTCGACGGCAGCACCGCCAGCGCCACCACCGTGGCCAACGGGGCGACCCTGGCCGGCAGCGGCACCCTGGGCGGCGACGTCGTCGTGCAGAGCGGCGGCACCCTGTCCCCGGGCGGCGCGGGCGTCGCCATCCTGACCGTCAACGGCAACCTGACGCTGGCCTCGGGCAGCACCCTGGCCCTGGACATCAACGGCACCACCGCCGGCACCGGCTACGACCGGGTGGTGGTCAACGGCACCGTCGACGTCTCCGGCGCCGCCCTGGCGGTCACCCATGGCTACGCGGCCGGCAGTGGCGACAGCTACACGGTGATCGTCAACGATGCCGCCGATGCCGTCACCGGCACCTTCAGTGGCGTCAGCGAGGGTGGCACGTTCAACGCCGCCGGCAACGGCACCCAGCTGACCACCAGCTACATCGGCGGCAGCGGCAACGACCTGTCCCTGACCGCGCCCATCGCCCCGACCGTTACCAGCGTCTCGTCCAGCACCGCCAACGGCACCTACAAGATCGGCGATGTCATCACCGTCACCGTGCGCTTCGATTCGGCGGTCAACGTCACCGGCACCCCGACCCTGACCCTGGAGACCGGCGCCACCGACCGGGTGCTCGACTACCTGTCCGGCTCGGGCAGCGACACCCTGAGCTTCACCTACACCGTGCAGGCCGGCGACAGCTCCGCCGACCTCGACTACGCCTCCACCTCGGCCCTGAGCCTCAATGGCGGCACCATCAAGGACGGCGCCAACCAGAACGCCATCCTCACCCTGGCCACCCCCGGTGCGGCAGGCTCCCTGGGCGCCAACAAGGCCCTGGTGGTGGACGGCGTGCGCCCGGCGGCCACCAGCATCACCCTCAGCGACACCAACCTGCGGATCGGCGAGACCGCTACCGTCACCATCACCTTCGCCGAGGCGGTGACGGGGCTGGATGCGGGCGACCTCACCGTGGCCGGCGGCACCATCGGGGCCCTGAGCAGCGCCGATGGGGGCATCACCTGGACCACCACCTTCACCCCGACCAGCAACCTCACCAGTGGCACCAACGTCATCACCCTGAACAACACTGGTGTGATGGACCTGGCGGGTAACATCGGCAGCGGCAGCACCGACTCGGGCAACTACGCCATCGACACCCAGCGCCCAACCGCCACCATCGTGGTCACCGACAGCGTGCTCAAGGCCGGGCAGACCACCACCGTCACCATCACCTTCAACGAGGCGGTGACCGGGCTGGGCATTGGCGACTTCCTGGTCGACAACGGCACCCTCAGCGGGCTCAGCTCCAACGACGGCGGCATCACCTGGACGGCGACCCTGACGCCCAGCGCCACCATCACCGACACCAGCAACCTGATCACCCTGGACAACACCGGGGTGCAGGACCTGGCGGGCAACGCCGGCAGCGGCAGCACCGATTCCAACAACTACGGCATCGATACCCAGCTGCCCACCGCCACCATCGTGGTCGCCGATACCGCCCTGAAGGCCGGGCAGACCACCACCGTCACCATCACCTTCAGCGAAGCGGTGACCGGGCTGACCACGGCGGACTTCAGCGTGGCCAACGGCGCGCTGAGCAACCTCAGCAGCAGCGACGGCGGCATTACCTGGACGGCGACCCTGACGCCGGGGGCCAACGTCACCGACAGCACCAACGTCATCACCCTGAACAACGCCGGCTACACCGACCTGGCAGGCAACGCCGGCCTCGGCAGCACCGACTCCAACAACTACGCCATCGACAGCATGGCGCCGGCGGTGACCTCGGTCACGGTCCCGGCCAACGGTACCTATGGTCCTGGCCAGAACCTCGACTTCACCGTCAACTTCGGCGAGGCCGTCACCGTCGATACCCTCGGTGGCATGCCGCGCCTGGTCATCACCCTGGACACCGGCGGCACCGCCTACGCCGAGTACCTGAGCGGCAGCGGCACCACCGCACTGGTGTTCCGCCTGGTGGTCACCAGCGGCCAGGCCGATGCCAACGGCATCAGCGTCGGCGGCGCCCTCCAGGCCAACGGCGGCACCCTGCGCGATACCGCCGGCAACGACGCAGTGACCACGCTCAACAGCGTCGGTGATACCAGCGCCGTGCTGGTGGATGCAGTGGCTCCCCGGGTTACCGATATCGCCCTGGACGGCACCTCGCCCACCACCAACAGCTCGGTGAGCTTCACCGTCACCTTCAGCGAGGACGTCACCGGGCTCGACCTGGCCGACTTCAACCTGCTCACTGGTGGCAGCGTCAGCGGCACCCTGCAGTCCCTCGTGCAACTGACCGGCAACACCTGGCGTGTCACCGTCAGCGGCATCACCGGCCAGGGCAGCCTGGGCCTGTCGCTGCCGGCCATCGCCAGCGGTGTCGCCGACGGTCAGGGCAACGCTATGGTGGATTCCTACTCCACCATTGGCTACCAGATCGGCTCCCTGGACAACGGCGACCCGGAATTCCGTGCCAACCCGCCGGTGACCACGCCGATCGAGGCTCCGGCGCCGCTGCAGCCCACCGTGCCCAGCGCGCCGCCGCCCTCGACCACCACCTCGCCGCTGATCCCGCCGCCGCTGTTCGAACAGCCGACCCTGGGCAGCGGTATTCCCACCGTGGGCAACATCTTCATCAACAACGGTGCCCTGGCGCCCAGCTTCATCGCTCAGGTGTTCGCCAGCAGCGACAGCAGTAGCGACGGTGGCGGCGCAGGCTTCCTCGGTTTCGGTGGCGGGGATGGCGGCGTGTTCGGCGCCAGCACCTTCTCCGGCCTGTTCAGCAAGGACAAGCCCCAGGAGAGCAACGAGAAGATCTTCGACAAGCAACGTAGCAACGGGCAGGGCGGGCGCAGCTTCGGCGCGCCGACCCTGGGCCAGCAGCTGCATGAGATGAAGGAAGCCGAGCAGCGCCAGGTGCGTCAGCTGGCACAGGCCCTGGGCCAGGCCGCGGGGACGGCCGCCCGAGCATGAAACGAAATGGGGCAATCCAATCACCAGCCGTACCAGGGGGCGGCACAAGGATGACCAACAATTACAAAGCGTTTGCGGCCAGTTTGCTGGCCTTGGCAATCAGTGGCTGCGCCGTAACCAGCCAGCCTATCGACAAGAGCGTGAGCGAGGAACGTGCACGCACCGACCTGCAGACCATGTTCCAGGGCCAGGAGCCGCTCTCCGGCCCGCTGACCCTGCACCAGGCCATGGCCCGTGCGGTGAAGTACAACCTCGAAGCGCGCCTGAAGGTGATGGAGCAGGCCATGGCCGAGCGCCAGCTCGACCTCGCCAGCTTCGACATGCTGCCGCGCATGGCACTGTCCGCCGGCTACGCCGGGCGCAACAACGTCAGCGCCTCCAGCAGCCAGAGCATCGAGACCGGCACCCAGTCCCTGGAACCGTCCACCTCGCAAGACCGCGACCGCGGCGTGGCGGACCTGACCATGGTGTGGAACGTGCTCGACTTCGGCGTCGCCTATGTCAGCGCCAAGCAGCAGGCCGACCAGCGCCTGATCGTTGAAGAACGCCGCCGCAAGGTCATCCACACCATTACCCAGGACGTGCGCTCCGCCTACTGGCGCGCCGTGGCGGCCGAGCGCCTGCTCAAGCAGATCGACAGCCTCATGGGCCGCGTGGAGCAGGCTCGCGAGAACAGCCGCCACATGAGCAACCAGCGCATCGGCGATGCCGTGCAGGTGCTGGCTTACCAGCGCGCGCTGATCGAAGCCACGCGCCAGCTGGAAGACCAGCGCCGCGCCCTGACCCTGGCCAAGACCGAACTGGCCGCGCTGATCAACCTGCCGCTGAGCACCAGCTACCAGCTGGCCTCCACCGAGGGCTACAGCGTGCCCGAGCTGAAGGTCGACTTCACCAGCCTGGAGCAGCAGGCCCTGGCCAGCCGCCCCGAGCTGCGCGAGCAGGACTACCAGGCGCGCATCAGCGCCGCCGAAACCCGCAAGGCCATGTTGCGCCTGCTGCCCGGCCTGGAGTTCTCCGCCGGCGGCCACTACGACAGCAACAGCTTCCTGGTGAACCAGAGCTGGGCCGACTACGGCGTGAAGGTCACCTGGAACCTGTTCAACGTGCTCTCGGCACCGGCGGCCATCGATGTTGCCAAGGCCGGGCAGAAAGTCGCCGATGCGCGTCGCCAGGCGATGTCCATGGCGGTGCTGGCCCAGCTGTACGTGGCCAACGCCAACTTCCACGAGGCCCAGCGCCAGTTCCAGACCAGCCAGCAACTGGCCGACCTGGACGGGCAGATCGCCGAGCAATTGCGCAACCGCTACAGCACCCAGAGCATCGGCGAGCTGGAGCTGATCCAGGGCGAGCTGAACACCCTGCAGGCGCAGCTCAAGCGTGACCTGTCCTATGCCGACCTGCGCAACGCCTACAGCCAGCTGTTCATCAGCGCCGGTGTCGACCCGCTGCCGGACGCACTGCCGGACGCCAACCTCTCCACCATCGCCGGGGCCTTGGCCAACAGCGAATCGCGTTGGGAGAACGGGGATATCGGCACCGCGAAGTAACCCTCGCGGTTCGATGGGAAAAAGGGGCTTCGGCCCCTTTTTTCATGGGCAAAAAACCGGATCGGTTGCGCGTAGGCCGGGTGAAACCCGACGGGTTCGGCAGCCTGCACTCGCGGGTTGCACCCGCCCTACGGGGCGGTGTGCATGCTGGCGACCCTTGGCGTTTGGGGGAGGGGCGACGCTGGGCTTGTGCCCGGGCGCCAACCCGAGGGCTCAGTGAACGCTCTGCGCCTGCTCTTCGAACAGCCGCTGGGCGGTGCTCAGGCGTTCCAGCTCGCGGCGGACCATGGCGGCGTATTCCGGCGGCTTGAGCTGGTACAGCTCGGTGGCGACCCAGGCCAGCCAGCGCGGGCCAAGGGCCGCGCGCTGGTCCAGCAGGCGCAGCGCGTCGGCGAGGGCGCGCTCGGCGTTGTCCTGGTGGAAGCGTTCGCGGCCCATGGGCTCAGTTGGCCTGCAGGCCGACGTAGATGTTCTGCACGTCGTCGTGGTTGTCGAGGGCGTCGAGGAAGGCCTCGACCTCTTCCAGCTCGGCACCGGACAGCGCGACCGGGTTCTTCGCTTTGTAGCCCAGGTTGGCCGAGGCCACGGTGAAGCCGAACTCCGGCAGCGCCTTGCACACGGCGTCCAGGTCGGTGGGGTCGGAGTAGAAGGTGGCGCCTTCGTCACCGGCTTCGAAATCCTGGGCGCCGGCTTCGATGGCGGCCAGTTCCGGGTCGGCATCGGTGCTGGCCGGTTCGGCCTCGATCATGCCCAGGTGGTCGAAGTCCCAGGACACCGAGCCGGAGGTGCCCAGCTGGCCCTTGCGGAACAGCACGCGGATCTCGGCGACGGTGCGGTTGAGGTTGTCGGTCAGGCACTCGACTATCACCGGCACGCGGTGCGGGGCGAAGCCTTCGTAGAGGGTGCGCTCGTAGTTGACCACTTCACCGGTGAGGCCGGCGCCTTTCTTGATGGCGCGCTCCAGGGTGTCCTTGGGCATCGAGGCCTTCTTGGCCTGGTGCACGGCAAGGCGCAGCTTTGGGTTCATGTCCGGGTCGGCGCCGTTACGGGCGGCGATCATGATTTCCTTCACCAGCTTGCCGAAGATCTTCCCTCGGGCGTTGGCGGCGGCTTCTTTAGGTTTGGCTTTCCACTGGGCGCCCATGGCGTTTCTCTCGCAGGTTGCACGGGGAGCGGGGCGCTGCCCGCTCATGACAGGTGGGCGATTCTACCGGGCAGGCGGGGGCGCCTGCCAGTTGCGGCGCCGGTCGGTGGGGTCGCACCCCCGGTGCCGCAACCGCTGAGCCCAGACCTGGGCTTAGAAGGCCGAGCGCACGACGCCGCCGTCTACGCGAAGAGCGGCGCCATTGGTGGCGGAGGAAGCCTCGGAGCAGACATAGACCACCAGGTTGGCCACTTCCTCCGGGCGGGCGAAGCGCTTGAGCAGCGAGGTGGGGCGGGCGCTGGTGAAGAACTCCTTCTCGAAGGACTCGAAGCTCTGGCCGCCGGAGAGCTTGTCGACGAACTCGCCTACGCCTTCGGAATGGGTCGGGCCGGGCAGCACGGCGTTGACCGTGACCCCGGTACCGGCGCAGGTTTCCGCCAGCCCTCGGGAGAGGCCCAGCTGCGCGGTCTTGGTGACGCCGTAGTGGATCATCTCCGTCGGGATCTGCACGCCGCTCTCGCTGCTGATGAACACCACGCGGCCCCAGTTGCGCGCCTTCATGCCGGCCAGGTAGGCGCGGGTCAGGCGCACGCCGGACATGACGTTGGTGTCGAAGAAGCGTTGCCAGTCCTCGTCGGGGATGTCGTCGAAGGGCTTGGGATCGAAGATGCCCAGGTTGTTCACCAGCACGTCCACTTCCGGGTGGTGCTGCACCAGCCGGGCGATCTCTTCGGGCTGGGTGAGGTCGCCCGCGAAGCCTTCGACTTTTGCATCGGGCTGCTGAGCGCGCAGGCGGGCGAGGGCCTCGTCCACCGAACCCTGGCTGCGGCCGTTGAGGATCACCCGTGCACCCTCGCGGGCCAGGCCGGCGGCGATGGCGAAGCCGATGCCCTTGGTGGAGCCCGAGACCAGGGCGCGTTTGTGGGTCAGGTTGAAGTTCATGTTTCCTCCGGGGGGGTGGGGAGCGATACCGGAGATTGGGTATAGACGCTTTATTCGCCCCGCGCCGTAGCCCGGGCTTCAGCCCGGGAGAATCAGGGTGTGCGCCGGGTACTGCTGCCGGTCAGATCCGCCCCGCCAGTTGGCGCGCATCCTCCAGCCAGCCGGCCAGGCGTGCCTCGCTGGCGCCGCGTATCGGCCCCAGCGGCAGCGTGCGCACCGGGGTGATGCCGCAGAATTTCAGGGTGGTGCGCTCCATCTGGTTCAGCCCCGGAGCGCGGTAGACCCAGCGGAAGTACCAGGGCGGCGTATCGAGGGGGACCAACTGGTGAGCCGAGCGGCCCTTGAGCAGCCGCGCCGGGAAGGGGTTGCCCTTGCGGTAGGCGAAGGCGAAGCCCGGCAGCAGGATGCGGTCGAGAAAGCCCTTGAACAGCGCCGGCACACCGCCCCACCAGATGGGGTAGACGAAGCACAGGTGCTCGGCCCAGGTGATCAGCTCCTGGGCATGGAGCAGGTCCGGCTCCAGTGGCTGGATGCGCCGGTAGCCCTCGTGAAGGATGGGGTCGAAATCCAGCTGGTGCAGGTACAGCGTGCGCACCTCGTGGCCCGCCGCCCGAGCCGCCTGTGCATAACCTTGCGCCAGTGCCGCGCAGTAGCTCTCGCCGGAGGGATGCCCGAGTACCACCAGGACGCGTTTCGTTGCCATGTGCCACCTGCCCATTGAAGGAAAGGCGGCAGTCTGGCGTCTGCCCCTAGGGGCAGAGTCAAGCCTCGTGCAGCAGGGCGCCGCGCTGGGCGGGTTCGGTGGCGCAAAGGGCCTGGTCGGCCTGGGGCTGGCCGCCGATGCAGGCATGGATTTCCTCGCCTATGCGGCCCAGCTGTGCGTCCAGGCGTTGCAGCCGGCGGATCTCCGCACGCAGGGCGGCACGTTTGTCCTGCAGGCGCTGGTACAGCTCGGGCCAGTCGGGCTCTTCGCCACCGGCCAGCAGGGGATGCAGTTCGGCCAGGCGGAAACCCACCGATTGCGCCTGGCGGATCAGCAGCACCTGCTGCAGGTGGCGCTCGCCATAAACGCGATAGACGCCCTGGCGCGGCACCGGGCCGAGCAGTCCCTGCTCTTCATACAGGCGGATGGCCTTGGCGCTGGCGCCGGTGCGGCTGGCGAGTTCGCCGATGTGCATGGTGGGCGTCCCTGTGGGTGAGAGAGGGATGACGGTAATGGCTGGTCGCGAGTCGTTCAATGGCGGTTTGATGCGGGGATGAAAACGGTGGGCTGAAGCCCACCCTACGCCCACCCCACGCCCTCCCGCCCAGCCTTTGCCTGCGACCTTGCGGCGCGTGGGGCGGGGCTCGGCAGTGGCGGGGGCGGTCGCTACAATGCCGCCTTTTTCGAGGAGTTAGGGCCTTGAGCACCCCATCCTTTGGCGTCGGCGATGCCTCCTACCAGGCCGCTGGCGGGATCGACGGCCTGCGCCGTCTGGTCGACGACTTCTACCGCCTGATGGACGAGCTGCCGGAGGCCCGCGACCTGCGTGGCATGCACCCGGAGAGCCTGGAGCTGTCGCGGGACAAGCTCGCCAGCTTCCTCAGCGGCTGGCTCGGCGGCCCGCGCCTGTTCAGCGAGAAATACGGCTCCATCGCCATTCCCGCCTTCCACGCCCAATGGCCGATCGACGAAGCCCGCAGCGCCGCCTGGCTGCTGTGCATGGAGCGGGCGATTGCGCTGCAGGGCTACTCCAGCGAATTCGCCGGCTACCTGCTGGCCCAGCTGCGCATCCCCGCCGAGCGGGTGGTGCAGGCCAGCCGCAACCGCCACGGCTGACGCTTGCCCGTCATCCTCCGCCATCCATACTTGCCGGGCCGGCCCCGGCCAAGTCCCTATCGAGGTCCCCATGAAACCCGTACGCATCGTCGCCCAATGGGCTGAAGACGAAAGACAAACCCTGGTGATCGTCGCCCTGCAGGCCGACGACATGAGCATCGAGAAAACCGTGGAAGCCTTCGGCTACGTGAAGGACTACGACGACGAAGACCGCCTATACGTGCGCTACCCCTTCGTACTGGAGGAGTACTCCGACACCGAAGCACTGATGGACTGGGGCGCCCTGGACGACACCCGCACCCTGATCGACCTCTACGGGCGCCGCATCGTCCCCGGCGAAGCGCTGATCCGCAACGAACGCGGCGAGCGCTACGACTACCAGGTGGTTTCGGTGGAGCCGTTCGTGCCGGCGTGATTCACAGGCACATGTGCATGGTGTCGCAGCTGTAGGGGAGCAGTGCCAGAAAGTAGGCAAAGGTGAATGCCATCAGGCTGGGCAGCAGGTGCAGCAGCGCCTTGAGCGGCTTCACCCGCAGAAAAAGGGCCCCGACCGTGAACACCAGCGCCAGGACGGCGCAGGAGATTTTGTAGGGGTGGTCCCATTGGGCGGGCATCTCATCCATCAGGCGACCGCTGATAACCATTAGTATGAGAGCCGTTATGTAGGCGACGCCGATGCTGAAGAGGGACAGCCAGACTGCCTTCTGCTGCGGTTCTCGGCGTGACTGCCACACCATGAAAATCAGTGCCAGGAAAATGATGACGCACATCACGGCAGCCGTTACCTGCAGGTCCATCGATAATGGGTAGCGCATTTCACATCCTTTTGATTTAGAGGCAGACGGGCGTGGTGGCGCAGCCGTAGATGAACAGCGCCGGCACGTAAGCGATGGCGAAGGACAACAGGCTCGGCAACAGGTGCAGCAGGGCCTTGAGTGGGCTGATTTGCCAGCGCAGCGTACCGGCCGCGAATACGGTGGTGAGCGTGGCGCAGGCGAATGCGAAGGGATGGTCCAGTCGCGGGTCCATGTCCTCCAGCAGCAGGCCGCTGGCCACCAGTAGCGCGATGGCCACCAGATAGGCGGCACCGACGCTGAACAGGGACAGCCACAGGGCCTTGTATTGCGGGTTTCTGCGGGCGATGCCTATCACGCCGGCCATGCCCAGCAGGATCAGGGCACAGGCGCAGGCGGCAAAGCTCAGTACGTAGGGCGTCAGCGGGTAGCGCACTTCACATCCTTGTCGGGTCGGGGCGTCCGTCGCCCTGTTTGCGCAAAAAGCGGCGGGCAATCTTGGCAGGGCCGATCAGCGCTCGCAATGCGCCTCAGGCATCCCGCAGCAGGTCGTGGGCGTTGAGCAGGGCGTAGAGGATTTCCGGGTGTTTCTCCAGGCCACGGCGGATGGCGCTGGGGATGGACTGGCGGGTCTTGCGGCAGAGGCCGGCCTGCTCGGCGATGTCGATCTCGATGCCGCGCCCGCTGCGCACCTCGTTGAAGCCGGGGGCGATGGCCAGGCGGATGCCGAGCTGCTCGAACATCTTCTGTTGCATGCGCCCGAGGTCGTCGAGGCTGCTGATATTCTCCAGCCGGTCGAGCAGGCGCAGCTCTTCCTGGCGCGTCAGGCGCAGGATGCGCAAGTCGGCGCCGGGCGCGTCCAGCAACTGGTCGCGCTCGCAGATGCAGGTGCCGGGCGGGCAGGGGTTGCGCAGGGGGAGGGTGGCCGTCATGCATCGATCATAGCGGCAGCCTGGCGCGCTTGCGTAGGGCCGACCAGCGCCTGATTGCCCCGTGCTGCACATTTTCCCGCTTCGGCTGTCCAAATCCCATGATCGGGCCCGCCGGGCCTTGCGCCCGTGCCTGTGGATCAAGCAGGCTGGGCCGCGCCAGGGGTGATATCGCATTGCGCTGGACGGATTGGAATCGCGCATCATGAGCGCTATCAGCTAAGGGAGGTTTCCATGGGGGGTATGCATCGCGTGTCGCGGCTTGCGGCGTTGACGCTGGGAATGGCACTGGCGGCTGGAGCCATGGCCAGCGAGGAATCGCAGCTGGTCGAGTCGATCAACCTGTACCGCAGCTCGGTGCAGAGCTGCGCCGGCGAGGCGTCCCTGGAGCTGCCGCCGCTGGCCGCGGACCCGCGCCTGGTGCTCTCGGCCAGCAGCATCGGCGACCTGCAGCAGGCGCTGGCGCAGTCGTCCTACCCCATGGTCAACGTGCAGGCCATCAGCCTGTCCGGCCCCCGTGACGCCAAGTCCGCCATGGGCGCGCTGCAGGAAAGCTTCTGCCATGTGCTGCTGGACCCACAGTTCGTCGATGTCGGCGTGAGCCGCGAGGACCGCGACTGGCGCATCGTCCTCGCCCGGCCGCTGTTGGCCGCCGCCCTGGGCAAATGGGAGAAGGAAGGGCAGACGCTGCTGGAGCAGATCAACGCCGTGCGCGCCCAGCCCCGCCAATGCGGCGGGCAAGCCTTCGCCGCCACCACGCCGCTGGCCTGGAACGCCACCCTGGGCACCGCCGCCGAAGGCCATGCGCGCTCCATGGCCAACCAGAACTACTTCGACCACAAGGGCCGCGACGGCCGCACCCCCGGTGACCGCGCCGAGCTGGCGGGCTACGTCGGCCAGCAGATCGGCGAGAACATCGCCGCCGGCCAGGACAGCGCGCGCAAGGTGCTCGACGGCTGGCTCGCCAGCCCGGGCCATTGCGCCAACCTGATGAACCCGCACTACCGCGAGCTGGGCGCCGGCTACGCGGTGGACCCCAAGAGCGATGCGGGCATCTATTGGACGGCGATGTTCGGGACGCAGTGACGAGGTTGGTTTGGGGCTCCGCTTGATGGGATTCGCTGCGCTCTTCCCATCCTACGAGGGCCGGTCCGTAGGATGGGTAGAGCCTGGCGAAACCCATCGATATCCCCGGGCTGAAGCCCAGGCTACCTGTGATGTTTCACCCCGCGACAGCAGTAAATTCCATTAAGTTCCATGAAAACAAGCGAAGCGGCGGGCATCTCCGCCCTTCGTCGGTTTCCGTGTCGATTCTTTGACAGGCCATGCCTCGCTTCCTATACCCAGAACCTTCCCATGGAATCCTGGTAAGGAAGCACCGATGACCCCTTCCCCGAAACCGGTCTGCCTCAAGGCAGGCGCCTTTCCCCGTGCGCGGCTGGCTTGCGCGGTCACCCTGGCCCTTGGCGGGCTGGTGGCCCCCGAGGCCTTCGCCGATGACTGCCCGACGCGGCTCAGCGGGCGCCTGGAAAGCACCTGCACGGTGGCGGCCGGCAGCGACCTGCAGGTCACCGCCAGCGGGGCCATCGAGGTGACGGAGGGGCCGGCGGTGCTCATCGACCACGCCGATGACGGCGCCAGCACCCTGCGCAACAACGGCACGCTCTCGGCCGTCGGCGGCCTGGATGGCGACGGCGCGACCGTGCGCCTGCAAGGCACCGAGGTGACCGGCAGCCTGCTCAACAACGCCAGCGGGGTGATCCGCTTCGAAGGGCTCACGGTGAACGGTGGCGACGCCGCCCTGCGCCTGGACGACAGCACCCTGCATGGCGCCATCGTCAATTCCGGGCTGATCGACGGGCAGGACCCGGCCGACGGCCTCTACCTCAGCGGCAGCCGGGTCGACGGCGCGCTGCGCAACAGCGGGACCATTCTCGGTTCCACCGGGGTGAGCCTGGTCGACAGCAGCCTCGGTGGCGATATCCGCAACAGTGGCACCATCACCGGCCAGGCCAACGGCATGGACATCGCCGGCAGCGACATCCTCGGCAGCATCCGCAATTTCGGCACCCTTGAGGGCACCGACGGCTGGGGCCTGTACGTCACCGATACGCGCATCGGCCTCGATGTGGTGAACACCGGCAGCATCGGTGCGGGCTCCTTCCCTTCGGTGGCGTGCGCCTGGCCGACACCGATATCGCCGGCTACCTGATCAACGCCGGCGACATCGACACCGGCTCCCTCGGCACCGGCCTGGTGATGCTGCGCGGCAGCATCGGCCACGACCTGAACAACCGCGAGCGCATCGCCGGCAACAACGGCATGAGCGTCAACTTCGTCACCCTCGGCGGCGACATCCGCAACAGCGGCACCATCGAGGGCCGCTTCAACCCGGATGGCGGCGGCTTCGGCTGGAACTCCACCGGCACCACCGTCCACGGCAAGGTGGTCAACAGCGGCACGGTCAAGGCGGCGACCACAGCGGTGAACTTCGACGACGTGCAACTGGACGGCGGCTTCTACAACCGCGGGCGCATCGAAGGCGCCACGGGCCTGGTGCTTGACGGCAACACCGTGATCGGCGGCGGGCTGACCAACAGCGGCGTGCTCCAGGGCGACGACTACGCGCTGCGGGTGGGCGACGAAGCGACCCTCGACGACCTCTACATCGCCGGGGCGAACAGCGCCCAGTTCATCGGCGAAGTGTTCGCGCCGCGTACCCGGGTGACGCTGTTCAGCGACGCCGGCTACACCCTGCAGGACGGCAATCTGTTCACGGTCGATGAGTTCGTCAACCGCGGCGTGCTCTCGGTAGCCGCCGCCAACGCTGCCGGCGCCTCGGCCAAGGCCACCATCGATGGCGACTACCGCCAGGCGGCGGGCGCCGTGCTACGCCCCCAGGTGCAGGACTCCACCCACTACGGGCAACTGGTGGTCACCGGCACCGCCACGCTGCCGAGCCAGGCGCGCTTCGACGTGGACGTGGCCAACCCCGGCCAGGCCTTCGACGTCGACCGCCTGCAGGACGTGCTCAGCGCTGGCACCCTGCAGTCCGACGGCACCTTCAACGTCACCAGCAACTCGGCGCTGTTCGACTTCGGCGCGGTGAAGGACGGCAACACCGTCGACCTGACCCTCGCCGCCAAGTCCGCCGATGGCGTCGCCACGGCCGCTCGCAGCGCCGGGCTGGATGCGGGCGGCGCGGCCCAGGTGATCGACCAGCAGCTCGCCCAGGGCAGCGCCAGCGCCTTCACCCCCTACTTCCTCAGCGCCACCAGCACGGCCGAGGTGGCCAGCAGCCTGGCACAGAGCCTGCCGATGAACAGCGACGCCCTGCGCAGCAGTCAGTTCGCCCTGGCCGCCATCGGTGACGCGGTGCAGGGGCGCCTGCAGTCCGCCACCGGGCAGCTGGCGGTGGACGGGCTGGCCGCACCCGGCGATTCGGTCTGGAGCCAACCCTTCAGCTACTGCACCGGCCGCGCCGACGGCAGCGCCCTCGATGCCGCCAGCGGCACGGTGTTCGGTTTCGACACCCGCACCTCGGCCAGCTCGCGGGCGGGCGTGGCCTTCGCCTATGCCGATGGCGGCACCGGCCGCAGCGAGCAGGGCGGCCAGCAGAGCAACCGCCTGGGCATGTGGCAGTTCCTCGGCTACAGCAGCCACACCCTGGCCCCGGACACCGAGCTGATGCTCTACGCCGGCGCCGGGCAGAACCGCGTGGAGGGTGAGCGCGGCATGGCCATCTCCGGGCTGCGCGGCACCGCCAAGGCCGACTACGACAGCCTGGTGACCACGGTCGGCACCAGCCTCGGCAAGGCCTTCCAGCTCGGCGAGGACTCGCGGCTGCTGCCCTCGCTGCGCCTGGACTACAACCACATCCACGAGGATGCCTACCGCGAGCGCGGCCCCGGCAGCCTGGCGCCGTTGTTGCTGGAGGTGGATGCGCGGGACACCGACCAGCTGATCGCCGGCTTCGACGGCAAGCTGGAACATGCCATCGCCCCCAACCTGCGGCTCAAGGCCAGCCTGGGCGTGGGCTACGACCTGATCAACGAGGACGGCGCCCTCACCGCGGCCTTCGCCGGTGCACCGGGCCAGCGCTTCACCACCACGGGCGAGGCGCCTAGCCCCTGGCTGCTGCGCAGCGGCTTCGGCATCGCCCGGCAGTTCGACAATGGCGCCGAGCTGTCCCTGGACTACAGCGCCCAGGCGCGCGGTGACTACGACGATCAGGCGGCGTCACTGCGGGTGAACATGCCGTTCTGAAACGTGCCTGCGCTCGGTGATGCTTCGTTAAAAACGGGGTCGGAATGCTCATTTACAGCTCGTAAACTCCGCTTCCTCACCCGTTTTTACGCACTGGCGCGCGCCCTTCGGGCCAGCCTCCGGCTGTTACTCCCGTTGGTCGTTGCGCCTCGCCTGACCGTCGCGCGACGACTTTTCGTATAGAGCCTAGAGCGCGGTCAGGATCGGTCCGGCTCGTCGAGAAACTCGGTGGCCTCGCTGCCGTCGGCGTTGAGCTGGAAGATGCGCGCCGGGCGCCCCTGTTCGTCGAAGAACACCTGGCCGAGGCCGGCGGAATTCCACAGGCGCTCGCCCGCCTTGCTGTGGGCCGGGGTGCGTGGCACCACCTGCATGCGCCGGCGCTTGGTGAACCAGTTGAGCGGCGAGTGGGGCGAGTAGAGCCAGCGGTTGAGGCGGTCGAAAACGTCCAGCAGGCGCCGGGGGAATTCGTTCTTCACGCCGCTGCTGGTGATCTGCCAGATGCGCGGGCCCTGCTTGCGATGGCGGATCAGCACCTCGTAGACGAAGGAGTAGTGCACGTCCCCCGAGAGGATCACGTAGCTGCCCGGCGTGCGCGAGTGGCGGAAGATGTTGAGGATCACCTGGGCCGCGCCGCGATGGGCCATCCAGTTCTCCGCGTCCACCAGCAAGGGGTGGCCGAACCAGCTGAAGACCTTCTGCACCGCCTCGATCAGCTTCACGCCGAACACCGGCGCGGGCGAGACGATGATGGCCGAGGGGTGGTCGAGCAGCTCGTGCTGCAGCTCGCTCAGGGCTTCCCAGTCCAGCAGGCCGGAGGGGCGCTTGAGGTTCACCTCGCTGCGCCAGCGGCGGGTGCGGGTGTCCAGCACCAGCAGGGCGGGCGTGGTGGGCAGCGTGTACTGCCAGTGGTTGAAGGCCAGCAGCTCGTCGATCAGGTCATCCAGCGCCGGGCTGTCGAAGTGGCTGTCCGCCTGCGCGCTGGCGGTGAGTGCCTGGATCTTCTCCAGCAGCGTGGTGAAGGCATCCGGGTCGTTGCCCCAGCCCTGGCAGAGCAGGTAGGCGAGCAGGGCGTTGCCGATGATGCGCTTGGAGAAGGGGTGGCCGTAGGCGGTCTGCTCCCACTGGGCGGAGAGGTTCCAGTCGTCGGTGATGTCGTGGTCGTCGAAGATCATCAGCGTCGGCAGGTGGGCGAACACCCGCGCCGCGCCCGGCAGGCTCTCGCGGAAGGCCTCCAGGCGCTGGCGTTCCAGCTGGTAGCGCTCGACCTTGTCCGCCGGCAGCGACGGCATCTCGGTTTCCAGCAGCGTCCAGGGCAGCGGCGACCACACCAGCAGGTACATGGCCAGCACCTCGGCCAGGGTCACCAGGTGGTTGTCGGCGTTGCTGCTGGTGAAGATGGGTTTCTTCGCACCACCGAAGAAGCGCTCGCGCAGCGTTTCGTTGCTCTCCAGCGCCGGCAGCAGGTCGGCGCGCCGGTAGTAGCTGGCCGGGTGCCGGTACAGGGCCTGGCTGTCGTCGACCACGGCACCGTCCAGGCGCTCGTCGAACAGCCCGAGGCGGGCGATCAACTGGTGGATGGCGCGCAGCATCGGCCCGGCCACATCGTCGGCGTAGACCTGGTCGCCACTGAGCATCAGCAGCGCCGGGCGCTGTTCCGGCGCGGGTTGCGCGGCCAGCAGGCGGTCCGCGCAGAGCAGGCCCTCCGCCGCCGGGTGATGGGGCTTGCGGCAGGAGCCATGGAGCAACTGGTCGATGCGCGAGCGCAGCACGAAGCCCGGCTGTTGCGCCTTGCCATAGAGCAGGTGCGGCGCCCACTGGGCGATGCCCTGGTCGTCGAAACGCAGGTCGTAGTCGATCTGCCGGTCGCAGGGCAGGGGCGCGTCCAGGCGCAGGTCGATCAGGTGCAGGAAGGCATGCCGCCCCAGCTGCACCACCTGGCAGGCCTCGCCATCGAGGCGGTGATCGCGGGTTTCACCCTCGATGCTCAGCCGCAGACTCAGCGCCAGCTCGCGGCTGGCCACCAGCCACAGCACCACGCGCTGCGCCTCCAGCCGCCGCAGCATGGGGCCGGCGAGAACGGGCGGAAGGTGATCGGGCGTGGCGAGCTGGGGTGCGGGCATCGGGGCGAAGGGTAGCGGACGGACAAGCGCGGAAGAATAACGCGACTGGCCAGGGTGGCTGAACAGCAAGGGCGACTGTTCTGTTAGCGGGCGTGACAGGGTTCTGTTCAGCCGGATACGTCGATCGCGAATGAATTCGCTCCCACGGGGAGGGGCGCGCTTCGCCCAAGGCCGCAATCCGTAGCGCGGGTGAAACCCGCGAGGCCATGCACCGCAGGTGTCGGCTTGCACCCGACCTACATGCCCCTCGGGAGCCACCCTTGTAGGAGCGAATTCATTCGCGAAAAGAGCTCCAGCGGGCCAATGAATTCCTCCCGGCACCCTTTGCTCAAACCGCCTTGACGATCTGCTCCCGCAGCCACTGGTGCGCAGGGTCGCGGTGGGAGCGTTCGTGCCAGAGCATGGCCAACTCGTAGCCGGGGACTTCCAGCGGGGCGTCGACCACCTGCAGGGTGCCACTGTTGCCCACCAGGCGTTCGGGGAGCATGGCCACCAGGTCGGTGCTTTCCAGCACCGAGCGCAGGAACAGGAAGTGCGGCACCGAGAGCACCACGCGGCGCTCCAGGCCGTGCTCGGCGAGGGCCGCGTCGGTAACGCCGGAGAAGCCGCCGCCATCGGGGGAGACGATCACCTGGTCGAGGGTGCAGAACTGCTTCAGCGTCGGGCGTCGCTTCAGGCGCGGGTGGCCGGCGCGGCCGGCGAGTACGTAGCGCTCGGCGAACAGGGTGCGGCGGCGCAGGTTGAGGGGTGAGCCTTCGGCGGTGTGGAAGGCCAGGTCGATATCGCCCAGCTCCGCCTGCTTGGCGATGCGCGAGGGCATCATCTCGACCACGGCGATGCGGGTGCCCGGTGCGGCGGCGCGCAGGCCGGCGAGGGCGGGCAGGAGGATGGCCGATTCGCCGTAGTCGGTGGCGGCGACGCGCCAGGTGTCCCGCGCCTGGGCCGGGTCGAAGGGGCTGGCCGGGGCCACGGCGCGCTCCAGGGCTTCCAGGGCCTGGCGCAGCGGCTCGCGCAGCTCCTCGGCGCGGGCGGTGGGGCGCATGCCGCGCGGGCCGGGCAGCAGCAGCGGGTCGTCGAAGATCTCCCGCAGCTTGGCCAGGTGCACGCTCACCGAGGGCTGGGAGAAATTCAGGCGCTCGGCGGCACGGGTGACGTTGTGCTCGGCGAGCAGCACGTCGAGGGTCACCAGCAGGTTGAGGTCCAGACGCCTGAGATTATTCATTCACATACCTGGAATATGGGTTATTCATTTCCAATATACCTGGCGCAACACCATCCTGCGCTCATCCCGTTATGGAGGTTTGCCATGAATGTTCTGATCGTCTTCGCCCACCCCGAACCCCGCTCGCTGAACGGCGCGCTGAAGGATTTCACCGTGCAGCGCCTGCAGGCCGCCGGCCATGCCGTGCAGGTGTCCGACCTGTATGCGATGGGCTGGAAGTCGCCCATCGATGCCGGCGACAGCCTGGACCGCGACCCCGAGGCGCGTTTCGATGCCTCGCAGGATTCCAGGCGCGCCTTCGCCAGCGGCCGGCAGAGCGCGGACATCGCCGCCGAGCAGGACAAGCTGCGCTGGGCGGATGCGCTGATCCTGCAGTTCCCGCTCTGGTGGTTCTCGATGCCGGCGATCCTCAAGGGCTGGGTCGACCGCGTGTATGCCTACGGCTTCGCCTATGGCGTGGGCGAGCATTCGGATGTGCGCTGGGGCAACCGCTACGGCGAGGGGTCGATGGCGGGTAAGCGGGCGATGTTGCTGGTGACCACCGGCGGCTGGGATTCCCACTACAGCGAGCGCGGCATCAACGGCCCGATGGACGACCTGCTGTTCCCCATCCAGCACGGCATCCTGCATTACCCCGGCTTCGACGTGCTGCCGCCCTTCGTGGTGCACCGCACCAGCCGGGTCGACGCGGCCCGCTTCGCCAGCATCCAGCAGGAGCTGGGGCAGCGCCTGGACAGGCTGTGGAGCACCGAGCCCATCGCCTATCGCCAGCAGAATGCAGGGGATTACGAGATTCCCGCGTTGACCCTCAAGCCCGAGGTGGCGCCGGGGGAGGCCGGGTTCGCGGCGCATGTGAAGCGGTAGGGCAGGTGGGGCGAGGCTGGATCGGCGGCAATGGTAGAGGCCATGCCGGCCCTTCGCGAATGAATTCGCTCCCACAGGGCTCGCCGGAAGCACCGTGCGGAGGTGCTACGGCGCGGGTTCATCCTGTCGAGTCTTCAGGGCGTCGATCCAGCATCCCTGGGCTGAAGCCAAGGCTACGAAGCCCTTCGCGACTCAGCAGAAACGACGACGGGAGCGCTGGGCTCCCGTCGTTTGGATCAATGGGCCTGGTTGAGGGTCAGGCGCATGTGGCGGTTCACATCCTTGTACAGCAGGTAGCGGAAGCGACCCGGGCCACCGGAGTAGCAGGCTTGCGGGCAGAAGGCGCGCAGCCACATGAAGTCACCGGCTTCCACCTCGACCCAGTCCTGGTTCAGGCGGTAGACGGCCTTGCCTTCCAGCACGTACAGGCCGTGTTCCATCACGTGGGTTTCGGCGAAGGGGATCACGCCGCCCGGCTCGAAGTTGACGATGTTCACGTGCATGTCATGGCGCATGTCGGCCATGTCGACGAAGCGGGTGGTGCTCCAGCGGCCTTCGGTGTCCGGCATCACGCGCGGCTCGATGTCCTGCTCGTTGGTGACGAAGGCGTCCGGCAGCGGTACGCCGTCGACCTTCTGGTAGTGCTTGCGGATCCAGTGGAAGCGGGTGTGCTGGCCACTGGTGTTGCGCACCTTGTAGTCGGCGCCCGGCGGAATGAAGGCATAGCCGCCCGGTTGCATGCTGTGCACCTGGCCTTGCAGGGTCAGGGTCAGCTCGCCTTCGACGATGAACAGCACCGCTTCGGCGTTGGGGTCCTGCTCGGGCTTGTCGCTGCCGCCCTGGGGAGCCAGTTCGACGATGTACTGGGAGAAGGTCTCGGCGAAGCCGGACAGCGGGCGGGCGATGACCCACATGCGCATGTTGTCCCAGAAGGGCAGGTGGCTGGTGACGATGTCACGCATCACGCCCTTGGGGATCACGGCATAGGCTTCGGTGAACATGGCGCGGTCGGTGAGCAGCTCGGTCTGTGCCGGGTGCCCGCCGTGCGGCGCGTAATAGGTGGATTTGGCCATGGGGTATTTCCTCATTGTTGTCTTGCTGCCCGGCGCGTGCGGCGCCGTGGTGAGCAATGGTGCGGAGCGGCGCGCCGTGGGGCGCTGGCCGTCGCTGGAGAGCACGATATCCAGCGATCTATCCATGCACAAATTAAATGTTGGAATCCGCTGTATTCGGTTTTCGAATGTGGGCGGGTCTCTGTCAGCCTTTCGTATCCTGCGCCAGCACCCGTGACAGCACACGCGCCAGCTCCTTCACCATCGGGTCCGCCGCCGGGCGGTGTAGCAGCGCCACCTCGAAGGCATCCACCGAGGGTAGCCCAGCTTTCCTGGCCAGCACGGCGTGGTCCGCCGTCACCGCCCGTTGCGGCAGCAGGCCGATGCCCATGCCGTCGGCGATGGCCGACTGGATGCCCGACAGGCTCGAACTGGTGAAGCTGATGTGCCAGCGCCGGCCCACCGCCTCCAGCGCCGCGATCATCTCGTCGCGGTACACCCCGCGCGGCGGGAAGGTGACGATGGGCAGCGGGTCGAGGTCGATGCAGGGGTTCTTCGCGCTGTCCACCCAGCGCGTCTTCTCCGGCCAGCAGGCCACCGCCTCGCGGGCGTTCTGCCGCTGCTTGAGCAGCACCAGGTCCAGCTCGCCACGGTCGTAGCTGGCGGAGAGGTCGCGGCTCAGCCCGCTGGTCACCTCCAGCTTCACCTGGGGGTAATGGCGGTTGAACGCCGCCAGCTGCTCGGTGGTGCGCCCGGTGGCGAAGTCGTCCGGCACGCCGATGCGCACCGTCAGCGCCACCGTGGCCCCGGACAGCGCCTCCTGCAGCTCGTCGTTCAGCGCCAGCATGCGCCGCGCGTAGCCGAGCAGCGTCTCGCCGGCGTCGGTGGGCAGCACGTCGCGGTTGCCGCGTTCCAGCAGGCGGTGCCCGGCCATCTCTTCCAGCCGGCGGATCTTCTGGCTGACGGTTGACTGGGTGGAGTTCAGCCGGCTGGCCGCCGTGGTGAAGCTGCCGCAATCGGCCACCGCGACCAGGGCGCGGAGCAGGTCGAGCTCGAACACGCGACTATTCGAACGGTCACTGTGGTCCATGGCGGTATTCATCTTTCGAATGGGGATGAGGGCTTTTAGCAGCTTGGAGAAAGGGGGGCAACGATGAGGGAGGGGGGTTAGCAAGCAGGCTGTGGATGGAGTCGATTGCCGACCCCATCCACGGGGTTTTCAGCGGGCCAGCTTGGTGTCGGCCACGGCCTTCTTGCCTTCGGACTCGGAGACTTCGCTCAGAGTGGCGCCGCCGGCGAACACACCGATCCGGATGGACTGGCGTACGTAGTGGTTCTTGCCGGGCTGGGCACTGAGGTTGAGGGTGTTGTCACCGAACTCGGACTCGGTCGACAACACATGCGCGCCCGGGGTGATCAGGCGGTAGAAATAGGTGTTGGGTGCGGTTTCCCCGATCACCTTGTCATCGATCTTCACGGTCTTCTTCAGCGCAGCGCCCAGGGACGTGTCGCGGAAGATGTAGACCGCAGACTGGTCCTGCGGCGGGTTCGGGAAGGCCTTGAGGGCTGCGTCTTTTTCGGGGGATTCCATCGGTACCGAAGCGCATCCGGAGAGCAGCGCAACTGCCAGCGCCGCCGTGCACATCATGATCTTGGTCATGGATTACTCGTTCCTGAGTGAAGGTTCTTGCGGTGATGTCATTTCGCCGCTGCGCTACTTTATCGAGACCGATGGAGAGTGCAAGGGTGAGTGGTAATGGGGCGTGTTTGGCAAGGTCGTTTGCAGCGATATCCGGTCTTTTTGCGGCGATTGACGACTGAAGTGGCGGCGACACAGAATCCACCACCCTGTCGATCACAAGGAAGTCTGAAATGGATGCAACCGAAGCGCGCTTGCGAGAAACCTACAGCGGAAGACGCACGGAGGTCCTGGTCGATCTGCTTGAGCAGGGTGGGTTGACCGAGGTGGCCGAGCGGGTCATCCGCGGTGTGCTCATCGAGCGCGAGGCGAGCCCGGGCGAGCGCGTGGCGCCGCAACCGCCCCGTGTTCCCGCAGCGGCTCGGCGCGAGCAGCTCGACCAGCAACTTGCCCCGCTCTGGGCACGGTTCGTGGCCTCGCAGATCGACTTCTGGGGCGCGCTCCTGGTGCTGGGCCTGATCAGCTTCATCATCGATTTCGTGTTCTTCCGGCCGGCCACCAGCCCGGACATTTTCGGCAAGGTCTGCATGCTGCTGCTGTTCGCCTACCTGCTGTTCAAGGACGGGTTCAACGGGCAGGGAATCGGCAAGCGCCTGCTGAAGATCCGCGTCGTCGACAGCGAGACCGGTGCCCCCTGCGAACTGCACAAATCCTGCCTGCGGGGGCTGGTGAGCCTGCTCGGCATCCTCGATGTGATCTTCATCTTCGGGCAGCGCCGCCAGCGCCTTGGCGACCATGCGGCGAGGACCCTTGTGGTCAGGGCCTGATCCGATCATTCAGCGTCATGAAAAAGGAGTCGTGATGAACCCGCAGTCGCCATACTCGCCGCCCCAGTCATCCCTCGCTCAGCAGAACAGGGGCATGTGGGTTGGAAAACTCCTGAAAGTGAACAACAACGCCGCACTGCCCTGCGTGTGCATCAGCTGTGCGGCGGACACGGGACTCGAAGCGGTTTCGACCCGGATCAACTACGTGAGCCCTTTGACGTTCCTGTGGCTGCTGCTCAGCCCCCTGGCGCTGATTGCGGCCTATTTCATATCCCGGAAGCGGCTGGATATTTCGTACAGCCAGTGCACGAGCTGCTTGAAGAAGAAAACGTTCTGGACCTGGGTGTTGAGAGCGACCCTGATGGTCTTCGTGCTGGCACTTGTCCTGCGAATAAGCGCGACTACAGGGCAATTCAATTTGCCGCTCTCGGGTCTGATATTCGGCTCGCTCCTATTCGCGTTGTTCGCGGTAACGATGAAGGACATGCGGAAGATTTCCGTGGAGCGAGTGGAGGGCGATGCCTTCTACCTGAAAGGCTTCAAGGACGTGGTCAGGGCAAAGCTCGCCTCTGCCTGACTTGAATCCTCTCGCATCTCTTATCTGTCTGGTCAGGCGCCATGCCCGAGCCCCGCATCCTGTCCATCCTCCTGCATACGGGCGACTGGCGCGCCGCTACCGACTGGTACCAGCGCGCCTTTCCCGAGGCGAAGCGTGTGCTGTCACCGACGGATGACTACGGGCACCTGGAGATGGGCGGCGTGGTGCTGGAGATCGTCAACGCCGACGACAAGGTCGCCAGCGGCGCGGCGGGCACCGTCGTCTATTGGGCGGTGGAGGATCTGGATGCGGAAGTGCTGCGCTTGGGCCAACTGGGCGCGTCGTTGTACCGAGGGCCATTGGCACTGGAGGAGGGCGACCGCATCTGCCAGGTGCGTGACCCTTGGGGTAATTGCATCGGGTTGCGGCAGCGGGGCTGTATTCGCGGCTCTCACTAAGCCGCGCCGTTACGTCACGTGCGGGGGCCTAGGTCGGTAATCGGCCTGAGGCCGGGAATGTCCCTATCGTCATCCTCCACCCCCATCGCGAAGCCCCATTGGCCGGCTTGCCGCAACGTCAGCCCGTATGGGGTCGTCTGGTTTGCCGAGAAGGCGCCAGGAGGCGTCAGCAGCCTGCTCGCGGAGCGACCTATCCATTTACCTCGGATTCGTTCATCGGCGAAGCAGATGTCCGGTACGTCCTCACTCTCCTTCAGGTTTCGTTCGAGGTGGCCGTGCGAGCGGTTGATTCTCGGCACAACCCGCAGCATCAGCACGTAGGCGTAACCCAGTTGGCCAGCGAGGTTCCTGCTCAGCGCATGGTCGTAGTCGACCTTCCAGGGGCAGGGGGCGAAAACCAGGCCGGCTGCCCTGCGGTATCCCCTGTAGTCCGGCCTCACGTACAGCAGTGACAGGACCCCTTTCCGCACCACGAAGGCGTTTCGGGTGTGGATACGCCCTATCTGGTAGGCGGTACCGTCCAGTGCCTTCGCGATGCATTCAATGGACTTGCCGGCGATGGGGATGGCCTGGATTTGCAGGCCCTGCACGCGTTGGCCCACGTATCGCCAGGTACCTCTTCCGATGATTTTCTCCAGGTTCAGCATTCGTCTGTCACTTTGAATACAGGGATTGGTTTTGAGAAATTTCGTAGATATGAAAGTTGATAATCCTACGCATTACTTAGACCAATCAATGGAGTTTTCGACGCCATCTTGCGCGATTTATAGATCAGAAGAAAAAAGTAGTCAGTAACCACTCTAAGCGGATGATGAATGGTTTCTTATGGTCTATGAATGGTTCATTTTAAACTGTAGGCTGTTTCCTTTGTTGCGGACTTTACGTTAGGTAAGCTGCATTCCAGACTTGTTCTTGCTTTTTCAAGTGCTATTTAACTGCCTTTCTCCTTGAATCGACATCGGCTCCAGAGATGACAATGATTGTCATTCATTGTTTGTTAGGAGGCTCGATATGGATCAGCCATGGGTTCCGGAAGGCTACTGGGATGTTGTTCCGCATACGCTGACGGTGATAACGACATACAAGTGCAATGCTCAATGTCGGGATTGCTGCTTCGAATGCAGTCCGACCCTATCTGCAAAATTATCTTTCGAAGAAATAGCCAGTTTCATTGATCAAGCGTGGCAGGTGTTTCCGGGGTTGCGTCTCGTTGTGTTCAGTGGCGGGGAGCCACTTTTGCTGGGAGAGGATTTGTTTGCCTCCGTGGATCACGTTCAGCGATTGGGGCTGCTTAGTCGCTGCGTAACAAATGGGTATTGGGGGAAGACTCACTCTTCGGCAACGAGAGTGGCAAGAAGACTGTCTGCCTCGGGGCTGAATGAGATCAACCTGAGTACAGGTGTCGATCATGCCGAGTGGGTCCCCGTAGCCTCGGTTATCAATGCCGCCAAGGCCGTGGCGGAGAACGGGATATTTTGCGTAATTACCATTGAACAAGACTCAGACAGTAGCGAAGTGGTTAGTCAAGTAAAGGCCGACATGGAGCTGAAGCTACTTATAGAGGCGGGACTTGTGAAGTTGCAGGTAAATAGCTGGATGCCATTTCACGCTGATAGCGCTACGAGAAAAATATTCTCAAATCGAGAGGAGATGCTTCTTCAGGGCTGTGATCAGGTATTAGAGAACTGCGTAATAACTCCTAATAAGGAGGTTTCAGGTTGTTGCGGGCTTACGTTTGAGCATATTCCCGAAATGAAACTGGGGAGCTTCAGCAAACACACACTTGAGGTAGGGTACTTTTCTCAAGTACAGGACTTCTTGAAAATATGGATAAAGGTCGATGGCCCTTATCGTATATTAAAAATACTCGGCGCGTCGGCAGGTATTGGTTCTTTGGAACACATCGTTCACCCCTGTCAGGCCTGTGCGCTGCTTCATCAGAATGAGCGTTTACGGGAGGCCATAAAATCTGAGTATAGAAACCACATGGGGCGCGTGCTTCGAGCTTTTTATTCTCAGAGCTTGATTCATTGCGACAGCCACAGGGAGGTGACAGCTAATGCGTCGTAGAGATTTCATGAAAGGTGCAGCATTGGGAAGTGTTGCACTCACACTTCCAGAAGTTAAAGCCAGTAATCGTTTGTATGGTACTCCAGGTTCGATCATCGCTAGAGATTCGGGCGGCGACAATAGATTGCGATTGCTTATGTCCAGAGCGGAAGTGCCTCTCGGTGTCTGGGAGGATGTAGTGGATTTCACCCGTCTCTGGTCCGCAGTGAGCAAGGATGCTGAGCTGGCCAGCGAATTCTATTCGAACCGAAGTGCGCTCCTTGAACGAATGGGCATATCGGAGCATCTGATTGCCCCTCGCTCGGTTGAGGAGCAGTTGCTGCTGGCCAGCCAGGATCCAATTATTCGTGCAGCCAGTAAGGAAGGGGACTATCCCCGCTACCTCGGCAGGCTCAATGACATGGGGATTTTTGCGGCGTCCTCCAAGATTCGTCAGCGAGTGAACGACCTGCTGAAGTCTGACCCTGAAGACTTCAGACGGCTCCTGACCCGATCGGTGCCAGAGCAGGGAATGGAGAGCGAATATGCCAACGATCTTCACAAATTGAAGGCGATCCTTACCCCTGATAGTGGGAGTAGCTCCTTGCAGCAGCGATCCTCTAACGCCCCTGTGGCTCTTGCTGCTGTGGGAGCTGTTGCCATTGCTGTGGTCGCAGTTGGTGTCGCGACATATGTAGTAGCGGCAGTCAACGTCGCGGTCGGGGTGAACCTTGCTGTTCAACTCAGTGTTGTTGTGAATGTCGCTGTCCGTACTGGCGGAGGCAGTGGTAGCAACTGCGGAGGCTGCCATGGGACCCAGCCGGGCCAGATGCTTGATGCGGAAACAGCTGCCGTGCGGCTTGCACAGGCAAGTGGCAATAGCCGGTTGTTATCTCAAGGGCTGCGCAGGCAGGTCAGGAAAGAGGTGATCGCCTGCGCCTATGCAGCACATGAACTTGGAGTAATCAGTTTGCCGAGAGCCGGGAGAAAACAAGCTCTAGATCTTTTATGCGGCATTACCTATCTAATGGCAGGTATTTGAATGGACATGGTGACTGTTTCTCTCGGTTTCAAATCAATGCTGTTGAACAGCCTCCTGATCGCAGTATTGCCAGTCGCGGTGATGCTCGGCGCAGACCTGTTGATAAGCAAGAGCCTCAGCTTGAAAAGTGTGTTGGTTGGGGGCGTTCTCTACGCGTTGCTGCAGGGCTATCTGGTCTTCCAGGCTGGGGGCAAGGTGTATGTGAATAAGGGGGTACTTCATGTGCGGTCAGGGTTCTACAGCGCTTCGTGGCCAATTGAGGGACTCAAGGTTCAGACAATAGACAGGGAGGCAATGGATCGCAGCGTCCGATTGAATGGCATCGCGACTTATGGCTTTCGCGCGGGTTGGTTCAGGCTTGAAGGACGCAAGGTTTTCTTCCTGACCACGGGCGAGCGGAAGGCCTGCATACAGGAGAAGGGAACGACGGTCCTCTGTGTGGACAGCGATGTCGCTGCCTCTTTGAAAGCACTTGCTTCCTGACTGCCCACGGAAGCGACGCCTATCAGTCCTGAACTGAGGGCGTCGCTTCGTTTGGCAGATGCAGTTCATTGTGAAGGTCCCTTGAACTACTCTTCGCCGCTAGATTTCTCCTGGCGCAAGTTTCATGAGCACCCACCGTTTCACCCTGGTCATGCCGGCCTCCGCCGACGCCACCTTCGAAGCTTTCCATAACCATCGCGTGCGGTTGCAGTGGGACACGTTGCTGGCCGTCGCGCATATGGAAACGGGCGATAGTCATCCTTCCATCGGCGCGGTTTCCTTCAACCGGGGCAAGGGCTGGAAGCGCCTGCTAGCGATGCGTACCCGCTTCGTGAACTATCAGCCGGGCAAGGTGGCGGCGGCCATGCTGGTGGAGCCGACGGGGCTGTTCGAGTCGTGGGCGGCGTCGATGCGCCACCGCGATATCGAAGCGGGGCGCTCCGAGCTCATCTACAGCTTCAGCCTGACGCTGCGGCCGCGTTGGCTGGGCGTGCTGCTCGACCCATTGGCCAACCGCCTGTTTGCCTGGGAGGCACGCAGGCGTTTTGCGGCGCTGGCGGTGTTCCTGGCGAGAAAGTAGGGGCGATTCACGCGGCTAGGGCGCGTCGGAGCAGCTGGAAGACAACGCATCTCTCGCTGTCGGCATCGGTGGCGAAGGAGTTCACGAGTGCCGCCCGGGTCGTGAGCTGCTCATTTTACAGAGGGTTGAATCTGCTAGATGACCTTCACCGCCCGACCAATGAACTGAACGGGCCCCATTGGCCGGCCCGTGGTGGAGCCCCCCGGGTTTTCCAGGGTCAGCTCGAACAACTGGCTCGGCTCCAGCGGCGGCAGCTGATCGAGGGGGACGCTGAGTTGCGCGCCAGGCTTGACCAAGCCAAGGGATACCGGCGCTTGCCAGCCCTCCGCCTTGGTCCAGAACTGCAGCACTTTGTCGCCCGGAACCTCGCCATGCCCGAGGGGGATCAGCTGGACCCTGCGGCTGTCGCTGGCCTGCACCACCCAGCCGGGGGTCTGGTCGGTGGGGGCCACCAGCACCACCATGTAGGTGATGCGCGGTGCGCTGGTGGTCAGCAGCATCGTCGCCAGCACCAGGCTTGCGGCCAGCCCGGCGCCCGCCAGGCCCCGCCATACGCCCAAGCGCCGGAGCCAGGGTACGGCCACCTGCCGCGGTGCCGTTGCGTCGCCATCGAGCTGCGCGTCCAGGGTGCGGGATACCCGGCTCCACAGGCGTGGGCTGGGGGTTTTCGGCTCGACGATCGCGGTCAGCTCCAGCAGACGGTTTTCCCAGTCAGCCACGGCTGAACGCAGGTCGGCGTCGTGCTTGAGGCGCTCGTGCACGGCATGCCACTGGCTGGCCGGCAGGCTGCCCAGTACATATTCGCCGGCGAGGGTGTCCAGGTCTTCGGGGCCGGTGCCGTTGTGCTCGGTGTTCATCCCATGCACTCCCGCAGTGACGCCAGGCTGCGCTTGATCCACGCCTTGACCGTGCCCAAGGGCGCGCCGAGCAGGGCGGCGATTTCGGCATGCGTGCAGCCGTCGACGTAGGCATGCAGGATGCAGCGCCGCCGCGCCGGCTCCAGCTGCTCCAGGCATTGATGAATTCTGGCTGAACCGTGCGCCGCCAGGCTGTCGTCCACCTCCGCCACCTGCGCGTGCAGCACCGCCGCACCTGCATCATCCAGGGGCGCCTCCCGGGCACCATCGCGGATATGGTTCAGCGCCAGGTTCCGCGTGATGCTGTAGATCCAGCCGCGCGCGGAGCCACGCGCCGGGTCGAAGCTGGCAGCGCGCGTCCAGATACGGATGAAGGCATCGTGCACGATGTCTTCGGCCAGGGCGTCGTCCCGCACGATGCGGCGAGCCACGCCGAGCAGCCGCGCACCTTCCTGATCGTAGAGCGCCCGCAAGGCCGGCCGCTCACCTCGGGCGCAGGCGTCGAGGTGGCTCTGGTAATCGAAGGTGCTGGCAGGTTGATCCACTTTCTGCGCTCGAGGGTGCCCCGGCCCGTCTGGCCGGGGTGTGTCGTTGAGCGTAGCCGACGGCTCGCCTCGCGCCTGCCCGGGCGAGCTCAGTTGGCCCCCCAGAATAGGTAGTCGGCCTGGTACTTGACGACCTGCCGCTGCCCCTTGTTCTCGGCGGCGCAGGTATCGCTGGGCGCGACGCCACCCCGGGTCGCCAGGCGCTGCACGAAGCTGACGCCGCTCATGGCGCCCTTGCCCTCGGCGGGGTTGGCCTTGACCAACTGGTACGGGATATCGCCCGTGCCGGCCGGCGCGACGGCCACCTGCGTGCCGGTGATCTTCGACCCGTCACGGGCCTGCCAGGTGGCCGGCGGCCCGAAGTAGTCCCCTACCGGCTTTCCGGCACGGTCATTGAGCACGGCCTTGGGGCCGACGAAAAACCACTCGGTTTGGCCTGGCGCACCCGCCTTGTCGCGGCATTCGTAGGTGATTTCGCCCACGCCGACGGTTTCGAGCACGACCTTGTGGCCATCGGGCACCTTCACGGCGTCGGGCACGGCCGCCTGGGCATTGAGGCTTTGCAGGGCGAGGCACAGGACGAGGCCGCTGAGCAGGCCACTGGCAGGTTTTACGTTCATGGGGCGATCTCCTGATAGGTAATCGAAGAGGCAGATTCGGGCTGCCCATCTGTACTACCCGCCAGGAATCGTTATGGATGCAGGGCTCGACTTTTTTTTTCGAACGGAGGGGGCGTTGGCCCAAGTCCCCCACGGCAGCCATGGGCAGCGCTGCCGTGGGGTGTGGGTTCAGGCGTCGTCGGCGCCGCGATAGCGGGGGTAGGGCAGGCTGTTCCAGGTGCGGTTGGCCAGGCGATTGGCATCCATGGCCGCCGGGATATCGTCGAGCAGCGCACGGGCGGCGCTCAGTTCCTGCTGCACTTCCGCCTGGCCCTGGTACATGAACTCATCGGACGCGAGCTCCGGCGCCTGGCTGAATTTCTCGTCCAGGTCATCGAGCAGGCGCCGCTGCTGCCGGTGCAGGGCGTCGCGCGCGTCCTCCACCCAGGCCGGCTGCAGGCTGCGGTTGTGGTCCAGCAGGGCGGTGTATTCGCGGTAGACGCCGTCGTAGACATCGCCTGTGTGGGCGCGCGCCTCGTGGCAAGCCAGTTCCAGGTCGCGCACCGTGAGGGCGTCCGCTTCCAGGGGCTGCTGGCGCGGTGCGCCGCCCAGACGGGTGAAGCGGGTGTAGAAGGGGAACAGGCTCTGGATCACCTTGGCCACCGGCAGGGTGCCTTCGCCGTCGTCCCCCAGGCCCTTGGGCTGGATGCCCTGCATGGCCGCCAGGGCCGACTCCGGGCGCACCACCTCCTTGGGTGGAACCAGGCCGTGGCGCAGCATCTCGCGGATGCCGGTGCCGGAAATGTTCAGCCGGTAGCGCTCGTCGTGGGGGCAGGTTTCGGTCGTGGCGTGGCTGGCGCAGCGCACGCAGTAGAACACCTCGTGGAACAGGCGCACCTCGATGCCCAGCTCGTCCGGGGTGAACTGGTCGAAGATGCTGTGGCTGGCGTACTTGTCGTAGAAGCTGCCGATCCCCGCGTGGTCGCGGCCGATCAGCGCGTGGGTGCAGCCGTAGTTCTTCATGATCAGGGCGTGCAGCACCGTCTCCCGGGGGCCGGCGAAGATGTAGGTGACCCGCAGCGGCGAGAGCATGGCGCGGTCCTTCGGGTAGTAGGTTTCCAGCACGTTGCGGTAGGCCTGCATGCGGTACTCGTGGCGCACGTATTCACGCTTGGCCATCTCCACCAGCGGTTGCAGCAGCAGGCCGTCGATGCCTTCCAGGGCGTTGCGGTGGATGTATTCGTGGCCGCGGTGCAGCGGGTTGGCGCCGGTGATGAAGCCGGCCACGGAGCGGAAGCCGCGTTCTTCGTAGAAGCGCTTCCAGGTGTCCCGGGGCTCCAGGCGCAATGATTCGAAGGGGCCCCAGTCGACCCGTTGCAGCAACTGCAGCGGGCCGCCCAGGGCCACGTCGCCCATGCGCCGGTGGATGGCGTCCACGCCGGGGTGGTTGCGGTCGGTGGTGCCGAACAGCTGCCGGGCGCGCTCCTCCTTGTCGTAATCGAAGATGTCGTCGATGGCGAGGATGGCCACCGGCTCGTTGCGCTCGTCGATCAGGGCCACTTCATCGCCCACCGCCAGGGCGGCGATCACCTCGCGGTTGCGCTCGCCCACCGGCGCGAAGCTCAGCGGCACCGGCCACACCACACCGTTGGCCAGCCGGCCACTGCCCAGCACCGACAGGTAGTCGGCCTGGTTCATGAAGCCCTTGTTGGGCGAGAGCACGCCGGTGGTGATCATCTCGATGGTGATCACCGCCTCCAGGTCGATGCGGATCGACGGCAAGGCGCGTGCCCGCGCTATTTCTGCCCGTACCCGGTCGGCGGGCACCACCTGGTTGACCAGGGTTCCACCGTGGGGTTGCTGGGGGTAGCGATCGAAGGCGAGTTCCATGTTTCCTCCTGCTCGGCACTGGCCTCGCTCGCAGGTCGCGGGACCTTCGAGCGAGTCGCACTGTGCCGTCTTGTTGGGGGTAGGACATGGCCGGTCACGGCGGCCGTCCGCACAGCCCGTGGGCGCACCGGGCTGGCTGAACGGTATTGGCGGGGGGCTGCGGCGGACAAGGTCGTTGCCCTGTGGGGAAATTCCGTAAGTTTCGAGCGGGGCGTCTGCCGGCCAGGCGGTGTGCCTGGCCTGCAGCCGGTAGAGGGCGGTGAGCCCGGTCGATTACGGCGATGCCCCTTCGCAGTTGTCGAGCTCGTCCTGCGTCTTCAATTCCGTGGCGATCCCCAGGCGATACCGGCAGTAGTCGATCACCTCCTGCCGCTCCTGCGCGCTCAACCGGCTGAGGGGCTTGCTGTCGGCATCGGTGGCGAAGGGGTACACGAATGCCACCCGGAAGGAGGGCTGCTGCTTGATGAAGAAGACCAGGCGGTTGTCCTCGGCGAAGCGCGTCTGGTAGACGCCGGTGGTGAGCCAGGCAGCCAGAAGCGTGGCGGTCACCAGGCTGAGCGCGAGTGTCTTCGGCCAACGCCGGGTCCTGTTTTCCACATGCATTCCTTGGCGATGAATCGGGGAGCGGGATAGTACGAAGCGGCGATGGGCACTTCATCAGCCGGGGCGCTGGGCAGGGGCGAAGGTGCCTTGGGCACGTTGCGACTTAGGTCGTCATCCCTCTTGCCCGTGCCACCTTCCTTGGTACTGCCATCCCGCGAACTCCTTGACCCGCCGCTCCCCGCATCCCGATTCTTCCGCCGGCAAGACGCGCCTTAAAACAATAACGATGCCCACTGCGGCAACGGAACAAGGAGTTCTGTGATGCTTGGTTACTACGCGCCATACAGCCGGGAATACCTCGCCACGCTGATGACCGTGACGACGCTGTTCTTTGCACTGCCCATATTCGTGGCCCCCATCGCCTGGGCCCGGCTGATGCGCTGGAGAATTCCGGAGCACCAGCACCTGGCGATCTACTTCGGCCGATGCCTGGGGGCGTTCATCCTGATCATCGAGCTGGCCATGCTGCGTGCCGTCACCACGGGCACCGGCTACAGCTATGCCTTCGACCTGCTGTTCCTGGTGTTCACGCTGATGTTCGGGGTGCATGTGTATGGCGCGATCCGGCGCATCCAGCCGATCACCGAGACGCTGGAGATCGGCTTCTGGATGATCCTCTTCGGGCTCAACGTGCTGTTCTATCCGGCCACCGCTATCACGCTCTGAGGGGCGGTGGATGAGGGCTGGAACCTCCAGCCCTCGGTCGTGCTAGCCGATCACGTGGGGCGGCCTGGGCAACAGGCGCGGGCAGTCCTCAAAGGGCAGCCAGACCACGTCTTGCCAGTGCAGCACCTGCAACTCCTGCCCCATCCATTGCGCCACCGAACGGACGGGCCAGTGGCCGACCTGAGGCTGTTCGGCGCGCAGGCAGGGGATCACCTGCTGGGTGAGCCATTGGCGGATGCAGCGGTTTTCCGGGTGGTAGTAGTGGATCAGCGCGGCATAGGCACCGGACTCGCTCACCAGCCATTCGCACTTGAAGTCACCGTGGCCGTTGCGCATCCAGGCGATCTGCATCTGGTCGTCATCCAGGTTGTGCGGCAGGCGATCTGCCAAGGGCGGGTGGTTCATCAGCCGGGCCAGGTCGGTGACGGCGAACCAGGGTTGGTCTTCCAGCAGCACGGCGCGCAACAGGCGCTTGTGGCGGGTGAAGAGGGTGGGGATAAGGATTTCTTGATCGGGTTGGGGGTTGAGGGAGTCAGGCATTTAAGCACCTCTACGTGAGCAGCTTTCTCAGGGCTGTTGGCGTCGGGAGTTAAGAAACCCCACGTAGAAGGCCGGGCATATTCCCCTTTCGGGTCTTGTATTAGCCCACTCCCGACAGAGCAGAGGTTTTTGCGTGCGCGAGTATGCCGCGAGTACAAAAAAACCGCTTAGCTATCGGGAGCGGTCAGGCCGCTACGTGGGAGAGCGTTTCTTAGGCGCCGGGTACGGAGGCTATGGGCGCACCCGGAAAGTGGCAATGCAGTTACCGCGTGGGAAATGGCTGATCGGCCAGGCTGAAACGTGAAGGCGGCGTAGGGTGGATGACGCTCTTTTCATCCACCAGGCGAGGCCCGCCCCAGCCTCATTCTCCCCAGCGAATAGCATCGTCCGCCACGCCATCTCCGGCCCAGCCCATCGGGTCGATGTTGATGCACGCGTAGGGTGGATGACGCTCTTTTCATCCACCAGACGAGGCCCGCCCCAGCCTCATTCTCCCCAGCGAATAGCGTCGCCCGCCAAGCCATCCCCGGCCCAGTCCATCGGGTCGATGTTGATGCAGGCGTCGGGTGGATGACGCCCTTTTCATCCACCAGGCGAGGCCCATCCCACCCTCATTCTCCCCAGCGAATCGCGTCGTCCACCACGCCATCGCCGGCCCAATCCGCCGGGTAGATGCCATCCCGAACCGCCCGGTGAAAACTCGAATACGGCCAATCGCACACCCGCCGCACATGGCCGTGTTTCACCGGGTTGATGTGGATGTAATCGAAGTGCCGTTGGTAATCGAGGTCGTCACGGATCAGGTGTTCCCAATAGCGGCGTTGCCAGATGCCGCGTTCGCCCCGGGTGCGTTGAGCCTCGGTGCGGGATTCGGTGTCGGCCAGGCGTTTGGAAAAGGCGAATTTGATCGAGCGCCAGCGCATGGCGAAGTCGTCGTCGCCCGGGGGCAGGGTCCAGAGGCAGTGCATGTGTTCGGGGAGCACGACCCAGGCATCGATATGGAAGGGGCGGCGGTGTTTGACCGCCTGTACCACGGATCGCAGCAGGTGGATTTCGCGGACCAGCAGGTCGCTGTGCCGGTTACGCAGGTTGACGGTGAAGAAGTAGGTGCCCCCGCGCATCCGGGCGCGACGGTAGTTGGACATGACCCCTCCTTGAGCCATTGGTGTTGCGGGTGGAAGAGCTGGTGGATGAGAAGAGCGTCATCCATCCTACGCGCTAATAAATAGATATCTGGTGGATGAGAAGACATCCACCATGAAAAATAGGCTGAGTTTATTTTGAATTTTCTATAAATGTCGTTGTTTGCTCAATGATTCGGTTTATAAGGTTTGCGCTTCTTTCTTTTGCATGATTACGAAGTATGTCGCAAACTTCTTGTGGGTGAGTTCTTGCAAGTGGAGTTATTAGGTTTATTAGAAGAGCATCCTTGAGTAGTTGGTTTGTGGTTTTAAGCTCGCTGTCAAGATTTGGAATTATTCTTAGTACTGCTTCGGGGTATCCCGGAAGTACCGTTTTTAGTATCTCGTTTGTAAGCTGACGGAAAGGCTTGAGTGCGTTAGAAAGACTAGGACGCTTGTTGGTCCAATAAAATGGGTGACGAATTCCGTCCTCCATAAGTTGTGACATTGGATAGACGCCGCCCTCGCCATAGATACGGGCTATTTCGATCTGTGAATGGATGAGATGGTTGATAGCGTTTTCACGGGTATTCTTTGGGAGGAAGGGGCCTGAGATCATGCAACGATATAGAAGGTACAGCCAGGTTGTTCTTTTGGCCATTGGCGGATAATTCGACAGTCCGGCGAGATTGCTTTTCTGAGTAAGAAATTGAATCATTTCAGATGGGTCTTCTGCCATCGCAACTATGAATTCAATGATTGGATACCATTCTTCAGAGTCGAATTTCTGTTGGACTATTTTTAGACCCAGACCTTTAGATGTGATAGATCTGGCAGCAAAGTATTCTTGAAATGATGTGTGGCTAAAGCAATAGTGGTCCTGAGAAAATTGCTCAAGAATTCCATGGTGCTGATCAATTTCAGTAATTATCGGTAGTGCATCGTTTTCATTTAATCCCAGTTTCGCGCAAAAATCGGATACAAGAAGCAAGACGCGAGGTTTAGGGAATGTGAAAGATAAGTTATCTACAGTGAAACAATATGCGATCGTTTCAAATAAGCGTTCTTTTGACTGGTCGGTCAACAATTCGTATGTGGAATCTCTACGAAATCCTCTAGTCGTATCCCAGTCTCGTAGTAGTGCCTCAGAGCAACGCTTAAAAAGCTCAACTTTACGCTTTGGAAGAGAAAGGTCGTGTTTGAACTGTATACACAGGAGACTAAGCAGGAGAGGGGTTTCGGTTAGAGAGGAAATGGCTTTGTCATGGTCAATTATGTTGCAGAGGTCTCTAGATTTTTGTGGTTCTCCGGTAAACCAAGCTTTAACAATTTTGTGGACGGATGACTTATTGAGTTTTGATATCTCCACTTCGTGGAAAGACTCTAGATTTTCCGTGTAGTCAGCAGTTCTGCAGGATATTACTATTTTAACATGTGGGTAATTGTTGCAAAAATCTCTTACTTTCTGAAGTGCTTCTGATCTGGCGGTTTTCTTGGTCTCATCCAGAGAGTCAAGAAGTATCACGCACTCGCCTTTTTTAAAAAGGCGATCAAGAAAGTTTCTTGAGTGTTCGTCTGTTTTGCGTTCTATAGGATTTGCTAGAAAATTAAAGAGCGAGTCTTCAGTCTTCGATAGATCTGGTAGATAAACGAAGAACGGCAGCTTGGTCTTTTTGAGATTGCTTTTTTCAAATGTTTTCTTATCTATATAGCATAGGGATAGATATTTTAAGAATGTTGTTTTCCCTGCTCCGGGGCCGCCAAGAACAACCGTCCGCAGATTGTTTTCAATGAAAACGTCACCGTCTATCAGATCTTTCTCTTTGGCTTTATTTCCCTGTAAGGGAGCGCTTGACGCTTCTATCCATTCTTCAGTGTAAAGCCTTCTTTGGATTGTTGTTGATATTCGTGCGGGATTGTATATGTCTGTTAGTTTTACGGGCATAGACATGCCAAGCAGTTTTATATTCTGAACTTCTTGTCTGAGGGTGTCTGAGTGTGCCGTATGGTATCTTCTAAATAGATCTAAAGACTCAACTGAAGCGTTAAGACCTTTGAAAACAGAATTAATGGAGTTCTTGATCGGCTCGTCAAACCAATTAAGGAATGGAATTTCAAAACCTTCTTCTTTTGACATTGTTTTCCCTAATAAAAAACCCCGTGCTAGACGGGGTTTAAGGCTTCTCTATTCCCCTTCATCCTTGACGGGCATAGTTGAGACTTTACTAGGGTGGCATAAAGCCATCAATACTGGATGTATATATAGTGGTATGCCTGTGAGAACCCCGCACAAAGGCGGGGTTTTGTCTTTCTTCGCTACCCCGAAAATCCGTATCAGGTTGAAGCGTTTTATGTGTTCCTAATGGTTCGACCCGGAATCAATCCCAGCTCAGCGCACCGCCGGTCTGGTACTCGATGACGCGAGTTTCGAAGAAGTTCTTCTCTTTCTTCAGGTCCATGATCTCGCTCATCCAGGGGAACGGGTTGGTGGTGCCCGGGTATTCCTCTTTCAGGCCGATCTGGGTGAGGCGGCGGTTGGCGATGAATTTGAGGTAGTCCTCCATCATCGCGGCGTTCATGCCCAGTACGCCGCGCGGCATGGTGTCGCGTGCGTATTCGATTTCCAGTTGGGTGCCCTGGAGGATCATCTGGGTGGCTTCGTCCTTCATGGCGGCATCCCACAGGTGCGGGTTTTCGATCTTGATCTGGTTGATCACGTCGATGCCGAAGTTCAGGTGCATGGATTCGTCGCGCAGGATGTATTGGAACTGCTCGGCGGTGCCGGTCATCTTGTTGCGGCGGCCCATGGAGAGGATCTGGGTGAAGCCGCAGTAGAAGAAGATGCCTTCCAGTACGCAGTAGTAGGCGATGAGGTTGCGCAGGAACTGGCGGTCGGTCTCCGGGGTGCCGGTCTTGAACTCGGGGTCGGAGATGGAGCGGGTGTACTTGAGGCCCCAGGACGCCTTCTTAGCGACGCTCGGGATCTCGTGGTACATGTTGAAGATCTCGCCCTCGTCCATGCCCAGCGACTCGATGCAGTACTGGTAGGCGTGGGTGTGGATCGCTTCTTCGAAGGCCTGGCGCAGGATGTACTGGCGGCATTCGGGGTTGGTGATGAGGCGGTAGACGGCCAGCACCAGGTTGTTGGCGACCAGGGAGTCGGCGGTGGAGAAGAAGCCGAGGTTGCGCATGACGATGCGGCGCTCGTCTTCGCTGAGGCCGTCCTTGCTCTTCCACAGAGCGATGTCGGCGTTCATGTTCACTTCCTGCGGCATCCAGTGGTTGGCGCAACCATCCAGATACTTTTGCCAGGCCCAGTCGTACTTGAAGGGTACGAGCTGGTTGAGGTCGGCGCGGGCGTTGATCATCTGCTTGTCGCCGACCTGTACGCGCGCGGAGGCGCCTTCGAGGTCGTCCAGGCCTTCCTGGATGTCGAGGGCGTCGAGGGCCTTCTTGGCGCGGGCGACGGCGTCGGAGTCAGCGGCGGATACGGCGCGGGCGTCCTGTACGGAGCCGGCGGCCTCGTCATCGAGCTTGTCGGCGCCGGCAGCGGCTGCGGCGTGGGTCGCGGCTTTGGGTTGGGCGGCGGCGGGTGCGGCGGCGTCTTCTTTGTCGAATTCGTCCCAGCTGAGCATCTGTCCTCTCTCCTGGTTGGTTCGGCCGTTCTCTGCCGGCCTGGGTAAATGGTGCGTGGGTGGGTGCACGCTGAAGCTTTTACTGCCGAACTGCTTGTCCGCCGGGGCCTGGTCACGGGCGTCTGTGTCAGCTGCCCGATGGATGCCGCGTTCGCGGTTGACGGTGTTCGGTCTTGCTGCGCGGCCTGGGCCTGCGCGTGTGGCTTCTCTCTATAAGGGAGCGGCCAAGAAATTCGGTGGTGCTGTTACTGCTTCCCTGACTCCTCTCCCGGAGGGGGAGAGGGCCACTGCAATCGAGCGCGAAGCTGAGCGAGTGAGCGCTAGGCGCCGGGTTGCTCTGGCCCCGGAGCGTACGACCGTACGTGAGGAGCCGGAGCGGCCCGGCAACAACGCGGGCGCCGCTCAGATTCGCGCGTCACCTGTCACTGACAGGCTTCGCAGTCGGGGTTGTCGATCGAGCACGCTTGCGGCACCGGAGCCGGTACCGGCGCGGCGGCGGGCGCTGCGCTGAAGCCTTCATCGCTACCGGAGGAAACCGCGTTGAGCTTGCCGGTGTTGATGGTGGACTTCTCGGTGCTGGTGGCGGCCAGGGCACGGAGGTAGTAGGTGGTTTTCAGGCCACGGTACCAAGCCATGCGGTAGGTGACGTCCAGCTTCTTGCCCGAGGCGCCGGCGATGTAGAGGTTCAGGGACTGGGCCTGGTCGATCCACTTCTGGCGGCGGCTGGCGGCGTCGACGATCCACTTGGTTTCCACTTCGAACGCGGTGGCGTACAGGTCCTTGAGGTCCTGCGGGATGCGTTCGATCTGCTGCACGGAGCCGTCGTAGTACTTCAGGTCGTTGACCATGACCGGGTCCCACAGGCCGCGGGCCTTGAGGTCGCGAACCAGGTAGGGGTTGATCACGGTGAATTCGCCGGAGAGGTTCGATTTCACGTACAGGTTCTGGTAGGTCGGTTCGATCGACTGCGACACGCCAGTGATGTTGGCGATGGTGGCGGTCGGTGCGATGGCCATGATGTTGGAGTTGCGGATGCCTTTCTGTACGCGAGCACGTACCGGGGCCCAGTCCAGGGACTCGGTCAGGTCGACGTCGATGTACTTCTGGCCACGGGCCTCGATGAGGATCTGCTGGGAGTCCAGCGGCAGGATGCCCTTGCTCCACAGCGAGCCGTCGAAGGTCTCGTAGGAACCGCGCTCGTCGGCCAGGTCGCACGACGCCTGGATGGCGTAGTAGCTGATGGCTTCCATGGACTTGTCGGCGAAGTCGATGGCGGCGTCGGAACCGTAGGGGATGTGCTGCAGGTACAGCGCGTCCTGGAAGCCCATGATGCCGAGGCCAACCGGGCGGTGCTTGAGGTTGGAGTTGCGAGCCTGCGGGACCGAGTAGTAGTTGATGTCGATAACGTTATCGAGCATGCGTACGGCGGTCTTGACGGTCTTGGCGAGCTTGGCGGTGTCCAGCTTGCCGTCGACGATGTGGTTCACCAGGTTCACGGAACCCAGGTTGCACACGGCGATTTCGTCTTTGTTGGTGTTGAGGGTGATCTCGGTGCACAGGTTGGAGCTGTGGACCACGCCCACGTGCTGCTGCGGGCTGCGCAGGTTGCACGGGTCCTTGAAGGTCAGCCACGGGTGGCCGGTCTCGAAGAGCATGGAGAGCATCTTGCGCCAGAGGTCCTTGGCGGCGATGGTCTTGTGCAGCTTGATCTTGCCGTAGCCGGCCATGGCTTCGTAGTACTCGTAGCGCTCTTCGAAGGCCTTGCCGGTCAGGTCGTGCAGGTCGGGCACGTCGGACGGGGAGAACAGGGTCCAGGGGCCGTCGTCGAACACGCGCTTCATGAACAGGTCCGGAATCCAGTTCGCGGTGTTCATGTCGTGGGTGCGGCGGCGGTCGTCACCGGTGTTCTTGCGCAGCTCGATGAACTCTTCGATGTCCATGTGCCAGGTTTCGAGGTACGCGCAGACGGCGCCCTTGCGCTTGCCACCCTGGTTCACGGCAACGGCGGTGTCGTTGACCACTTTCAGGAAGGGCACGACGCCCTGGGATTTGCCGTTGGTGCCCTTGATGTAGGAGCCCAGCGCGCGGACCGGGGTCCAGTCGTTGCCGAGGCCGCCCGCGAATTTGGACAGCATGGCGTTGTCGTGGATGGCGCTGTAGATGCCCGAGAGGTCATCCGGCACGGTGGTCAGGTAGCAGCTGGAGAGCTGCGGACGCAGGGTACCGGCGTTGAACAGGGTCGGGGTCGAGCTCATGTAGTCGAAGGACGACAGCAGGTTGTAGAACTCGATGGCGCGGTCTTCACGGTCCTTCTTCTCTTCGATGGCCAGGCCCATGGCCACGCGCATGAAGAAGATCTGCGGCAGTTCGAAGCGGATGCCGTCCTTGTGGATGAAGTAGCGGTCGTACAGGGTCTGCAGGCCCAGGTAGGTGAACTGCTGGTCGCGCTCGTGGTTCAGCGCGCGGCCCAGTTTCTCCAGGTCGTAGGTTTTCAGTTGCGGGTCGAGCAGCTCGAACTCGGCACCTTTCTCGACGTAGGCCGGCAGGGCCTTGGCGTAGAGCTCGGCCATCTCGTGGTGGGTGGCGCTCTCGGCCACGCCGAGGAAGCCCAGGCCTTCGGCACGCAGGGTGTCCATCAGCAGGCGGGCGGTGACGTAGGAGTAGTTCGGCTCGCGCTCTACCAGGGTGCGGGCGGTCATCACCAGGGCGGTGTTGACGTCTTTCTCGGCTACGCCGTCGTAGAGGTTCTTCAGGGTTTCGCGCTGGATCAGGTCGCCATCGACTTCGGCCAGGCCTTCGCAGGCTTCGCTGATGATGGTGTTGAGGCGGCCCAGGTCGAGCGGAACGACGCTGCCGTCGGCGCGGGTCACGCGGATGCTCGGGTGCGGCTGGGCGATGTCGGCGGCGCCGCTCTTGCGGGCCTGGGCGCGGGATTCGCGGTACAGGACGTAGTCACGGGCGACTTTCTGCTCGCCGGCGCGCATCAGGCTCAGTTCGACCTGGTCCTGGATTTCTTCGATGTGGATGGTGCCGCCCGAGGGCATGCGACGCTTGAAGGTGGCGGTGACCTGTTCGGTCAGGCGCGCGACGGTTTCATGGATACGCGAAGAGGCAGCGGCAGTACCGCCTTCCACGGCGAGGAACGCCTTGGTGATGGCAACGGTGATCTTGTCATCGGTGTAGGCGACGACGGTACCGTTGCGTTTGATCACGCGCAGCTGGCCAGGCGCAGTGGCGGCCAGATCCTGGTTGGAATCGGCTGCCTGAGGCGCGTTGGCCTGCGGGTTCTCGCGAGTGGTTTCGGTCTGCATGGGGGTCTCCATGTTCTCTATTTGTTGAGTCGGGTGCGTGAGCACCCGTCATTCCGTTTTCAAACGCCAGTGGCTCGGCCGGGGCCGGGCTGCTGGCGCTTACTACAAGGCAGGAAGGGCAAGGGACACTGAAGCCTCCCTGGCACTACAAGTCTAAGGTCGCTGTGTTAAGCCTCAGCGACAAACACAATACCTAGTGGTGCGGGCCCTTGGGGCGATACACCGTTCTACCGATTCCAGTCACTTCGTTCGTGTCCTGGGTCGACACTGCCGGTTGGGGCCGGGCAGCGGGTTGGACTCCTAAAGGATCACGGGGTTCGAAGCCTATGAAAAAGGCATTTCGTGCTTGATTCTGATTGTGTCCCGTGATCTAGCAAAACCCAATATGTAGGGGTCTCGCGTGATGGGGGTACAAGATAATGCGCTATTGGGGGTATTGCAAGGCGATGGGCATTGAACAAGCTGTGGATAACTTGTGGGTGATTTGTGGGTGAGGCGGGGAGGGATTGCGGCAGCCCTTGTGGGACCTGGGATACACCGTTCGTCGCGGCTGCGACACTCTGGAACGGGCTGTTTCGAGGATGTCGGGCCGTGCGCAAGCTAACACAATATCTAGTGTTTTGTGGGGTTTTTGGCATGCACTGTGCAGAACGGCCGGCGTTGCTACAATGCCGGCCGGTTTCACGGCCTTGATGCAGTTCATTAGGAGTACGTGGTGGAGCAAGAATCCTGGCGCATCCTCATCGTCGAGGACGACCAACGACTGGCCGAGCTGACCCGGGAGTACCTGGAGGGCAATGGCCTGAAGGTGGCCATCGAGTCCGACGGCGGCCAGGCGGTGGCGCGCATCCTCAAGGAGCAGCCCGACCTGGTGGTGCTCGACCTGATGCTGCCTGGCGAGGATGGCCTGTCCATCTGCCGCAAGGTGCGTGGGCGCTACGACGGCCCCATCCTCATGCTCACCGCGCGGACCGATGACATGGACCAGGTGCTCGGCCTGGAGATGGGCGCGGACGATTACGTGTGCAAGCCGGTGCGCCCGCGCGTGCTGCTGGCGCGCATCCGTGCGTTGCTGCGGCGCAGCGAGGGCGGCCTGTCGGAGGCGGTGGAAGAGAACGTGCGGCGCCTGGAGTTCGGCCCGCTGGTGATCGACAACGCCATGCGCGAGGCCTGGCTCAACGAGCGCAGCATCGAGCTGACCAGCGCTGAGTTCGACCTGCTCTGGCTGCTGGCGGCCAATGCCGGGCGCATCCTCTCCCGCGAGGAGATCTTCAACGCCCTGCGCGGCATCGAGTACGACGGCCAGGACCGCTCCATCGATGTGCGCATCTCGCGCATCCGCCCGAAGATCGGCGACGACCCCATGCACCCGCGCCTGATCAAGACGGTGCGCAGCAAGGGCTATCTTTTTGTCAGGGAGGCGGCCGAAGGCCTGCTTTGAGCCTTATATAAGGAGGCGCCGCCCGCAACGAACCGGTCGCCGCACCGCCAACCCGAGAGCCGCATGTTCCCCACCCTCGAAACCCCACGCTTCCGCCTGCGGGAAATCACCCTGGCCGACACCCGCGCCATCTTCGCCGGGCTGTCCCACCCGCAGGTGATCCGTTACTACGGCGTGTCCTACGCCACGCTGGAGGCCACCCGGGTGCAGATGGACTGGTACCGCTCGCTGCTGCGCGAGCGCACCGGCATCTGGTGGGGCATCTGCACGCCCGATAATCCCGCGCACCTGATAGGCGCCTGCGGCTACCACGAATGGGACCATGGCCACCGTTGCGCCGAGCTGGGCTACTGGCTGCTGCCCGAGTACTGGGGCGGCGGGGTGATGCGTGAATGCCTGGAGGCGGTGATCGCCCATGCCTTCGCCGCCATGCGCCTGCACCGCATCGAAGCGGTGGTGGACCTGGAGAACCCGGCCAGCAGCGGCCTGTTGCGCCGGCTCGGCTTCGCCCATGAGGGTGTGCGCCGCGAGTGCGAGTACAAGGATGGCCGCTACCTCAGCCTCGATTGCTTCGGCCTGCTGGCGGGGGAGGCACGGTGAACTCGATCTTCCTGCGCATCTACGGCGGCCTGCTGGTGACGCTGGTGCTGGTGGCGCTGCTGGGCGTGCTCACCTTCCACCAGGTCAACGAGGTGCGTGCCGACCAGTACCGCGAGAGCCTGGCGCGCGGCACCTTCCGCCTGATGTCCGACAACCTCGAACCCATGACCGCCATCGAGCGGCGCCGCGCCCTGGTGCTGTGGAGCCGGCTGATGGGCATTCCCCTGGCGCTGCAGGACCTGGACGAAGACCGCCTCGACAGCGGCGTGCGCAACCGGGTGTTGCGCAAGCAGGTGCTGGTGGAACAGACCGGCCCCCACGCGGCCAAGGTCTACAGCCTGGTGAGCGAGCAGGAGCACCTGGTGCTCACCGGCGAGGTGCAGCAGATCAGCGAGCAGCTGGCGCGCGCCACCGTCTACCTGCTGATCGACGAGCTGGTGCGCTTCCCGGTGCGCGAGCAGCCCCAGCGCCTGGCGGCATTGAAGGAGGGCAAGGAGTTCGGCTTCGACCTGCACCTGATCACCCTCAAGGACGCCGACCTCGATGAAGACCAGCGTCGCCGCGTGGACGAGGGCGACACGGTGATGGCCCTGGGCAAGGGCGGCGATTCGGTGCGCATCTTCGCCGGCATCGTCGACACGCCCTGGGTGCTGGAAATCGGCCCGCTGTACCTGATGAACCCCTACCCGCCGGAGCTGCTGGTGCTGATCGGCCTGCTCGGCCTGAGCTTCATCGGCCTGACCATCTACCTGCTGGTGCGCCAGTTGGAGCGCCGCCTGCTGGGCCTGGAAAGCGCCGCCTCGCGTATCGCCCACGGCAAGCTGGATGCCCGCGTGCCGGCCAAGGGCGCCGACTCGGTGGGGCGCCTGGCTGCGGCCTTCAACGGCATGGCCGAGCAACTGCAGCAATTGCTCTCGGTGCAGCGCGAGCTGGTGCGGGCGGTTTCCCATGAGCTGCGCACACCGGTGGCGCGCCTGCGCTTCGGCCTGGAGATGATCGCCGACGCCGAGACCGAAACCGCCCGGCGCAAGTACATGGAGGGCATGGACGGCGATATCCAGGAGCTGGACAAGCTGGTGGACGAGATGCTGACCTACGCCCGCCTGGAGCAGGGCACCCCGGCGCTGAACTTCCAGCGCGTGGACCTGGATGCGCTGTTCGACCAGGTGATCGCCGAACTGGCGCCGCTGCGTGTCGCCGTGCGTGTCGAGCGTGGCCAGTGCCTGACCGCCAGCGGCGAAGGCGCCTGGGTCGAAGCCGAGCCGCGCTACCTGCACCGTGCCCTGCAGAACCTGGTGAGCAATGCCATGCGCCACGCCGAATCGCGGGTGCGGCTGAGCTACCAGATCGGCCACAAGCGCTGCCGCATCGATGTCGAGGACGATGGCCCCGGTGTGCCGGAAAGTCATTGGGAGCGCATCTTCACCCCCTTCCTGCGCCTCGACGACAGCCGCACCCGCGCCTCCGGCGGCCACGGCCTGGGACTGTCCATCGTGCGGCGGATCATCTACTGGCACGCCGGCCGCGCGCAGATCGGCCGCAGCGATGGCCTTGGCGGCGCGCGTTTCAGCCTGGTCTGGCCCCGCCGCCAGGGCGATGGGGATTTGGCTCCTTAGGTTGGATAGACGCTGCGCAGGCTTTCGTGGGAGCGGCTTCAGCCGCGAAAGAAGCCGATCGCGAATGAATTCCCACGTAGGTTGGGCCTCGCTGCGCTCGGCGCCAACCTATGGCTGTTCAATACGTAGGATGGGTAGAGCTCCGCGAAACCCATCACCTCGAAGCGATGGGTTTCGTACCTCGCGGAACGCCGCCCGACCCATCCTACGTCGAGACCTGACCCAGACGGCTCAGCGCACTGCCACCAGGCTCAGCAGCCGGTCGTCATACAGCTGGAAATGCCCCCCCAGCTCAGTGCCCGTCACCCACTCGCCAGCCAAGTCGATCAGCAGCGCGAGGCGTGCCGTCTGCGCGCTGTTATCCACAGAGAGCAGCTCGGCATCGTGGAAGTAGAAGCGCTTGCCCACCAGCGGGTAGAGCGCCTTGAACAGGCTTTCCTTGAGGGAGAAGGTCAGGGTCACGCGCTCGGCTTGTGCTTCGGCGGGGAGCAGGGCGAGGCGTTGCAGTTCGGCGGGGGTGAGGATCTCTTCGGCCAGGCGCAGGGCGCGTTCAGGTTCCAGGCGCTGTTCCATGTCCAGGCCCAGGCCTCGCCAGTCCCCCTTGCGTGCCACCAGGGCCATCGCCCAGCCGGCGCCGTGGGTGATGGAGCCGCTGACGCCCGCCGGCCAGATCGGTGCGCGATCCTCGCCGGTTGCCGGCACCTCGCCCCGCCCGGTAAGGGCCAGCAACGCCGCCCGGGCACAGAGGCGGCCCGCCAGGTACTCGCCACGGCGCTTGGCCACCGAGCGCTGGATAGTGGCGGGCGCGACAATGGCGCAGCGGGCGAAGTCCTGCTCGGCCAGCTGCGCCGGGTCGAAGCGGCAACCGCGCAGGGCGATGCCGGGCAGCGGCGTGGCGAAGGGCCAGGCGGATTCCAGAGGGGTACAGAAGGCGGGGAGGGCGGGCGTCATGGGCGCATTCTGCCGTGCCGGCCCGATGGGAGCCAGCCTCTGCGCCGGTTACATATGTTTGCAATCGGGTTACCAAAGCTAAACGGATGCCTGGCGGGCTATTTGCCAGACTAGCGCTGCGTTTCTTCTGGAACGCAGGTGAGGTTGTAGCTTGGAGTCCTGGCCACTGGTCGACTCCGGGCGTTTTCTCTGAATCGAGAACGGGAGCCCTTCTGGGGCTCCCGTTTTTTTTCGTGTCGTGGCCATGGCTGCCCGTCTCAGGACGGTGTTCCGATGCCCGTTCCCGATCGTTCAGCCGAGGTTCAGTGAGGGTTCAGGGGCGGTTCAGTGCCCGCCAGGCAGGATGGCTTCCGTGTTCAAGCACGAATTGAAATCCATCGGAGGAACTCCTCATGAAAAGCATCCTGACTCCCATCGCTCTCGCCGCCGGCCTGGCCTTCGCCGCCACTTCCGCCCAGGCAGCCGATCCCTTCGTCAGCCTGACCTGGGGCCAGACCAACAACAACATCCAGAACTCCTCGGCGCTGAATGCCAACCTCGGTGACCCGAGCCTGGACAAGGTGATCCACAAGACCGGTACCTGGGGTGTACGGGCCGGCATGATGGATGACAGCAGCCGCTACTACGCCACCTACGAAAACTTCTCGGACACTGACCGTGGCAACAAGCTGCGCCAGCAGAACCTGCTCGGCAGCTACGACGTCTTCCTGCCCCTGGGTGACAACAACACCAAGCTGTTCGGTGGTGCCACCCTCGGCCTGGTGAAGCTGGAACAGGACGGCACCGGCATGCGCCGCGACAGCGACATCGGCTACGCAGCGGGCCTGCAGGCCGGTATTCTCCAGCAACTGAACAAGAACACCTCCATCGAGGCCGGCTATCGTTACCTGCGCACCAATGCCAGCACCGAAGTCGCGCCCCACGGCGGTGACAAGCTCGGCTCGCTGGACCTGCACAGCAGCTCGCAGGCCTACCTGGGCGCCAGCTACAAGTTCTGACCAGTGCCATGCACGGCCGGGCCAAGTGCCCGGCTTTTTGCTTGAGGAAATGCCAATGAAATTGCTGGTTGTGGAAGACGAGGCACTGCTGCGCCATCACCTCCATACGCGCCTCGGCGAGCAGGGCCACGTAGTCGACGCGGTGCCGGATGCCGAGGAGGCGCTGTACCGCGCCGAGGAATACCACCACGACCTCGCGGTGATCGACCTCGGATTGCCCGGCATGAGCGGCCTCGACCTCATCCGCCAGCTGCGCAGTGCCGGCAAGGCATTCCCCATTCTCATCCTCACCGCGCGCGGCAACTGGCAGGACAAGGTCGAAGGCCTGGCCGCCGGTGCCGACGATTACGTGGTCAAGCCGTTTCAGTTCGAAGAGCTGGAGGCGCGCCTCAACGCCCTGTTGCGGCGTTCCTCGGGCTTCGTCCAGTCCACCATCGAGGCCGGCCCCTTGCTGCTCGACCTCAACCGCAAGCAGGCACAGATCGACGGTGCCCCCATGGCGCTGACCGCTTACGAGTACCGCATTCTCGAGTACCTCATGCGCCATCACCAGCAGGTGGTGGCCAAGGAGCGGCTGATGGAGCAGCTCTACCCCGGCGACGAGGAGCGCGACCTCAACGTCATCGAAGTGCTGGTCGGGCGCATCCGCCGCAAGCTGGAGGGCGAGCACGGCTTCAAGCCCATCGAGACGGTGCGCGGCCAGGGCTACCTGTTCACCGAGCGCTGCCGTTGAGCCACGCCGCCAGCACCCGCCGTCGCGCCGGGTTTTCCCTGCGCCTGCGCCTGATGCTGGGCGCTACGGCGCTCGCGGTGCTGTTCATGCTGGTGCTGCTGCCCCTGCTGCGCAGTGCCTTCGACTACGCCCTGGACCAGGCCATCGAGAAGCGCCTGGCCGCCGACGCCAGCGCGCTGATCGCCGCCGCGCGCATCGTCGACGGCCGCCTGGACATGCCGGACAAGCTGCCCGACGAGGAATTCGACAACCTCGACGCCACCCAGCTCGGCTACATCTACGACAGCGACGGCAAGCTGGTCTGGCAGTCGCGTTCCTCCACCGACGAATCCGTGCACTACGAGCCCCGCTATGACGGCCGTGGCCACGAGTTCACCCGAGTGCACGACGTGCGTGGCCGCGAGTTCTTCGTCTACGACGTGGAGATCGACCTGCTACGCGGCCAGGCCGCGGCCTTCAGCGTGGTCACCATGCAGCCGATGAGCGACTACCAGGTGATGCACGACGGCTTCGTCCATCAGCTGTACCTGTGGCTCGGTGCTGCACTGTTGCTGCTGCTGACGCTGCTCTGGTTCGGCCTCACCTGGGGCTTCCGCAGCCTGCGCCGGCTCAGCGAAGAGCTGGACCAGGTGGAAGCCGGCGCCCGTGACTCCCTCAGCGAGGAACACCCGCGCGAGCTGCTGCGCCTCACCGGTTCCCTCAACCGCCTGCTGGAGAGCGAGCGCCTGCAGCGCGAGCGCTACCGCAACTCCCTCGATGACCTGGCCCACAGCCTGAAGACCCCGCTCTCGGTGTTGCAGGGCGTCAGCGAGACCATCAACAAATCCGCCAACCCCGAGCAGGCCCATGTGCTGCGCAGCCAGATCGAGCGCATGAGCCAGCAGGTGGACTACCAGCTGCAGCGCGCCACCCTGCGCAAGAGCGGCCTGGTGCGCCACCGCGTGCGCCTGTCGCCGCTGCTCGACCTGCTCTGCGAGGCGCTGGACAAGGTCTACCGCGACAAGCAGGTACGGGTCGAACGCGCCTTCGACCCCGCCCTCGACGTGCCCGTCGAACAGGGCGCCTTGCTGGAGCTGCTCGGCAATCTGCTGGAAAACGCCTACCGCCTGTGCCTCGGCCGCATCCGCGTCAGCGCCCTGCAGGGTGCCGATTTCTGCGAGCTGCGGGTGGAGGACGACGGCCCCGGCGTACCGGTGGACCAACGCGCGCGCATCCTCAAGCGCGGCGAGCGCCTCGATGCCCAGCACCCCGGCCAGGGCATCGGCACCGCCGTGGTCCGCGACATCGTCGAAAGCTTCGACGGCGAGCTGGCCCTGGATGACTCCAGCCTCGGCGGCGCCGAGTTCCGCATCCGCCTGCCCCTGCATTGAGGGTTGGCGGGTTTTCCCCGCTCATCCGGCTTCCTTCCTGGCGGCGGATGTTCGCGAGGTGGCAGGAGGCTGCAGATTCGCATCCAGGGAACGCCGTTCGGCGTTCCGTCCCTCCTGTCACCGGCGTGATTTCGAAGACCCACTAAGCTGTGATTCGCCTCCGTGCCCGCGCGCATTTCCTCCCTGGAGTCGATGCGCGTGAAATTTTTTTCGAAGGGCTGTCGAAACCCGCGCAGCCCGTTCGACTAATGGACAGAACCGCCAGCCTGGCGGGCATGAACCCCGAACAAGAAGGAGCGACACGATGCGATTCATGGTGATGGTCAAGGCAACGAAGGAATCGGAAGCCGGCGAGATGCCCAGCGAGGCGCTGCTCACGGCGATGGGCGCCTACAACCAGGAGCTGATCGACGCCGGCATCATGCTGGCGGGCGAGGGGCTGCACCCCAGTTCCCGTGGGGCGCGGGTGACCTTCTCCGGCAGCAGCCGCACGGTGACCGACGGCCCCTTCGCGGAAACCCGCGAGCTGGTGGCCGGCTACTGGATCTGGGAAGTGGAATCCCTGGAGAAGGCCATCGAGTGGGTCAAGCGCTGCCCCAACCCGATGAGTGGCGAGTCGGACATCGAGATCCGCCAGATCTTCACGATGGAAGACTTCGGTGCCGAATTCACCCCGGAACTGCGTGAGCTGGAAGAGCGTCAGCGCACCCAGATGGCCGCCGACAAACAACAATAAGGAGCTGACCATGCGTATCAATGCCTACCTGATCTTCGCCGGCAACTGCCGCGAGGCCTTCGAGTTCTACAACCAGACCCTGGGCGGCGAGCTGCAGGTGATGACCTTCGGTGCATCACCGGCCGCCGAGCATGTGCCCGCGCAGTTCCACGACCGCGCCATGCATGCCTGCCTGACCATCGGCGACCAGTCGCTGATGGCGTCCGACACCACGCCGGAACACCCCTATGACGGCATCCGTGGCTGCTCGGTGTCGCTCAACGTCGACTCCATCAAGGAAGCCGAGCGCGTGTTCGCCGCGCTCTCCGCCGGCGGCAAGGTGCAGATGCCGCTGGAGGCGACCTTCTGGGCCGCGCGCTTCGGCATGCTCGAAGACCGCTTCGGGGTGCCGTGGATGGTCAACTGCGAGAAGGACCAGTAAGCCGCGAAAGCCGATGCGTGGCGCCGCTCCACAGGGGCGGCGCCCGTTCATCCCGGGTGCTTTCCGGTTGTGAAAGGGTGCGCGAGGAGGGTCACTCGTCCTCGGCGGACTCGAGCAGTTCCTTCGGCACTTCGCTGCGCAGCATCAGCTGGCATTGCTGGCTGTCGGGGTCGAAGACGATCACCGCCTGCTTTTTCTCCAGGGCACGGCGCACCCGGGCGACCCGGGTTTCCAGCGGGGTTTCGTCGCCGTTGTCGGTGCCGTCGCGGGTGACGAAGTCTTCGATCAGGCGGGTGAGGGTGTCGGCTTCGAGCAGGTGGTGGGGAATCAGCATGGCGGACCTCAGGGGCAGGCGGCGATCCTAGCGCGATGACCGCCGCGACGCCATGCGCAGGCGTCGGCTCAGGCGGAGTCCTCGCGCAGGTCCTGGCGCATCAGCAAGCGGTCGAGGGTGGCGAAGAGCAGGGCGCTGTCCAGGGGTTTGCCGAGGAAGTCGTCCATGCCCGCCTCGGACCCGGCATCGCGGTGTTCGTCGAGGATGTGCGCGGTCAGCGCGACGATGGGCACGGCCACCAACTGGCGGTTGCGTTCGAACTGGCGGATGCGCTTGGTCGCCTCGAAACCGTCCATTTCCGGCATCTCGCAATCCATCAGGATCAGTTGCACGCCCGCCGGGTCGCGCTCATATTCGTTCACTGCGGCCACGCCGTTGGCCACGGTGCGCACCCGGTAGCCGCGCTTGCGCAGGAAGCCCTGCACCACCAACTGGTTCACCGCGTTGTCCTCGGCCACCAGGATGCAGGGGGCGGAGCTGGAGTCGCTGAAGGCCTCGCTGAGGATTGGGCGCGGCTCCTGGCGGCGCTCCTGATAGAGGTCGCCGAGGGCTTCGCGCAGGGGCACCACGGCCAGGGGCTGGGCCATGGCGATCAGGCGCAGGCCGCTGCTCTGGGGCAGGTTCTGGCATTGCTCGGGCGGGCACAGCAGGAGGATGCGCTGCCCCGGTTCCAGGCGCGGGCGCAGGGAGTCGAGCCAGTGCGCGGCGCTGCCCGGCCAGGGCGCCACCAGCACCAGCAGCGGCGGCACCGCGAAGTCGTCGAGGTATTCGTTCAGGCGCTCGGGCGTCTGGCAGCGCTCGGTGCGCATGCCCCAGCGGCCCAGCAGGCGGCTCAGGGCGTCGAGGCCGAGGCCGTCGAGGGAGGTGAGCAGGGCGGTCTTGCCCTTGAGCAGGCGCAGCAGCTCGTCGTCTTCCTCGGTGCCTTCCTGCAGCGGCATGTCGAAGGCGAAGCGCGTGCCCTGGCCGGGCGTGCTCTGCACCTCGATGCGGCCGCCCATCATTTCCACCAGCTCCTTGCTGATGGCCAGGCCCAGGCCGCTGCCGCCGTAGCGGCGGGTGGTGCTGGAGTCGCCCTGGGCGAAGGAATCGAAGAGCTGGGACAGCGCCTCGTTGCGGATGCCGATGCCGCTGTCGCTGATGGCGAAGATCAGGTGCGGGTCGCCGAGGGAGTTGGAGCGGCGGCAGACGTTCACCGCCACATGGCCTTCGGCGGTGAACTTGAGGGCGTTGCTCAGCAGGTTCATCAGCACCTGCTTGAGGCGCGTGGGGTCACCCTTGATGCGCCGGGGCACGCCGCTTTCCAGGCTGATGTAGAGGCGCAGGCGCTTGTCCAGGGCCTGGGCGGTGAACAGGCTGAGGGTGTCGGAGAGCAACTGCTCCAGGTCGAATTCGATGTGTTCCAGGGTCAGCTTGCCGGACTCGATGCGGGCGTAGTCGAGGATGTCGTTGATCACCGCCATCAGCGCGCTGCCGGAGCTGGAGATGGTGTCGACGTAGAAGCGCTGGCTGCGGTCCAGCGGGGTTTCCTTGAGCAATTGCAGCATGCCCAGCACGCCGTTGAGGGGCGTGCGGATCTCGTGGCTCATCTTGGCCAGGAAGCGGCTCTTGGCGCGGCTTTCGACATGGGCCTGCTCGGCCGCCTGGCGCGAGCGGAAGCCTTCTTCCTTGAGGGTATTGATGCGGTCGGCGAGGCCGATGGACAGGGTGATCAGCTCGATGGTCACGCCGATCTTCACCACCGTGGCACCGAAGATGCCCAGCACCTCCACGCCCAGCGAGCCGGTGGTGGCCTGGATGAAGGCGAACAGCAAGATGCCCCAGGCCAGCGTGTAGTAGGAGCCGTAGCGCACGCCGCGGCGCCAGACGTAGATGCCGGCCAGCAGGAGCAGCAGCGAGACGGCGGAGACGGTGAGGCTGGCGAGGATGTTCCAGGCCTGCAGGCCGATCAGCGGCGCCGAGAGGAAGATCGCCATCGTCACCAGCATCGCCACCCGCAGCGCCGTATCGAGGCGCGGGAAGTACTGCTTGGCGTGGAGGAAGTGGCGGCTGAACTGCACGGCGGTGAGGCAGTGCAGGTACATGAGGATGTAGATGCTCACCGACTGGAAGGCCACGTGCTCGGGCAGCAGCTTGAACAGCATGCCGTCGAAGCAGGCGGCCAGCAGGCCGACGTTGAGGTTGTAGGCCAGGTACCAGAGGTAGGCCGACTCGCGCAGCGAGATGTAGAGGAACAGGTTGTAGAAGAACATGGCGAACAGCACGCCGTAGAAGGCGCCGTTGAACCCCATGAGGTTTTCCTGGGCCGCGGCGCTGGCGCCATAGGTGCTGAAGAACAGCGGCACGAAGAGGGTGCTGGTGCTTTCCACCCGCAGCAGCAGGGTGTTGCTGCCGGGTTGCAGGTCGAGGGGGAACCAGAAGTTGCGCACCTGCACCGGGCGCTGGGCGAAGGCGAAGCTGTCGCCGCTTTCCTGCTCCTGCAGGTGGCCGTCGGGGTCGAAGAGGAAGACCTTGATGTGGTCCAGCAGCGGGTAGTTGGCCTCCAGGTAGCCCGAAAGCGGGTGCTGGCGGCTGTTGACCAGGCGCACCTTGAACCACCAGACCGAGCTGTTCTTGCCCAGGTTGGCGTGCTCGCTGTGGACCGGGGTGAAGGCTTCGTCGGGCAGCTTGCGCAGGTCGCCGACCTGCAGCGTGCCGTCCCGATCCTCGAGGTAACCCAGGAAGGGGCTCAGGGACAGGCGCAGGTCGTCACGGTCGAGGGGGGCGCTCGGAAGCGCCCAGGCCTGGCCGGCAAGGCAGAACAACAGGAGCGCCAGACAGAGGCGAGGCATCCTTTCACCCCGTGGTTTTTATGACCTGTGGCCTGGCACTTTGCCTTTATGTGAGGTGGCCTTCAAGCGTCGCTTTCGCCCTTGCCTACGAGACTTCCGACAGTCGGTACGCGCGTGTCGTTTTCCATCTGCGCGGTGTGTTCCAGCTGGTGGCTGAATGGCTCCAGGGAGTTCTGCGCATTGTCGGCGTCGCTGGCGAATACCGGCGGGCTCATCATGTAGGCGCCCAGCAGTCGGGTCATGGCCTCCAGGCTATCGATGTGGGTGCGCTCGTAGCCGTGGGTGGCGTCGCAGCCGAAGGCCAGCAGGGCGGCGCGGGTGTCGTGGCCGGCGGCGATCGCCGACTGGGCATCGCTGTGGTAGTAGCGGAACAGGTCGCGACGAACGGGGATGACGTTCTTCTCCGCCAGCTTCAGCAGGTGCCGCGAGAGGTGGTAGTCGTAGGGGCCTGCCGAGTCCTGCAGGGCGACGCTGACGGCGTGCTCGCTGGAGTGCTGGCCAGGGGCGACCGGGGCGATGTCGATGCCGACGAATTCGCTGACGTCCCAGGGCAGCGCACCGGCGGAACCGGAGCCGATCTCCTCGGTGATGGTGAACAGCGGGTGGCAGTCGATGGGCGGCACCAGCTTGGCTTCGGTGATGCCCTTGAGCGCGGTGAGCAGGGCGGCGACGCCGGCCTTGTCGTCCAGGTGGCGGGCGCTGATGTGGCCGCTTTCGGTGAACTCGGGCAGCGGGTCGAAGGCGACGAAGTCACCGATGCACACGCCGAGGGATTCGCAGTCGGCGCGGGTCGAGCTGTAGGCGTCCAGGCGCAGTTCGATGTGGTCCCAACTGATGGGCATGCTGTCCACTTCGGTGTTGAAGGCGTGGCCGGAGGCCAGCAGCGGCAGCACGCTGCCACGGATCACCCCGGTGTCGGTGAACACGCTGACGCGACTGCCTTCGGCGAAGCGGCTGGACCAGCAGCCCACCGGGGCCAGGGCCAGGCGGCCGTTGTCCTTGATCTGGCGGACGATGCCGCCAATGGTGTCCAGGTGCGCCGCCACCGCGCGGTCGGGGCTCTTCTGCCGGCCCAGCAGGGTGGCGCGGATGGTGCCGCGACGGGTCAGCTCGAAGGGGATGCCCATCTCCTCCAGGCGCTCGGCGACGTAGCGCACGATGGTGTCGGTGAAGCCGGTGGGGCTGGGGATGGCGAGCATCTCCAGGAGCACCTGGCGCAGGTAGTTGATATCGGGTTCGGGGAGTTTTCTGGCAGTCATGGCGTCTCCTTGGCGAGGTGCCGGGCCCGCAGGCCCGGGGCTCAGGACAGCGGCTGGCTGAGGGGGAACAGCAGGTCGATGAAACGCTCGGCGGTGGGCTGCGGCTGGTGGTTGGCCAGGCCGACCCGCTCGTTGGCTTCGATGAACACGTAGTCGGGCTGGTCGGCGGCGGGCACCAGCAGGTCCAGGCCCACCACCGGGATGCCGAGGGCGCGGGCGGCGCGGACGGCCGCCTCGCCCAGGCGCGGGTGGAGGATGCCGGTGACGTCTTCCAGGGTGCCGCCGGTGTGCAGGTTGGCGGTGCGGCGCACGGCGAGGTGGGTGCCCTCGGGCAGCACATCGTCGTAGCCGTAGCCGGCGTCCCTGAGGGTGCGTTCGGTCTCGTCGTCGAAGGGGATGCGGCTTTCGCCACCGGTGGCGGCCTGGCGTCGGCGGCTCTGCGCCTCGATCAGCGAGCGGATGCTGCGCTGGCCGTCGCCGACGATCTCGGCCGGGCGACGGATCGCCGCCGCGACCACGTCGTAGCCGATCACCACGATGCGCAGGTCGTGGCCCTGGTGGAAGCTCTCCAGCAGCACGCGGCTGTCGAAGCGCCGGGCGTTGTCGATGGCCGCTTCCACCTCGGCGGCGCTGCGCAGGTCCACGGCCACGCCATTGCCCTGCTCGCCGTCCACCGGCTTGACCACCAGGGCGCCGTGCTCGGCGAGGAAGGCGGCGTTCTCCTCCGGTGTACCGGCCAGGCGCTGGGCCGGCAGGCTGAGGCCGGCGCGGGCCAGGGTGCTGTGGGTGAGGGTCTTGTCCTGGCACAGGGTCATGCTGACGGCGCTGGTCATGTCCGATAGCGATTCGCGGCAGCGCACGCTGCGCCCGCCCTGGCTGAGGCTGAAGAGCCCGGCGCGGGCGTCGTCGACGCGCACCTCGATGCCGCGGCGGTGGGCCTCGTCGACGATGATCCGCGCATAGGGGTTGAGGTCCTCTTCCGGGCCGGGGCCGAGGAACAGGGTCTGGTTGATACCGTTCTTGCGCTTGATGGCGAAGGTCGGCAGGTCACGGAAGCCGAGCTTGGAATACAGCGCCTTGGCCTGGCGGTTGTCGTGCAGCACCGACAGGTCGAGGTAGGCCAGGCCACGGCTCATGAAGTGCTCGATGAGGTGGCGCACCAGCGCCTCGCCGACGCCGGGGCGGTTGCATTGCGGGTCCACTGCCAGGCACCAGAGGCTGGAGCCGCCTTCCGGGTCGTGGAAGGCCTTGCGGTGGTTGAGGCCCATCACGCTGCCCACTACCTGGTTGCTGGCCGAATCCTCGGCCAGCCAGTACACCGGGCCGCCCTGGTGGCGCGGGGTGATGGCGTCGTGATCCACCGGCAGCATGCCGCGACTGCGGTACAGCTGGCTGATGGCCTGCCAGTCGTCCTCGCTGTGGGCACGGCGGATGCGGAAGCCACGGAAGGCCCGGCGTGCCGGGCGGTAGTCGGTGAACCACAGGCGCAGGGTGTCGGAGGGGTCGAGGAACAGCTGCTGCGGTGCCTGGGCCAGCACCTGCTGGGGCGCCGCGACGTACAGGGCGATGTCCCGCTCGCCGGGGCTCTCGGCCAGCAGCTCGCGGGCCAGGCTGGCCGGGTCTGGGTAGGTGTGGCCCAGCAGCAGGCGGCCCCAGCCGCAGTGCAACACCTGGACCTGCTCCGGCTGTTCATCCTTGTGCTCTTCCGCCAGGCGTGCCTGCAGGCGCTCGTAGGAGGGCGCCTGGCCGCGCAGCAGACGCTGGCTCTGCACGTACTGCTGGCTGGTAAAGAATTTCATCGCGAATCTCTCCTTAGAGCCCCTGCTCGTTGAGCCAGAGGTTGAGCGCCGCCATCTGCCATAGCTTGGAGCCGCGCAGCGGGGTCAGGTCTTCAGCGGGGTTGGCCAGCAGGCGTTCGAGGGTGGCGGCGTTGAACAGGCCGCGATCCTGGCTCGGGTCCAGCAGCAGCTCGCGCACCCAGTCGCGAGTCTTGCCTTGCAGGTGCTTGAGCCCGGGCACGGGGAAGTAGCCCTTGGGCCGGTCGATCACCTCGTGGGGGATGACCTGGCGGGCGACTTCCTTGAGCACCTGCTTGCCGCCATCGCCCAGCTTGAAGCGCGAGGGGATGCGCGCGGAGAGCTCGACCACGCGGTAGTCGAGGAAGGGCACGCGGGCCTCCAGGCCCCAGGCCATGGTCATGTTGTCGACGCGTTTGACCGGGTCGTCCACCAGCATGATGGTGCTGTCCAGGCGCAGGGCCTTGTCCACCGGGTCTTCGGCGCCGGGGCGGGCGAAGTGCTCGCGGACGAAGTCGCCGGCCACGTCCCCGGTGAGCCAGGCCGGCTGCACGGTGTCGCGGTAGTCGGCGTGGCTGCGGTCGAAGAAGGCCGCGCGGTAGGTGGCGAAGGGGTCGGCCGTGTCGGCCAGCGGCGGGTACCAGTGGTAGCCCGCGAATAGCTCGTCGGCACCCTGGCCGCTCTGCACCACCTTGCAGTGCTTGGAGACTTCGCGGGAGAGCAGGTAGAAGGCGATGCAGTCATGGCTGACCATCGGCTCGCTCATGGCGCGGAAGGCCGCGGGCAACTGCTCGATGATCTCGTGCTCGCCGACCCGCAATTGGTGGTGGCGGGTGCCGTAGCGGCGGGCGATGAGGTCGGAGTACTCGAACTCGTCGCCGCGCTCGCCGCCGGCATCCTGGAAACCGATGGAGAAGGTCAGCAGGTCCTCGACGCCGGCCTCGGCCAGCAGGCCCACCAGCAGGCTGGAGTCGACGCCGCCGGAAAGCAGCACGCCCACTTCGCGGGCCGCGCGCTGACGCACGGCGACAGCATCGCGCAGGCTGCCCAGTAGCAGGTCGCGCCAGTCGGCCAGTTGCAGCCCGGCCTCGTCGGCGTGGTGGCCGTAGTCGAGGTTCCACCAGGTGCCCTGGTCGATGTTGCCGTCGGCGTCGACCATCATCCAGCTGGCCGGCGGCAGCTTCTCGATGCCCTTGACCAGGGTGCGCGGTGCCGGCACCACGGCGTGGAAGTTGAGGTAGTGGTTGAGCGCCTCCGCGTCCAGGGTGCCGTCGATGTCGCCACCCTTGAGCAGCGCCGGCAGGCTGGAGGCGAAGCGCAGGCGGCTGGCCGTGCGCGACAGGTACAGCGGCTTGATGCCGAGGCGGTCGCGGGCCAGGAACAGGCGCTGGCTGCCCGGCTCCCAGATGCCCAGGGCGAACATGCCGTTGAGCTTGGGCAGCATGTCCTTGCCCCAGGCGTGCCAGGCCTTGGCCAGCACCTCGGTGTCGCCGCCGGAGCGGAAGCGGTAGCCGAGGCCCTGCAGCTCTTCGCGCAGTTCGGGGAAGTTGTAGATGGCGCCGTTGAAGCTCATCGCCAGGCCCAGGTCGGGCTCGACCATCGGCTGCGCCGAGCCGTCGGACAGGTCCATGATCTTCAGCCGGCGGTGGCCCAGGGCGATGGGGCCCTGGCTATGGAAGCCCCAGGCGTCGGGGCCGCGAGGGGCGAGGTGATGGGTGATGCGTTCGACCGCAGCCAGGTCGGCGGGTCGTTTGTCGAAGCGTAACTCTCCAGAAATGCCGCACATAAGTCCTTACCGGTTCTGCCGTTGGGGATACCGCCCGCTTTATGCAGGCAGTAAGAGTCCGACCGGTATTTTTGCGGATGGTTTAGATCAAATAGTTATTAGCCAAAGAGCCGCTTTGTGGCACCGGGAACTCACCTCAGGGGCGGCCGCAGGCGCGGTTGGCGGGCACGGCGATGTCCATCAGGCGTGGGTTCGGCAGGCGCAGGCTGGCCATCAGCGCCGCATAGGCCTCGGCGTTGGCCACCTGCAGGCGCGGGTTGTGGGCGCGTTCCTCGGCGATGCTCGAACGGGTCCAGCCGCGATAGTCGTGGCCGGGGCACACCTCGGTGTCGTCCGCCAGTGCCAGCAGGCGCCCCAGGCTGGCCCACTGGGCGCGGGCGTCGCCGTTCTGGAAGTCGGTGCGCCCGGTGCCACGGATCAGCAGGGTGTCGCCGGTGAACACCCGCGCCGGAGTGCCATCGGCGGGGCTGGCGGGCAGCAGGAAGCAGTAGGAGTCCGCGGTGTGCCCAGGGGTGTACCAGGCGATCAGTTCGCGGGCGCCGAAGCGCAGGCGCGTGCCGTCGGTGAAGGTGAAGCTGGCGCAGGTGCTGCCGCTTTCGGCGCCGAATCCACTCTGGCAGCCGGTGGCCTCGCGCAGGTCGCCCAGGGCGGTGATGTGGTCGGCGTGGGTATGGGTATCGAGGGCCAGCACCAGGCGCAGCCCGAGTTCGTCGAGCAGGCGCCGGTAGGCGTCGAGTTGTTCCTTCACCGGGTCGATCAGTACCGCCTCGCCGGCGTCGGCGAGCAGGTAGGTGTAGGTGGAGCTTTCGGCATCGAAGAGCTGGCGCAGCAGCATGGTGCAATCTCCTCAGATCAGTTTCTGCAGGGCCACCGACAGGCTGGTGATCACCAGCAGCACCGCGAACAGGCGTTGCAGCGCCGGGCCGCCCAGGCGGTACGCCAGGCGGTTGCCGACCAGCATGCCGAGCGCGCCGCCGAAGGCTAGGGCGCCGAGCAGCAGCGCGGGGGGCTGGGCCTGCCCCAGGTAGAGCAAGAAGCCGCCACCGGACACCACCACGACCACCGCCAGGGAGGTGGCGGTGGCGGCCATCACCGAGAGCGGCGTGAACCAGAGTAGCGCCGGAACCACCAGGAAGCCGCCGCCGACGCCCATCAGCCCCGAGAGCACGCCCACGCCCAGACCGATGGCCAGCAACGGCAGGTAACGCAGTGGGCCCGTGCCGGCGCGTGACTGTTGGGCGCCGCGCCATAGGCGCCAGGCGGACCACAGCACCAGCAGGCAGAAGCCGGTGATCAGCAGGCCCTCCGGCACCCAGTGCCCGAGCCACTGGCCCAGGGCGTTGCCGGGCAGGCCGCTGGCGGCGAGCAGCAGCACCGGCGGCCAGGCCACCAGGCCCTGGCGCAGGCGCAGCAGGGTGCCGACCAGGGCGGTGAGGGCCACCGCGCCGAGGCTCACGCCCACCGCGTCGCGCAGGGGCAGGTGCAGGCTGAGCAGCAAGGGCAGGGCCACCAGCGAGCCGCCTGCGCCGGTCAGCCCGAGCAGCAGGCCGAGCAGGGTGCCGATGGCGAGGGCTTCGAGAAGCATCAGCGGTTCCAGGGCATGCGGGCGAGCACCAGGGCCAGGCCACAGGTGCCGCTCAGCCCGGCGAAGGTCAGGCCGGCGCCGACGAAGCCGCTCAGCAGGTACCAGCCGGGGTGCACCCAGGTGCCGAGGACCACGCCCAGCAGCACCAGGCTGCCGGCGCTGATCTGCACCTGGCGCTGCAGCTCCAGGCCGCCGCCGCTGCCTTCGCGGGGCATGCCGCAGGCCAGGCAGGCGTCGGTGCCGCCCTCGATCACCTGCACGCCCGGCAGCAGGGCGCTCAAACGCTCGGCCGCCTGGCGCGCGCGCTGGCCCTTCTGGCAGATCAGGTAAAGCTCGTCGCCGCTGTTCAGGCCCTCACCGCGCAGGCGCTCGGCCAGGCGCACGGGGTCCAGGTTGCCCAGCGGTTCGTTGTGGGCGCCGGCGATGTGCCCGGCGCGGTATTCCGCCGGGCTGCGCACGTCGATGAGGAAGCGGGCCGCTCCCCGCTGGTGCAGTTCGGCGAAGCGCGGTGCGTCGATCAGGCGGATGGTGTCGTTCATGTCGGGTACTCCCGTGGAGTATGGGTCAGGTGTACTTGGTGAAGATCGCGCGCACCCGCGCCAGGGTCTCGGCATCGTCACGATCCGGGTCGAGAACGGTTTCCTCGACCAGGCAGGCGAGCATCTCCTGGTAGGCCTTGTCGAGCGCCTTGCGGGCGGCGGAGAACTGCTGGGCGATGGCCTCGCAAGACTCGCCGCGGCGGATCATCGCCTGGATGCCGCGCACCTGCCCCTCGACCCGGGCCAGGCGCTTGAGCATGGCGTCCTGGCGCTCCGGCGTGGGGCCGCTCATGGCGTCACCGGCGCCACGGCCGGGCGCGCGAAGGGGAAAGGCTCGCGCGCTCCGCTGGCGGCCTGGCCACGGGCGCGGGGGCTTGGAGAAAGGCTGAAGGGCATGGCGAATACTCCCTGGGGTTTATACCGGGGGGAGTATAGATTCGCCTTGTAGGGCTGTCAGCTGCGACGCGTTGCCGCCGGGCGGATGAGTGCCCGGCTGGCGTCGTCAGTGGCGCTTGAAGGCTTCCTTCCAGACATCGAAGCGGTAGCGACGGTTGCCCACCAGCAGGTAGAACACCGCCGCCAGGCCGGCACCGATGAACCAGCTGAAGCTGGAGAGGGCCTCCAGGCTGGGCAGCAGCACCAGGGCGATGGCGATGATGGCGGCCGGCAGCAGGGCGGCCAGGGCGCGCGGGTTGACGCCGTGGCGGTAGTGGTAGGCGGCGTCGGGCGCGGCGCTGTAGAGCGCGGGGATATCCAGCCGGCCCCGGCGCACCAGCCAGTAGTCCACCATGATCACCCCGTACAGCGGCCCCAGCAGTGCCCCCAGGGCACCGAGGAAGTACAGGATCACCTCCGGGCTGTTGTACAGGTGCCACGGCAGGATGAGCGCGCCGAGGGCGGCGGCCAGCAACCCGGCGCGGTGGAAGTTCAGCTGCCGTGGCGCCAGGTTGCAGAGCACCAGGGCCGGGGCGACGAAGTTGGCCATGATGTTCACCGCCACGGTGACGATCAGCAGCGCCAGGCAGCCGAGCACCAGGAAGGGCTTGGAGGGAATGGCGGCGACTATGTCGGTGGGGCTGGTGATGACCTGGCCGTCGATGGCGAACTGGCTGCCGGCGAGCACCGCGGCGATGCAGCCGAACAGCAGCATGTTCACCGGCAACCCCCAGAAGTTGCCACGGCGGATGGTGCGCGCATCGGGGCAGTGGCGCGAGAAGTCGCTGAAGTTCAGCAGCATGGTGCCGTAGAGGCTGATCCACAGGGCCGCGCCGGAGCAGACGCGGAACCAGCCGGCGGCGCCGCTGGCGGGTTCGCTGCTGGCCCAGGCGATGCGCAGGCCGGCCTTCCAGTACATCCAGGCGGCGAGTACCGCGAGGGTGAGCAGGATCACCGGGCCGGCGAAGGCTTCGTAGCGGCGGATCATTTCCATGCCGTAGGCCATGATTGCCAGTTGCAGCAGCCACACCCCGATGAAGCAGGCCCAGCCGAAGGGCGACAGGCCGAGCACATCGCCGCCGCTCCAGGCGGCCAGCCCCGGTGCCAGGGTCAGCAGCAGGACGCCGAGCACCAGGGAGGCGAGGTAGGTCTGGATGCCGAACCAGGCGACGGCGATCACCGCGCGGATCAACGCCGGAAACTGCGCGCCACGGATGCCGAAGGCGACCCGGCAGATCACCGGGAAGGGCAGGCCGGTGCGTTGGCCGATATAGCCGGAAAGGTTCATCAACCCGTAGATCAGCAGCGCGCCGAGGCCCATGGCGGCGACGATCTGGCCGCCACTCATGCCGAGTGCGAAGAGGCCGATGGCGAAGCTGTAGTTGGCGACGTTGTGCACGTCGTTGGTCCACAGCGCGAACAGGCTGTAGCTGCCCCAATGCCGGGCTTCAGGGCTGTTGGGGGCGAGGTCGTCGTTATAGAGGCTGGGGCTGGGGTCGAGTGGCAGCCGTATCGGCTCCTGGTTCTGGGAGAGGGGCATCCGCGGTTCCTCGCATCCTCGGGGGCGGTCGCCCCGGGCGGGGCGGCGGGAGCACAGGCTCCAGCCGGCGGATTGTGCGGCGGTCCACGGCGAATCGCAGCAGGACGGGGGCGCGCGAGGTGGTGTGGATATGCTCTATAACTACATGATTTATATGAAGTTATAGAGATTTAGGAATGCGGCGCTCACCCTTGCTGGTGCTTTCCGCTGGCCGAGGCGGCGAAGCCCTGCCGTACCTGTCAGGTACGGCTGGCGTTCTTGCCGCGAATCAGCTGGCGCAGCGGGAAACGGTTCGGGTGGCAGGCTTCGGCGACATCGCGGGGCACCGGCAGGGGTTCGTCGTCCAGCCAGGCGGCCAGCAGCTCGGCGGCCAGCGGCGCGGTGATCAGGCCCCGTGAGCCATGGCCGCTGTTGACGTAGAGGCCGTCGAGCCAGGGCACCGGTGCATCCGGCACCTGGCGCGCATCGCGGCCCAGCACGGCATAGGTTTCGGCGAAGGCGGCGGCATCGCACAGCGGGCCTACCAGCGGCAGGTAGTCCGGCGTGGTGCAGCGGAAGGCCGCGCGGCCTTCCAGCAGCGCCGGGTCGAGCTGTTCGGCCTGCAGGCGTTCGGCGAGGTCCGGGGAGATTTCCCGCAGCAGCTCGAGGTTGCCGGCGTGCTCGGCGGTGGTCGGCGCCAGGTCCTGGCTGTGGAAGTCGAAGCTGGCGCCCAGGGTGTGTTCGCCGTTGCGCACCGGTGCGACATAGCCTTCGGCGCAGACCACGGTGGCCAGCGCGCGGCTGCTGGCGGTGGCCGGCAGGCGGCTGATCTGCCCACGGATGCGCTTGAGCAGCATCCCGTTGGCCTGGGGGAAACGGAGGATTTCGGCGGCGCCGGCCAGCACCGCGATCGGTGCTTCGGCCAGCACCTGCTCACCGTCCAGCGCCTGCCAGCGGCCATTCTCGCGGCGCAGCTGCAAGGCTTCGCTGTGGGGCAGCAGGCGGATGCCGGGCTGCCCGGCCAGCCAGCGGCACAGGGCGGGCGGGTGCACCCAGCCGGCTTCGGGGTAGAACAGCCCACCGGCGGGCAGGGCGACGCCGGCGATGGCTTCGGCCTCTTCACGGTCGAGCCGGCGCAGCAGGCCGGCGGGGAAGGCGGCGGCCAGGCTCACCTGGCGCTCGGCTTCCTTGGCTTCGAAGGCCAGTTGCAGCACGCCGCAGCCTTGCCAGTCCTGGTTCGGCTGCAGGTGCTGGAGCAGCCGGCGGGTATGGCCGAAGCCGCTGACGATCAGGCGCGACAGTGCGGTGCCGTGGGCGGAAAGCTTGAGGTAGAGCACCCCCTGGGGATTGCCGGAAGCCTCCTCGGCAACGCCGGCGTGGCGCTCCAGCAGGGTCACCTGCCAGCCACGGGCGGCGAGGCTGGCGGCGCTGGCGCAGCCGGCCAGGCCGGCGCCTATCACCAGCACCTGGCGCTCGCCTGCGAAGGGCGCGGGGCGGGCGAACCAGGGTTTGCCGGCGCTGGCGGGCTCGCCCAGGAAGCGGCCCTTGCTCATGTGCCACTTGCTGCCGAAGCCCTGGGCACGGCGGATCTGGAAGCCGGCCTCCTTGAGTGCGCGGCGTACGAAACCGGCGCTGGTGAAGGTGGCCAGGGTGGCGCCCGGTGCACTCAGCCGCGCCAGCTGGGCGAAGAGTTCCGGGGACCACATCTGCGGGTTTTTCGCCGGGGCGAAGCCGTCGAGGAACCAGGCATCGATGCGGGCATCCAGCTCGGGCAGGCAGTCCAGCGCATCGCCCAGCAGCAGCGTCAGCGTCACCCGCCCTGCGGCGAACAGCAGGCGCTGGAAGCCGGGGTTCACCGCGCGGTACTGGTCCAGCAGGGCGCCGGAGAAGGGCGCCAGTTGCGGCCACAGCGCCAGGACGCGGGCGAGGTCTTCACGGGCCAGCGGGTACTTCTCGACGCTGACGAAGTGCAGGCGGGCACCGGGCGGCGCCAGCTCGTCGAACAGCTGCCAGGTGCTGAGGAAATTCAGGCCGGTGCCGAAGCCGGTCTCGCCCACCACCAGGCGCTCGCCGGCGGCCAGTTCGGCGAAGCGCCGGGGCAGTTCGTTGCCATCGAGGAAGGTGTGGCGCGTCTCGTCGAGCCCCGAGACGGGGGAGAAATAGACGTCGTCGAATTCGCGTGACAACGGCTGGCCCTGCTCGTCCCAGGCGAGCAGCGCGTGATGGAAATCGGACATGGAGGACCCCGGCGGAACGAAGCGCGAATAGTAGCCGATCAAGCCGGGCAGGAGCGTGCGACAGGGGGACGCTTGGGGCGCTGCGTTGCGGCGTCGGGCGCTTCGCGAGCAGGGCTCGCTCCTAGAGGAAAGAGAGTGCGTCGGCTTGGGGAAACCTGTGACTTCGTCGAATCTTTCACCCCGTGCGGAGCCGTCTTCCGCTATTTTTTCTCCACCAACCTGGGAGAGTCGCATGTTCGAATCTGCGGAAATCGGTCATTCCATCGACAAGGAAACCTACGAGAAAGCGGTGCTGGAGCTGCGCGAGGCATTGCTGGAGGCGCAGTTCGAGCTGAAACAGCAGGCACGCTTCCCGGTGATCATCCTGATCAACGGCATCGAGGGCGCGGGCAAGGGCGAGACGGTGAAGCTGCTCAACGAGTGGATGGACCCGCGCCTGATCCATGTCGAGAGTTTCCTGCTGCCCACCGACGAGGAGCTGTCGCGGCCGCCTCAATGGCGCTTCTGGCGCAAGTTGCCGGCCAAGGGGCAGACCGGCATCTTCTTCGGCAACTGGTACAGCCAGATGCTCCATGCGCGGGTCGAGGGCGACATCAAGGACGGCCGTTTCGACCAGGCCATCGATTTCGCCGAGCGCTTCGAGCGCATGCTCTGCGACGAGGGTGCGCTGATCTTCAAGTTCTGGTTCCACCTGTCCAAGAGGCAGCTCAAGCAGCGCCTCAAGGACCTGGAGAAAGACCCGCAGCGCAGCTGGAAGCTCAACCCGCTGGACTGGAAGCAGAGCGAGACCTACGACCGCTTCGTGCGCTTCGGCGAGCGCATGCTGCGCCGCACCAGCCGCGACTACGCGCCCTGGTACGTGGTCGAGGGCGTCGACGAGAACTACCGCAGCCTCAGCGTCGGCCGCATCATCCTCGAGGGGCTGCAGGCCGCGCTCAAGCGCAAGGACCGCCCGGTGCTGCAGCCCCACGCGGCGCCGCTGGTTTCCAGCCTGGACAACCGCGGGCTGCTCAGCAGCCTCGACCTGAGCCTGAAACTGAGCAAGGACGATTACCGAGAGCAATTGGACGCCGAGCAGGCGCGGCTGGCCGGGCTGATGCGCGACAAGCGCTTCCGCGAGCACGCGCTGATGGCGGTGTTCGAGGGCAACGACGCGGCCGGCAAGGGAGGGGCCATCCGCCGGGTGACCGGGGCCCTGGACCCGCGCCAGTACCGCACCGTGCCCATCGCCGCGCCCACCGAGGAAGAGCGCGCACAACCCTACCTGTGGCGCTTCTGGCGCCATGTGCCGCCGCGCCGGCAGTTCACCATCTTCGACCGCTCCTGGTACGGCCGCGTGCTGGTGGAGCGGGTCGAGGGCTTCTGCTCGGAGGCCGACTGGTTGCGCGCCTACAGCGAGATCAACGACTACGAGGAGCAGCTCCACGACCACGGCATCGTAGTCGTGAAGTTCTGGCTGTCCATCGACAAGGACGAGCAGATGCGCCGCTTCAAGGAGCGCGAGGAGACTTCCTTCAAGCGCTACAAGATCACCGACGAGGACTGGCGCAATCGCGACAAGTGGGACCTCTACGTCGACGCCGTGGGCGACATGGTGGATCGCACCAGCACCGAGCTGGCGCCCTGGACCCTGATCGAGGCGAACGACAAGCGCTATGCCCGGGTGAAGGTGCTGCGCACCATCAACGAGGCGCTGGAGCGGGCCTTCAAGAAGGGCTGAGCCGGCGGGCGATGGCCGCGCATACGCAGGGTGAATGATCGTCGCCCTGCGACATTGGGTGGATTTATGCTCCGGCCATCGTCAATGGACACCCGTCCTCAAACCCACAAGAAAGAGGTGCGTCATGCGTGAAGTGGTGATAGTCGACAGCGTTCGGACCGGCCTGGCCAAGTCCTTCCGCGGCAAGTTCAACATGACCCGGCCGGACGAAATGGCCGCCCACTGCGTGAACGCCCTTCTGGCGCGCAATGACCTGGACCCGACGCTGGTGGACGACTGCGTGGTCGGCGCCGGTTCCAACGAAGGCGCCCAGGGCCACAACATCGGCCGTAACGTCGCCGTGCTCTCGGGTCTGGGCATCGGCGTCGCCGGCATGACCCTGAACCGCTACTGCTCCTCGGGCCTGCAGGCCATCGCCATCGCCGCCAACCAGATCGCTTCCGGCTGCAGCGACGTGATGGTCGCCGGCGGCGTCGAGTCCATCACCCTGACGCTGAAAAGCATCAACCAGGACAACTTCGTCAACCCGCGCCTGAAGCTGGAACACCCCGGCATCTACTACCCGATGGGGCAGACCGCCGAGATCGTCGCGCGTCGCTACAACGTCTCCCGCGAGGCTCAGGACCTGTACGCCCTGCAGAGCCAGCAGCGCACCGCCCGTGCCCAGGCCGCCGGCCTGTTCGACGATGAAATCGTGCCGATGAACGTCAAGTACGGGGTCGAGGACAAGGCCACCGGCGAGAAGAAGATCCTCGACGGCGTGGTCGACCGCGACGACTGCAACCGCGCCGACACCACCCTGGAAGGCCTGGCTTCGCTGAAGCCGGTGTTCTCCGAGGACGGCTCGGTCACCGCCGGCAACTCCTCGCAGCTGTCCGACGGCGCCTCCATGACCCTGCTGATGAGCCTGGACAAGGCCATCGAGCTGGGCCTCAAGCCCCGCGCCTTCTTCCGTGGCTTCGCCGTGGCCGGTTGCGAGCCGGACGAAATGGGCATCGGCCCGATCTACTCGGTGCCCAAGCTGCTCAAGGCCCGTGGCCTGTCGGTGGACGACATCGACCTGTGGGAGCTGAACGAAGCCTTCGCCTCGCAGTGCCTGTATGCCCGTGACCACCTGGGCATCGACAACGAGAAGTACAACGTCAACGGCGGCTCCATCTCCATCGGCCACCCCTTCGGCATGACCGGCTCGCGCCAGGTCGGCCACCTGGTGCGCGAGCTGCAGCGCCAGGGCAAGCGCTACGGCATCGTCACCATGTGCGTGGGCGGCGGCATGGGCGCCACCGGGCTGTTCGAAGCGGTGCGCTGATCCGCTCCACGGACGCCGCAATGAGAAAACCCGCAACGGCCTGGCCGCTGCGGGTTTTTCTTTGGGCGCTGCGTACCCTGGGGCGGGCGGCGTTTTTTGTAGGGGCGACTTCAGTCGCCAAGCGGCGCACAGCGCCGCCCTGTGGGAGCGAATTCATTGGCTCTGTCGGCGTTAGCTGTTGTGGTTTTAATGCAAGCGCTCAAGCACGGCTATTTTCGGGCACCCAAGGGTTCGTTCCCCCCCACCGCATGGGTTTCGCTTCGCTCTACACCATCCTACGAAAGCCCGTGCGCACCACGTGCGCGATGCGCTGGACGAAGAAAGGTGGGGCAGCCGCCAACGCCCCTCCAGGAGGCCGAACGCAGTCGTTGCGCCGGGGGACGAGCGGCGGATGGCCCATCGCGCCGGCCCCCAGAGCGGCGATGGAGTGAGGGAACCCCGGCGAAGCCGGGGCCGGATGATGGGGCAAGTTTTTTGGTTCCTTTTCAACGATTGGAAAAGGGACTCGCCCGGGGGGGCGAAACCAGAAACATCATCAGAGCTCGGCAATCAGCTGGACTCAAATCCTCTAGCAACACTTAATGCAGACAGAGCCAACTCATTCGCGAATGGGTAGGCTGGGTGCATCGGGTTGCACCCGACCTACGGCATGGGGCTCATTCGCCCAGGAGCGCGCCGCGCTCCCAGGCCGTACCGCCAGGATCAGCGGCTGATGATCACGTAGGTCTTGCGCAGGGTTTCCTTCACATCCCAGATGCCCAGGCTGTTGGCGGGGAGCAGTAGGGCGTCGCCGGCCTTGATCTCGATGGGCTCGCCGCCGTCCGGGGTGAAGGTGCAGCTACCGTGGGTGAAGTGGCAGAACTCCTGCTCGACGATCTGCCGGCGGAACTTGCCGGGGCTGCATTCCCAGACACCGGTTTCCACGCCGTCGGTGCGCTCCACCGAGTGCACGCGGGTGTGCGGCACGGGCTCGCCCACGGGCACGGGTACCGGGGCCGGTTCGGAGAGTGGCAGGTCGTGGGTGTTCTTCAGCAGGGTGGCTTTCATGCAAGGGCTTCCAGTCGGGTTTTGGTTTGGGGGCGCGTGAGCGGGCGTCGCCCGGCTCAGCGCATCAGGCTTTCCATGAACCCGGCCAGGCGGCTGGCCAGGGCGCGGCGCCAGGGGGCGCTCTGAGGGTTGGCCAGCACCCGGTCCTCGTGGACGAAGCTGCGGATGATGGCGTTGTAGCCGAGCCAGCGGCAGGGCTCCGGCTCCCAGGCGGAGAGTCGGTTCAGCGGCCCGTCGCCCAGCACCCAGGGCTGGCGGGTGAGCAGGGTCTCGCGGCCGAGGATCAGGTCGGCCAGGGTGCGGCCACCGAGGTTGGTGGCGCCCACGCCTTCACCGCCGTAACCGCCGGAGAGGGCGATGCCGCTGGCGCGATCCACCAGCATGTGCGGCTGGAAGCGCCGCGCCATGCCCAGGTTGCCGCCCCAGCTGTGGGTCAGGCGCACGTTGCGCAGCATCGGGAACAGCTCGCCGAACAGGTAGCGGCGCAGGGCGATCTCGTCGTCGTCGAGCTGGAAGTTCTCCCGCAGCTTGCCGCCGAAACGGTAGCCGCCCCGGGCGCCGAACACCAGGCGGTTGTCGGTGGTGCGCTGGCCATAGGTGACCTGGCGGCTGTTCTCGCTGAAGGCCTGGCCCCGTTCCAGGCCGATCTCGGCCCAGGTGGACTCCGGCAGCGGCTCGCTGGCCACCAGCAGGCTCTGCACCGGCAGCTGGTAGCGGCCGAGCGGGGGCAGGGCGGCGGCGTAGCCTTCGATGGCGGGCACCACCCAGTGGGCCTTCACCTCGCCCTGCAGGGTGGTGATGCGGCCGGGCTGCCAATCGGTGACGCGGCTCTGTTCGAACAGCTGCACGCCCATGCGCTCGACGGCGCGGGCCAGGCCGCGCACCAGGCGCGCCGGCTGGATGGTGGCGCAGTGCGGCGTGAAGATTCCGCCCAGGGCGCCGGCGACGCGGATCTGCCGGCCCAGCTCCGGCGGGGTCAGCCAGCGGTAGTCGTCCTCGCCCAGGCCCTCGGCGTGCAGGTCGCGCAGTTGCTGGCGCAGGCGCACTTCCTGCTCGGGGTAGCGGGCCGCGCAATAGAGCACGCCGCCCTTGCGGTAGTCGCAGTCGATGCCTTCGCGTTGCAGCACCTCGGCCACTTCGTCGGGAATGCCGTGGAGCAGGTCCAGGGAGGCGCGGCGTTCGTCGCGGGAAAGCTTCGCCAGGGCGCGGTCTTCGCCCAGCAGGTTGCCCATCAGCCAGCCGCCGTTGCGCCCGCTGGCGCCGAAGCCGGCGATCTCGGCTTCGAGGATGGCGATGCGCAGTTGTGGTGCCTGGCGCTTGAGGTAGTAGGCGGTCCACAGGCCGGTGTAGCCGGCGCCGATGATGGCGACATCCACCTCCAGGCTGCCGCCCAGGGCGGGGCGCGGGGTGAGCGGCTCGTCGAGCTGGTCCATCCACAGGCTGATCGATTGCCAGGCCGGCATAGCGGGGCTCCCAGTTGGAAAGGTTCGGATGGCGGCAAGACTAGAAGCTGGCGCGGGCGCTGTCGTGTGTGCGTGCACGCCGGGACTCGGCGTGCCGCTCAGAGAGAGGCTTTTAGCTGCTTCAGGTAAGCCTTCGGCGACAACCCCGTGTGCTGGCGGAAGCAGCGATAGAAGGCCGAGAGGGAATTGAAGCCGGCGGCGAAGGCGAGTTCGTCGATGCGCGGCGATGCCGGCCCTTGCTCCAGCTGCGCCAGCAGGTGGTCCAGGCGGGCCTGGTTGACGTACTGGTAGAAGCTCTGGCCGAGCATCTGGTTGAGCAGGTAGGAAATCTGGTTACGGGTGTAACCGGTGGCTGCGGCGACCTGGTGCAGGTCCAGCGCCGGATCGAGGTAGGGCTGGCTGTGCTGGAAGTAGTCTTCCAGGTCCCGCGCCAGCAGGCTCAACTGCCGGGCCGAAAGCCCCAGGCGGCTGGCGGCGGGGCGTTGCAGGCGGTCGCCGGCCTCGCGCTTGCCCTGGATCAGCAGGGCGTATTCGTTGATGCGCCAGATCAGGCCGTCACGGACGGTAATGGCCTCGCTGGTACGAAAGGTACCGCTGTGGCCCAGGCGCAGGCTGTACTGGATGAACGCGGTATCGCCGTCCACGCGGATGCGGTCGCTGTGCTCCAGGTACTCGTCCGGCCCGCTGGGCATGGTGGTGCGCACGTAGTCGCCGAGCTCCGCACGGTGCAGGCAGCGGTTCTGGAAGTAGTCGTTGTATTCCACGTCCGGGTGGTAGAGCGCCAGCACCGCGTCGATATCGCGGGCCTTCCAGCTCAGGTGGTAACGCATCACCACTTCGCGGGTGGCGGCGGTGTCGTGGTCGGGCTCGGTCATGGTCGTTCGATAGTCGGCAAGTGGCTCAGGATGCCAAAGCCATGGCCCTGAGGGTAGGGGGAGGCGAAGGTTCCATCCATGCTCTCGATGGTGCGCCATAGCGCTGCCGGATAATGGCCCGGCAAGGAGTGTTCCAGAGCATGGATTCACTCTTTCGAGCTACAGGATGAATCCCTCCTTGGTGCGCTTATCGCCTGTGCGGGTGACTGGTTAGGGTGTGCTCCTCCTTCACCAACCAGGAAAGCCGCATGACAAAAACAACAATGCGCGCAGTTTTCCGGCCGCACGCGCTGGCCGCCGCCGTAGCCTTGGGATTTGCCACCCAGGCCCACGCCGTCAACTTCAACATCGGCGAGATCGAAGGGCAGTTCGACTCCTCGCTGTCGGTGGGTGCCAGCTGGTCCATGCGCGGCGCCGACCCGGATCTGGTCAGCACCGTTAATGGCGGCAAGGGCCAGTCGTCCACCGGTGACGATGGCCGCCTCAACTTCAAGAAGGGCGAAACCTTCTCGAAGATCTTCAAGGGCATCCACGACCTCGAACTCAAGTACGGCGACACCGGCGTGTTCGTCCGTGGCAAGTACTGGCACGACTTCGAACTGAAGGACGAGAACCGCCAATTCAAGGACATCAGCGACCACAACCGCAAGGAAGGCTCCAAGTCCTCCGGCGCGCAACTGCTGGACGCCTTCGTCTACCACAACTACAGCATCGCCGACCTGCCGGGTAACGTGCGCGTGGGCAAGCAGGTGGTGAGCTGGGGCGAAAGCACCTTCATCGGCAACAGCATCAACTCGATCAACCCGGTCGACGTCTCCGCCTTCCGCCGCCCCGGCGCGGAGATCAAGGAAGGCCTCATCCCGGTCAACATGTTCTACGTCTCCCAGACCCTGACCGACCAGCTCAGCGTCGAGGCCTTCTACCAGCTGGAATGGGACCAGACGGTCCTGGACAACTGCGGCACCTTCTTCGGTGGTGACGTGGCCTCCGATGGCTGCGAAACCGGCTACACCGTGGGCTCCCCGGCCATCGCGCCGCTGCAGCCTGTGGCGGCTGCCTTCGGCCAGGGCTTCGAGGTCACCTCCGAGGGTGTGATCCTGCCCCGTGGCGGCGACCGTGACGCCCGTGACAGCGGCCAATTCGGCACAGCCCTGCGCTGGCTGGGCGACGAAACCGAATACGCCGCCTACTTCATGAACTACCACAGCCGCACCCCGTTCGTGGGCACCAAGACGGCCAGCGCCGCGACCCTCGCCGCACTGCCCAGCATCATTTCCACCGCCAACGGTATCGTCCCTGGCTCCGGAGCAGGCCTGGCGCAGAGCACCATGCTCGGCAATGGCCAGTACTACCTGGAATACCCCGAGGACATCCAGCTCTACGGCCTGAGCTTCTCCACCACCCTGCCCACCGGCACGGCCTGGAGCGGCGAGATCAGCTACCGCCCGAACGCCCCGGTCCAGCTCAACACCAATGACGTGACCCTGGCCCTGGTCAACCCGATCGCCGGCGGCACCGCCTCGCCGATCGCCACTGCGCCGGGCGCCGACAACACCGGCTACAAGCGCAAGGAAATCACCCAGGTACAGACCACCCTGACCCACTTCATCGACCAGGTACTGGGCGCCGAGCGCCTGACCCTGGTGGGCGAAGTCGGCGTGGTGCACGTCGGTGGCCTGGAGAACGCCCGCGAGCTGCGCTACGGCCGCGACTCGGTGTATGGCGCCTACGGCTTCGGCGGCGACACCCATGGCTTCGTCACCAGCACCTCCTGGGGCTACCGCACCCGCGCCATCCTCGACTACAGCAACGTCATCGCCGGCATCAACCTGAAGCCGAACGTGGCCTGGTCCCATGACGTCGACGGCTACGGCCCCAACGGTCTGTTCAACGAGGGTGCCAAGGCGCTCAGCATCGGTGTCGATGCCGACTACCAGAACACCTACACCGCCAGCCTCAGCTACACGGACTTCTTCGGTGGCAAGTACAACACCCTGGTCGACCGCGATTTCCTTGCCGTCAGCTTCGGCATGAACTTCTGAGTGAACAGAGAACATGACTATGCGTAAGACGATCCTGCACAGCACCGCCCTGGTTCTCAGCCTGCTCGCCGCCAACGTGATGGCTGCCGTGTCCGCTGATGAAGCCGCCAAGCTCGGCACCAGCCTCACCCCGCTGGGTGCGGAGAAGGCCGGCAACGCCGACGGCAGCATTCCCGAGTGGACCGGCGGCATCGGCAAGGACGCCGGCGCGGTGGACGCCAAGGGCTTCCTCGCCGACCCCTTCGCCAGCGAGAAACCGCTGTTCACCATCACCGCGGCCAACGTCGACCAGTACAAGGACAAGCTGTCCGACGGTCAGGTGGCGATGTTCAAACGCTACCCCGAGACCTACAAGATCCCGGTGTACCCGACCCACCGCACCGTCGCCGTGCCTGCCGCGGTCAACGAGGCAGCGAAGAAAAGCGCCGTCACCGTACAGCCGATCAACGACGGCAACGGCCTGGCCAACTTCGCCGACAGCCGCTACTACGCCTTCCCGATTCCGAAGAACGGCGTGGAAGTGATCTGGAACCACGTCACCCGCTACCGTGGCGGCAACCTGCGCCGGATCATCACCCAGGCCACCCCCCAGGTGAACGGCTCCTACACGCCGATCCGCTTCGAGGAAGAAGTGGCCGTGCCCCAGGAGATGCCGGACCTGCCGGCGGGCAAGGGTGAAAACGTGCTGCTGTTCTTCAAGCAGCAGGTGACCGCGCCCTCGCGCCTGGCCGGTAACGTCCTGCTGGTGCACGAAACCCTGGACCAGGTGAAGGAGCCGCGCCTGGCGTGGATCTACAACGCCGGCCAGCGCCGCGTGCGCCGTGCGCCCCAGGTCGCCTATGACGGCCCGGGTACCGCCTCCGACGGCCTGCGTACCTCCGACAACTTCGACATGTTCTCCGGCGCCCCGGATCGTTACGACTGGAAGCTGGTGGGCAAGAAGGAGATGTACATCCCCTACAACAGCTACAAGCTGGACTCGCCCTCGCTCAAGTACGACGACGTGATCAAGGCCGGCCACATCAACCAGGACCTGACCCGTTACGAGCTGCACCGCGTCTGGGAAGTGGTCGCCACCGTGAAGAGCGGCGAGCGCCACATCTACGCCAAGCGCCACATGTACATCGACGAAGACAGCTGGCAGGTAGCCCTGGTGGACCATTACGACGGTCGCGGCCAACTGTGGCGCGTCGCCGAGGGCCACGCCCAGTTCTATTACAACCAGCAGGTTCCGGCCTACACCCTGGAAGCCCTGTACGACATCATCGCCGGCCGCTACCTGGCCCTGGGCATGAAGAACGAAGAGAAGCACAGCTTCGAGTTCGGCTTCGTCGGCAAGGCTGCGGACTACACCCCCGCCGCGCTGCGTAACGCCGGCGTCCGTTGATGTCCCGCGCGCACAGGGACGTGCGCGCCCCCATCTTGTGATTGCGACGCTCCCACATTCGAGGCGGCCATTGGCCGCCTTTTTTATGGGCTTGGATCATTGCCCTGAATGATCCTTCAAGAGGCCCGGGCCAGAGACCTAGGCTGGCGCCCTGAGCAGCCGAACAAGAACAATGAGGCGTGCCGCATGTCCGCCATGACCCGTTTCGATTCCCACGCCTACCTGCCGCGCCTGCCCGCGCTGCATGTGGAGCGCCCCCGCCTGAGCGGCCCCCTGGTCAGCTCCACGGCGCGCCTGCGCTTGCTCTGCGCGCCCGCTGGCAGCGGCAAGAGCGTGCTGCTGATGGAGTGCGTGCAGCGTTGCCCCGCCGACTACTCGGTGCACTGGCTGCCCCTGGGTGGCGTCACCCTCTCGCCCGCCGGCTTCTGTGCGGGCCTGGCCGCGGTGATGGGGCTGGAGGAGGCCGACGAGGCCAGCGTGCAGCGCGCCTTGGCGCAATGGGCGATGCCCGGCTGGATCATCCTCGACGACTACTGCCGGCAGCCCAACCCCGAGCTGGACGCCTGCCTCGACCGCCTGCTGTCCACCAGCAGCCCCGCGCTGCAGTGGTGGATCAGCGGCCGACGGCGCCCGGCTTGCAACCTGCCCCGGCTGCTAATCGACGGCGAACTGCTGGAGATGGACGCCGCCCAGCTCACCCTTGAAACCGACGAGCTCGCCCGCCTGCTCGAGCTGTCGCGCCACGGCTGGCCCCACGATGCCCCCTCGCGCCTGCTGGAAAGCACCGGTGGCTGGTGCGCCGGCGTGCGCATGGCGCTGCTGGAACCGGTGGACTGGGGCTTCGCCGACCCGCTGCAGCGCGGCGGCCACTCCGCCACCCTGGCGGCCTACCTCGATCACGAACTCTTCGCCGGCCTCGGCCCCGAGCAGGCCGAAGCCTGGCTCGCCCTGGCGCACCTGCCGCGCTTCAACGCGGCGCTTTGCGAATACCTGTTCGGCCCCGGCGAAGGCGCCCGGCTGCTGCGCGAGCTGGATGCCCTGGGCAGCTTCATCGAGCCCCTGGGGGATGCCCCCGGCTGGTTCCGCGTCTTCGCGCCGCTGGCGGTGCAGATGCGCCACCGCGATGCCCACTCCGGGCGTGGCTGGCACCTGCGCGCCTGCCAATGGTTCGCCGCCGAAGGCGACTGGCAGGCCGCCGCCGAACACGCCCTGGAAGCCGAGCAGCCCGAAGCGGCCGTGAGCCTGTTGCAGCACTTCGGCGTGCAGCACCTGTTCCAGGGGCGCAACGTCGCCCTGTTGCTGCGCCTGCATCAGGAAGTGGAAGAAAGCCTGCTGCTGGTCTCCCCGCATTCCCTGCGCCTGCTCGCCGGTGCGCTGCTGTTCTCCGGCAAGCTCGATGAGGCCGCGCGCTGCATCGCCGAGCAGGGCCGCTTCCTGCCCCAGCCCGATGCCGAGCGCCAGCGTGACCTGGTGTCCTACTGGCAGGCCCAGTACGGCCTGCTCGCCCACCTCCAGGGCGACGGCCCCGGTGCCCGCCTGCACTTGGGCGAGGCCCTGGCGACCCTGGCCGACGACGCCTGGGAACAGAAGCTGATCTGCTACTCCGGCCTCACCCAGCAGGCGCTGCTGGCCGGTGATCTCGACGCCGCCCAGGAGCTGAGCCGCGAGGCCCTGCAACTGGCGCGCAGCCACGGCAGCCTGCTGCTGGAAGCCTTCCTCGAGCTCGATCACGCGCAACTGCTGGAGCATCGCGGCGCCCTGTTGCGGGCCGATGCGGTGCTGGAGCGCGCCCAGGAGTTCCTCATGGGGCAGGGCCGCAACGCCAGCCCGCTGCTGGGCCGGCTGGCCCTGCGCCGTGGCCGCCTGGCCCTGCGTCAGGGGCGGGACGAGGAAGCCCGCAAGCACTACCAGTACGGGCTGCAGGAAGCGCGCAACTGTGGCGACTACCGCGCCCTGTTCGGCTACCTCGGCCTGGCCACGCTTGACGCCAACCGCCGCGAATTCGACCGCGCCTTCGATCGCCTGCGTGAAGCCGAACGGCTGATGCAGATGCGCCATATCCCCGAGCGGGTCTACCGCGCCGTGCTCCTGCAGGTCAGCAGCAGCCTGCTGCTCATGCAGGGCCGCGCCGGCCAGGCGCGCCATGCCCTGTTGCGGGTGCTGCGGCACTTCCGGGGCGAGCACGCGGTGCAGGCGCCCCCGGCGACCCTCGACCTGATCCCGCGCATCGAATGGCAACTGGCCCTGGCCGAGCTCTACGAGGGCGAAGCCTTCAACGCCCGCCAGCGCCTGCTGGGCCAGCTGCACAAGGCCCGGGAAAACGGCATGCACGCCCTGGAAGTGGAAATCCACCTGGCCCTGGCCGAGGCGGAGTACCTAGGCGGCGACCTGGAGCAGGCTGCCACCACCCTGCGCGACGGCCTCACCCTGGCCGAGCAGTTCAACCTGCACCAGCCCCTGCGCGAACTGCAGCTGCGCCAGCCGGCCATGCTCAAGGCGCTGGACATGGACCCGGGCGAGGAGCCCGAAGACGGCATCGTCGGTGGCCCGCTGAGCCAGCGCGAACTGGAAGTGCTCGGGCTCATCGCCCAGGGCAGCTCCAACCAGGAAATCGCCGAGCGCCTGTTCATCTCCCTGCACACGGTCAAGACCCACGCCCGGCGCATCAACGGCAAGCTCGGCGTCAAGCGCCGCACCCAGGCCGTCGCCCACGCCAAGGCGCTGGGCCTGATGTAGGCCGGGAACGCGTGGTCGTTGGGTGGGGGAGTGAAATGCCTTGCCGTGTAACGATGGGTTTCGTGGGGCTCTACCCATCCTACGCAGCGGTCGCGTTCACTCGGCGGTTCGGGGTCGTTCCTGCAGTTCGTAGGATGGTGTAGAGCGAAGCGAAACCCATCACCACGGAGCGACAGGCCCACTCAATGCAACGCCGGCGTCGCCTCGTGGCCGAGCTGTTCCAGGCGCTGGGTCAGCAGCAGGCGCTGGGCCGTGTCTTCGCAGAGCAGCAGGGCGCGCTGCAGGTCGAAGCGTTCGGCCTGGGGGCATTCCAGCTGCTTGTAGATATCGGCGCGGGCCAGGTGGTCCACCAGGTTGGCAACGCCCAGTTCCAGCACCCGCTCGGCGTCCTTCAAGGCTTCCAGCGGCTTTTCCGCCTGCAGGTGCAGCTGGCGCAGGTTGCGTGACAGCCGCTGCAACTGCTCGCGGGCGTCGCACTGGCGCAGGTGCGAAGCCTGCAGCTCGGCCTTGGGGCCGAGGGTGCGCAGCAGCAGGTCGCGGCAGTCGCGGGTATAGAGGCGGCGACCGCCGCAAGGGTCCAGCAGGTGATCGGCACCGGGTACGCGCAGCAGGAAGTGCCCGGGGAAGTTCACCCCCACCAGTGGAATATCCAGGCGTGCGGCCAGCTCCAAGGCCAGCAGCGCGAGGGACAACGGCTGCCCGCGGCGGCGCAGCAGCACCTGGTCCAGCAGCGCGGCACGGGGGCGCAGCGGTTGGTCGTCGTCCTCGTTGAAGTCCAGCTCGCTCAGGCGGCGCAACAGCGGTTGTGCCAGCTCGATGGCCGGCAATTGCGGCAAGCCCGCCGCCACCTGCTGGGTGAGGCTCGCCACATCCCGCAGCACCGTTGCCGGGTTCACCGTCGGGTCATGCTCGGCGGCAACCCATAGCGCCGCTTCCAGGGGGGCGGGCGGGTCGGTTTCGAGGCAGGCGAGGCAACGTTGGCGAGGGTTCATGGCGCATCTCCGGTTCGCCCCACGGTTGTAGCTGGCGGCCGGATTTTCGTCCAGTGGGCGGGCGGCGACCCGGTGCCGCGCCCGCCGCCTATACTGGCTCCTAACCTCACCAAGGGGCTCGCCATGTTCAACATGATGGAGACCGCGCGGCTCGAAGCGCTGCATCTCGCCCAGGACCCGGTCACCGGGCTCAAGGCCGTGATCGCGATCCACGACACCCGGTTCGGCCCGGCCCTCGGCGGCTGCCGCTACCTCGCCTACCCCAATGAAGAAAGCGCCATCCGCGATGCCGTGCGCCTGGCCCAGGGCATGAGCTACAAGGCCGCGCTCGCCGGCCTCGAACAGGGGGGCGGCAAGGCGGTGATCATGCGCCCTGCCCATGTGGATAACCGCGCCGCGCTGTTCGAGGCCTTCGGCCGCATGATCGAGTCCCTCGGTGGGCGTTACGTCACCGCCGTCGACAGCGGCACCTCCAGCGCCGACATGGATTGCATCGCCCAGCACACCCGCCATGTCACCAGCACGAGCTCCGCCGGCGACCCCTCGCCGCACACCGCCATGGGCGTGTTCGCCGGCATCCGCGCCAGCGCCCAGGCGCGCCTCGGCAGCGATGACCTCGAAGGCTTGCGTGTGGCCATCCAGGGCCTCGGCAATGTCGGCTACGCCCTGGCCGAGCAACTGGTGGCGGCCGGCGCCGAACTGCTGGTCAGCGACCTCGACCCCGGCCGCGTGCAGCTCGCCGTGGAGCAGCTCGGCGCCCAGCCGGTGGCCAGCGAAGCACTGCTCACCACGCCTTGCGACATCCTCGCGCCCTGCGGCCTCGGCGGCGTGCTCAACCCGCAGACCATCCCCCAGCTGCGTTGCGCGGCGGTGGCCGGTGCCGCGAACAACCAGCTGGCCAGCGCCGACAGCGCCGACGGGTTGGAGGCCCGCGGCATCCTCTATGCCCCCGACTACGTGATCAACTCCGGCGGGCTGATCTATGTCGCCCTCAAGCACAAGGGCGACGAGCTGCCCGCCATCACCGCGCACCTGTCGCGCATTGGTCAGCGCCTGACCGAAATCTACGCCCACGCCCAGGCCGACAAGCGCTCACCCGCGCGCGTTGCCGATGCCCTGGCGGAGCGCCTGCTCTACCGTTGAGCAGGGCCTCCCGCGCCTGTCGCGGGAGCCGGGACCAGGGCCGTGATCCGGCCCACCGTCCCACCATGCGGCGCCACGAACGCCGCCACCCTTGAAGCACCCACGAGGTGAGGAGGAGTGACATGCACAACCCCAGGATCGACATCCCCTACACGCGCCACCTGGACCCCGAAGGGCGCCTGCTCGGCGAGCTGCCCGCCTGGGCCGACGACTTCAACCTGCTGACCCGGCTCTACCGGCAGATGGTCCTGACCCGCCTGTTCGACCAGAAGGCCGTGGCCCTGCAACGCACCGGCCGCATCGGCACCTATGCGCCCACCCTCGGGCAGGAGGCGATCGGCGTCGCCATCGGCAGCCTCATGGGCGCCGAAGACGTGCTGGTGCCCTATTACCGCGACACCGCCGTGCAGCTCATGCGTGGCGTACGCATGGAGGAAATCCTCCTTTACTGGGGCGGCGATGAACGCGGCAGCGCCTACGCCGATCCGGCCGTGGCGCAGGACTTTCCCCTCTGCGTGCCCATCGCCACCCAGGCCCTGCATGCCTGCGGGGTGGCCACCGCGTTCAAGATCCGTGGCGAACACCGCGTCGCCGTCACCACCTGCGGCGATGGCGCCACCAGCAAGGGCGACTTCCTCGAAGCGCTCAACGTCGCCGGCGCCTGGCAGCTGCCCATGGTCTTCGTGGTCAACAACAACCAATGGGCCATCTCGGTGCCGCGCAGCATCCAGTGCGGCGCCGCCACCCTGGCGCAGAAGGCCATCGGCGCCGGCTTCCCCGGCGAGCAGGTGGACGGCAACGACATGCTCGCCGTCTACGACCGCATGCGGGCGGCCCTGGACCGTGCCCGCCACGGCAAGGGCCCGGTGCTGCTGGAGTGCATCAGTTACCGCCTGGGCGACCACACCACCGCCGACGACGCCACACGCTACCGCAGCGCCGACGAGGTGAAGAAGGCCTGGCAGGAGGAACCCATCAAGCGCCTGCAGGCCTACCTCGCCGCCAACGCGGTATGGGACGAGGGCCGCGAGCAGGCGCTCATCGCCGAGTGCCAGAAGGAGGTCCAGGCCGCAGTGGAGCGCTTCGAGTCGGCCGGCACCCAGCCGGTGGAATCCATCATCGACCAGGTCTACGCCCGCTGGCCGGCGGCCCTGGCCGAGCAACGCGAAATGCTCCTCGAGCGCGCCGCCCGTCGCGAGGTGAACCGCCATGAATAAGCCCGAAGTGATCGAGAAGCGCGCCCTGCTCGAAGCGGTCAACCTGGCCCTGCACCGCGCCATGGAGGAAGACCACAACGTCGTGGTGCTGGGCGAGGACGTCGGCGTCAACGGCGGCGTGTTCCGCGCCACCCTCGGTTTGCGCGAGGCCTTCGGCTTCAAGCGGGTGATCGACACGCCGCTGGCGGAAACCATGATCGCCGGGCTCTGCGTCGGCATGGCCGCCCAGGGCCTCAAGCCGGTGATGGAAATCCAGTTCCTCGGCTTCATCTACGCCGCCATGGAGCACCTGGTGTCCCACGCCAGCCGCATGCGCAACCGCACCCGTGGGCGCCTCGGCTGCTCCATGGTGCTGCGCAGCCCCATGGGCGCCGGCATCCGCGCGCCGGAGCACCACAGCGAAAGCACCGAGGCGATCTTCGCCCAGATACCCGGTGTGCGGGTGGTCATCCCCTCATCGCCGGCCCGCGCCTACGGCCTGCTGCTGGCGGCCATCGACGACCCGGACCCGGTGGTCTTCCTCGAACCCACGCGGCTCTACCGGATGAACCCGCAACCCCTGGTGGACGACGGCCAGCGCCTGCCCCTGGACAGCTGCTTCACCCTGCGCGAGGGCGCCGACATCACCCTGGTCAGCTGGGGCGCCAGCGTCCACGAAACCCTGCAGGCCGCCCAGCGCCTGGAAGAGCAGGGCATCAGCGCCGAGGTGATCGACGTCGCCTGCATCAAGCCGCTGGACCTCGACACCCTCGAAGCCTCGGTGCGCAAGACCGGGCGCTGCGTCATCGTCCACGAGGCGCCGCGCTCCTGCGGGGTGGGGGCTGAGATCGCCGCCAGCCTCTACGAGCGCGCGCTGCTCGACCTGCAGGCGCCCATCCAGCGCGTCACCGCGCCGGACATCCCGCCGCCCCTGTACCGCCTGGAGCAGCTCTACATCCCCAGCCCCGAGGACATCCTCGCGGCCTGCGAACTGGTGCTGGACTACGCCTGACGAGCCGAGGAGACGACCATGAAACACTTCAAACTGCCCGACCTTGGCGAAGGCCTGCAGGAGGCCGAAATCGTCGAGTGGCACATCAAGGCCGGCGACACCGTGCACGCCGACCAGATCGTGGTCTCGGTGGAAACCGCCAAGGCCCTGGTGGACATCCCCGCCCCCTACGACGGCCTGGTGGCCAAGCTGTTCGGCCGCGAAGGCGACATCCTCCATGTCGGCGAACCGCTGCTGGCCTACGACGGCGAAGACAGCGACGCCGGCACCGTGGTCGGGCGCCTGGAAGGCGGTGGTGATGCCCGCGCCGATGCCTTCTTCGTCGGCGCCGCTCCCTCCACCCGTGAGCACCTCGCCCCCCGCGCCACCCCGGCGGTGCGCCAGCTGGCCCAGCGGCTCGGCGTCGAACTGGCCGGCCTGCAGGGCAGCGGTGCCGAAGGCCTGGTGACCCGCGCCGATGTCGAGGCGGCGGCGCAGAGTGCCCGCGACCGCTTCGGCGGCGAACGCCTGCGCGGGGTGCGCCGCAGCATGGCGATCAACATGGCCCGCTCCCACGCCGAAGTGGTGCCGGTAACGATCTACGGCGACGCCGACCTGCACCGCTGGGAACGGGCGCGTGACCCGCTGATCCGCCTCGGCAAGGCCATCGCCGCCGCCTGCGAGGTGGAGCCCATCCTCAACAGCTGGTTCGATGGCCGCGTGCTCTCCATCCGCCGGCACGACAAACTCGATCTCGGCATCGCCGTCGACACGCCGGACGGGCTCTTCGTCCCGGTGCTGCGGAATGTCGGCGGGCGTAGCGCCGAAGACCTCAAGCAAGGCATGGCGCGGCTGCGCGCCGACGTGCAGGCGCGCTCGATTCCGCCGCAGGAAATGATGGGCGCGACCCTCACCCTGTCCAACTTCGGCACCCTGTTCGGCCGCTACGCCAACCCGGTGGTGGTGCCGCCCCAGGTGGCGATCATCGGCGCCGGCGGCATCCGCGACGAAGTGGTGGCCTGGGACGGCAAGCCCGCAGTGCACCCGATCCTGCCGCTGTCGCTCACCTTCGACCACCGTGCCGTCACCGGCGGCGAAGCCGCGCGCTTCCTCAAGGCCCTGGTGGTGGCGCTGGAGCAACCCTGACCCATCGCGCCCCAGGGATGGGGCGCCCGAGCACCGCATGCCCCCGGTTCGGGGCCCGTTCCGTCGCCCCCGGCGAAGCGCTTGTCGATCGTTGGGCACTGCCCCCTCGCAATCCGCGCCGCTGGGCTATAACTCCTGTAGCCCTGAGTCAACACCTCTTCCTGTCGGAGAGACCATGGACGTTCAAGCTTCCTCTGATCAGTTCGACTCTGCTTCTGCTTTTGCCTTTGCTCAGGCCCAGTTGGGCGCCGTCGATCAGGTGATGACCCGGTTGGAGGTCTCCCCTGACGGTCGGATACTGGACGCCAATCCACACTTCCTCCGTATCACGGGGTACGACCTGGCCGACCTCCGCGGTCAGTCCCATCGCATCCTGCTTCCTCCTGACGAGAGCCACTCCCCGGCCTACGAGGCGCTCTGGGAAAACCTGCGCAACGGCCAGGCCTGGGAAGGGGAGCTTCACTACCGCGACAGCCAGGGGCGCGACGTCTGGCTGCGTGGCGGCTGTTGCCCGTTGCGCGACGCTGAGGGTCGCACCCAGCGCATCCTCGAGTACGCCATCGACCTGACCGAGAAGAAGCAGGCCACCGCCAACTTCGAAGGCCAGATCGATGCCCTGAGCCGTGTGATGGGCAAGGTCGAGTTCGCCCTGGACGGCACCATCCTCGACGCCAACCCGCGCTTCCTGGAGACCGTCGGCTACCAGCTGGAGGAGCTGAAGGGCCAGCACCACCGCCTCCTGGTGGACCCGGACTACGCCCAGTCGGCGGACTATCGCGCCTTCTGGGACACCCTGCGGCGCGGCGAATACCTGGCCGGCGAGTTCTGCCGGGTGGCCAAGGATGGGCACGAGGTCTGGATCCAGGGCTCCTACAACCCGGTGCTGGACCTGGACCGCAAGCCCTGCAAGATCGTCAAGTTCGCCACCGACATCACCGCCCAGGTCGAGCAGAACCGCCGCCTCAAGCAGGCGATGGAGGAGGCCGAGGAAGCCGCCCGGGTACGCGAGGAGCTGCACCAGTCGCTGCAGGAGATGTCCACTCCGGTCACCCCCATCTGGGACGGCATCCTCTTGCTGCCGCTGGTGGGCATCATCGACTCCATGCGCACCGCCGACGTGATGAACAAGTCGCTGACCAAGATCGCCGAGACCCGCGCCCGGGTCTTCGTGCTGGACATCGCCGGGGTCGCCACGGTGGACACCGGCGTCGCCAACCAGCTGATCAAGATCACCAAGGCCACCCAGTTCATGGGCTGCGAGGCAATCATCTCCGGGGTGTCCCCGGCCATCGCCCGGACCATGGTGGAGCTGGGCGTCTCGGTGGGCGACATCCGCACTACCGCCACCCTGCGCGACGCCTTCGAGATCGCCCTCAAGCGAGTCGGGTCCGCGCTCTAGGAGGCGGTCATGGAGCTGGAAAGCAACGACCTGGGCATCGCCGACGTCGCCGATTGCATCGTCGTCAGCATGCGCCCGGACCTGGGCGACGAGGGCATGCAGCGCTTCATGCAGGTGCTGTCGCAACGCCTGCTCTCGGGGCGCCCGCATGCCGTGCTGCTGGATTTCTCTGCGGTCACGCTGCTCGACCATCACGAGTTCAAGGAAGTGCGCAAGGTGGCGGACGTATGCCGCCTGCTTGGCGCGAACTGCCTGCTGGTCGGCCTGAATCCAGGGATCGCTGCCTTCCTCGCACTGGCCGATGCCGACCCCGGCCCGTTGCGCTGCTTCATCGACATGGACGACGCCCTGGCCCACGTGCGCCACTGCAAGGGAGCGGCCTAGGCCATGGCCGGGGAACGGGTCGCCAGGGAGGTTCGGTACCCGTTGCGCCATGACGTGGACCTGCACCTGGCAGTGATGTCGGTGCGCCGGCTGCCCTTCCTAGCCGGCCTGTCCGAGGTGGACCGCGCGATGCTCTCCACCGTGGTATCCGAGCTGGGCAGCAACATCCTCAAGTACGCGGTGAAGGGCGAGGTGACGCTAGCCCTCAACCAGGCCGAGGGGCGTCCCTGCATCGACATCGTCGCCCGTGACCAGGGCCCGGGCATCGCCGATGTGGAGCAGGCCGTGCAGGACCACTACAGCACCTCGGGCACCCTGGGGCTGGGGCTGCCCGGCGTGCGCCGGATGATGTCCGAACTGTCCATCACCCTGCCGCCGGAGGGCGGCACGCATGTACTGGCGCGCAAGTGGCTGGGGCCGGCCCCGAATACCGCACGCCTCTCCCTGCCGCTGCCGGGAGCGGGGCGGGCGCGCCTGCACCTGGAATGGGCCAGCGAGAACCGCCCCTGCCACCCGGAGCGCGTTTCCGGTGACCTGGCCTTTACGCGGGCAGGGCCGGACGGGGTGTCGCTGGTGCTGATCGACGTCAGCGGCCATGGCGCCTCGGCCCACCAACTGGCCCGAGCCCTCGAGGCGGTCCTGCAGCAGACCCCGGAGCAGGAACCCACCCGCCTGCTGCAGGTATTGCACCATCACTGCATCGGCACCCGGGGGGCGGCGGCCGGCGTGGCGTTGGTCAACGGCGAGCGCGGCGAGCTGAGCTATGCCGGCATCGGCAACACCCGCATCTGCCTGCGCGGTCGCGAGGCCTGGCGTGGTGTCTCCCGCGACGGCGTGCTCGGCGAGCGCTATCCCACGCCCTTGCTGCAACGCCAGCCAATTGATTCCGGGGATGTCGTGATGCTGTATTCCGACGGGATCAGCGAGACGCTGAACCTGCGCGACGGGCTGCTCGACCTGGCCGCCGATCCCGCAGTCCTGGCTCGCCAGGTGATCACCCACAGCGGGCGCAGCACCGACGATGCGAGTTGCATCGTGCTGCGCGTGCTGGCAGGCGAGGGCGTTTAGATGCGGCACGTGGTCGGCGACATCACCCTCAACGGCCCGAGCGCCGCGTTGGCGGCCCGGCGCAAGGTCGCGCAGGTGCTCGCCTGCATCGACCCGTCCCCCGCCTTCATGGCGCCGCTGGCGAGCACCACCTCCGAACTGGTGCGCCAGTTGGCGGCCACCGTGCCCGCCCTGCACCTGCAGCTTTGGCTGGACGACAGGACCCAGGAGGTGGGGCTTTGCCTGTCGGCGGACCAGCCGCTGCAGCACAGGCTGTCCAGGGCCTTGCAGGGCGGCGTTCGCCTGCTCGTCCTGGCGGAGGGGAGCCTCGTCCTGTCCTGCCTGTTGCCGCGCTGGCCCGATACCGAGTTGCAGCAGCGCATGCGCCAGCAGTTCGCCGAGCCTTCCCGTGACGAACTCTTCGCCCTGATGCAGGCCAAGAATCAGGAGCTGGAACAGGCCTATGTCCTGGCGGAAAGCGCCACCCGGGCCAAGAGCGATTTCCTCGCCAACATGAGCCACGAGATCCGCACGCCGATGAACGCCATCCTCGGCATGGCCCACCTCGCCCTGCAGGGCCCCCTCGACCCGCAGCAGTTCGACTACCTCAGCAAGATCCAGCGCTCGGCCCAGCACCTGCTGGGGATCATCAACGACATCCTCGACTTCTCGAAGATCGAGGCCGGCAAGCTGGACCTGGAGCGGATCGAGTTCGACCTCGACCACGTGCTGGAGAACCTCGCCACCCTGGTGGGGGAGAAGGCCGAAGCCAAAGGCATCGAACTGCTGTTCGAAATCGACCACCGGCTGGACACGCTGCTGCTCGGCGATCCGCTGCGCCTGGGCCAGATCCTGATCAACTACGCCAACAACGCGGTCAAGTTCACCGAGCAGGGCGAGATTCTGGTCAAGGTCAGCTGCCTGGAGACCTGGCCGGAGGAGGTCCTGCTGCACGTCTCCGTGCAGGACAGCGGAATCGGCATGAGCCCGGAGCAGCAGCAGCGGCTGTTCCAGTCCTTCCAGCAGGCCGACACCTCCACTACTCGCAAATACGGCGGCACCGGGCTGGGCCTGGCCATCTCGCGCCGCCTGGCGGAACTGATGGGGGGCGAGGTGGGCGTGCACAGCGAGCCGGGCCAGGGCAGCACCTTCTGGTTCACCGCGAGGCTGGGCCGGGGGCGGCGCCGCGCCCGCTACCTGCCCAGCCTGGACCTGCGCGGCCGGCGCATGCTGGTGGTTGACGACAGCCCCAGCGCGCGCAACATCCTCGCCACCCTGCTCGCCAGCATGACCTTTGCCGTGGACACGGCCGAATCGGGCCAGCAGGCGTTGCAGATGATCGCCGACGCCGAGCAGGACGGGCGCCCCTACGACGTGGTACTGCTGGACTGGCACATGCCGGGGCTCGATGGCATCGAGACCGGGCGCCGGCTGATCGCGCGCGGCATGACCAGCCGGCCCCGTCGCATCATGGTCACCGGCTACGGCCGCGAACAGGTGCTCCGCGAGGCCGAAGGCGCCGGGTTCGACCGGGTGCTGGTCAAGCCGGTGTGCGCCTCCGTGCTGTTCGACACCCTCATCGGCCTGTTCGGCCAGCAGGTGACCTCACTGCCCCCGCGCACCGCCGCCCCGTCCGTGCCCCAGCGTTTCGACGGCGCGAGGATTCTCCTGGCCGAGGACAACGAGCTGAACCAGCAGGTCGCCAAGGGGCTGCTGCGACTGGTCGGCGCCGAGGTCGTGGTAGCCGAGAACGGAGCCATTGCGGTGGAAATGGCCGCCCAGGTGCCCGTCGACCTGATCCTCATGGATATGCAGATGCCGGTGATGGACGGGCTGGTTGCGACCCGTTGCCTGCGCGAGCGTGAGCAGGGCGGGGCGCGCATTCCGATCCTGGCGATGACGGCCAATGCCATGGCCGGTGACCGCGAGCGCTGCCTGGAGGCCGGCATGGACGACCACATCGCCAAGCCCATCGACCCCGAGAAACTCTATGCCGCCCTGCTGCGCTGGCTACCCGCCTTCGCCCTCCAGGCCGAGGCGCCGAATGAGCCGCCGCTCCCGGAACCGGCCTCGCCGGAGCATTGGCTGGAACCGCTGCATGCACTGGGCCTGAGCGCCGAGGCGGCGCTGCAGCGCCTGATGCACAACTGGCAGTGGTACGAGGACCTGCTGCGCAGCTTCGCCCGCCAGGGCAGCCAGCCCATGCAGAACCTGGTCGCCGCCCTGCGGGCTGGCCAGCGGGAGGAGGCGCACCGTCACGCCCACACCCTCAAGGGCATCGCCGCCACCCTGGGGGCCGAATCGCTGCGGGAACTCTCGGCCCGGCTCGAAGGCGCCCTGGCCGGGCAGGATGACCTCGACGGCCTGCTGGCGCTGGCCGAGGAGGGCGCGCAGTTGCAGCAGCGTCTGGCCGAGGGCTTGCGAGCGCTCCTGCCGGCGGAGGACGCCGCCCCGTCCGGACAGAAAGCCCCCGACATGCCCGGCCTGCTGGCCCGGCTGATGGCCCTGCTGGCCGATGACGACGCCGATGCCCTGGCCCTGTTCCAGCAGCATCGGCAGCCGCTGGCCGAGGCGCTGGGCGGCGCTGCGCCGCCGATGGCGGAGGCCATGACGCAGTTCCGATTCACCGATGCCCTGGCGTATCTACACGAACTCCGGACCGCACGGCCCGATCTGTTCAATATGGAGTGAGGTCACCCTCGATGCTCAACCTGATGGATCCCGACAGCAAACCTACCCTGCTGGTGGTCGACGACACGCCGGAGAATCTCTCGCTGCTCAGCGCGCTGTTGGGGCCCCACTACCGGGTCAAGGTCGCCATCAATGGCCAGCGGGCCCTGGACATCCTCACCTCGGGCACCCGGGTGGACCTCATCCTCCTCGACGTGGTGATGCCCCACATGGACGGCTACCAGGTGATGCAGGCGCTGCAGGAGATCCCCCAGGCGCGCGGCGTGCCGGTGATCTTCCTCACCGCCCAGGTGGAGGAGAGCGCCGAGGCCCACGGATTGGCTCTCGGGGCCGTGGACTACATCCACAAGCCCATCACCCCCGCCATCGTCCTCGCCCGGGTGCGCAACCACCTGGAGCTGAAGACCGCGCGGGACCTGCTCTACAACCAGAACGCCTACCTCGAACAGGAGGTGGAGCGGCGCACCCGGGAGAACGAGCTGATCCAGAACATCACCATCCACTCCCTCGCATCCCTCGCCGAAACCCGCGATAACGAGACCGGCAACCACATCCTGCGCACCCAGCACTACGTGAAGCTGCTGGCGGAGGAGTTGTGCGACCACCCGCGCTTCCAGGACGAACTCACGCCCAAGACCATCGACCTGCTGTTCAAATCCGCCCCCCTGCACGATATCGGCAAGGTCGGCGTGCCGGACCGGATCCTGCTCAAGCCGGGCAAGCTGGAGCCCGAGGAATTCGCCCAGATGAAGAACCACCCGATCCTGGGCAAGGAGGCCATCGTCCACGCGGAGGAGGCCCTGGGGGTGGAAGTGGAGTTCCTGCGCCTAGCCAAGGAGATCGCCTGCTACCACCATGAGAAATGGGACGGCAGCGGCTACCCGTCCGGGCTGGCCGGTGACGAGATCCCCCTTTCCGCTCGGCTCATGGCCCTGGCCGACGTATACGACGCGCTCATCAGCAAACGCTGCTACAAGGCCGCCATGCCCCACGACGAAGTGGTGCCGATCATCCTCGCGGGACGTGGCAACCACTTCGATCCGGACATCACCGACGCCTTCGCCCGCATCCACCCCCGGTTCCAGGACATCGCCCGGCGCTTCCACGACGACTAGACCAGGCGGCTCCAGACTGCTCCCACAGCAGGCGGCGTGCCCGTGGTCCGGGCTTCAGCCGGGGAAAGACCGAGCGGTACGAGCCTTCCCCGTGGGAGCGAATTCATTCGCGATCAGGCCTGGGGCACGGGACTTTGCGCTTGAAACCGCTTCCACCAAAAGCGACCTGCCTCTAGCCCAGCCGCACCAGACTCGGCATATCCCCCAGCGGCACCCAGAGTTCGCCCTGCCAGTTAAGCATCACCACCCGCGTACCCTGCCAGGCCAGCAACACCCGGCGCGGCACTTGGCCGTCGTGCTCATGGGCATCGCGCAGGGTGGGGATCACCTCGCGATTGAGCCAGCGCTCCAGCTGCGGATTCTCCGGGTGGCCGAAGCGAACCAGCGCCTTGTACAGGCCGGCCTCGCTGATCACATCCACCGGCTCCGCATGGCCGCTGGCGCACTCGATCAGCACCTGCCGGGCATGGCCGCTGCCAAGTCGGTGATGCAACTGCTGCGGGTGTTGCATGCCCAGGAGGCGGGCGAAATCCTCCGCGACGAACCAGGGCTGGTTATCCAGCATCAAGGCGCGCAGCGGGCGGTTGTGGCGGTAGAAGGTGAGGGGGATAAATGCATCGTGCATGGTGAAGCTCCACCTCCGGGTACAGGAGCCGCCACTCTGTTTCGTCAAGGTAAGGGTGGCGGACCACGCGGGGTTGACGAACCGGTGAGATGTAGACCGGCAGACCTGAGGGTCTCCCCGCGCAGTCCGCCATTGAGCGATGTGGAGGTTTGCAGGCACAACAGGCATACGCCGCCTTCCACATGTGCCAGTGGGCACGATGCGCCATCTCTTCGGGCCGTCAACGCCCGGTCGCGGGATTGACCGCGACCGCCGGAGGATAGGAAGGGGGGGCCACTCGAACAATCGGACTGCTGGGGAGATCGTCCCGTTTGCATGTCAGAAGATGGCGATGAAAGGAGGCGGAGCGCGTGAGGTTAGCGAACCGGCAGACCCGAAGGTCTCCTCACGCGACCCGCCATAACGCCAGGCAAATCGACAAGGACAGCACCCTAGGCAGACGACCTTCGAACTGCAATGGGCTTGGGCTCGGCAGCTTCCTCTTGCCCTATCGGCCTCCGCCCCCAATGCTGTCCGCCCCGCAACCGGCAGGACGCCGTGATGACCGAATCCCCCTGGCAAGGCGCACTCTGGCTGGCCCGCGATTTCTGCCTGATCGACGGCGCCAGCGGTGATGCCCGGCCCCACGCCCACTACGCCCACCAGGTGCTGCTGGCGCGCCAGTTGCCCCTGCAACTGCTGGTGGAAGGCGAGCCGGTGAGCGGCCAGGCAGTGCTGGTGGAGTCCATGCGCGAGCACGCGCTGACCCTGCCCGGGCAGGCGCTGGTGGCCATCTATGCCGAACCCCTGGCGTTCGCTCCGCAGGCCTTGCTGGCGTTGCTGGCCGACGCCGGTACGGATCTGCACACCCTGGCCGAACGCCTGCTCGCCGCGCCGCGCCCGATGCTGGACGCTCGCCTGCAACGGGCCCTAGGCGAGGTGGACGAGCTGCTGGCCGACAAGGTCAGCGCCCAGGCCCTGGCCAGCCGCGCCTGCCTCTCCCTCAGCCAGCTGGAGCGCCTGTTCGGCGAGCAGGTCGGCCTCTCCGTCCGCCGCCTGGTGCTTTGGCGCCGGCTGCGTCTGGCCCTGCGCCTGGCCCTCGAAGGCCAACCCCTCACCCAGGCCGCCCACGGCGCCGGCTTCGCCGACGCCGCGCACTTCTCCCGCACCATGCGCACCACCTTCGGCATCCGCGCCGACCGCAACCTCGGCAACCTGCAACTGCGTTTGATCGGTTGAGCGGAAGCATCCTGGGGCTGCCAGTGATGGGTTTCGCTGCGCTCTACGCCATCCTACGGGCCGTGCTTGCGAGGCATTGTTTCGCGGGTTTCACCCGCCCTACGGACTCACCGGGAAGCGCTGTTCAGCCCACGCGGTGCTCTTGCTGGTGGGCTGAAGCCCACCCGGCGGAGCTCATTGCGGCAGGTCGCACCTGTAGGGGCGAATTCATTCGCCCGCTTTTCGGGACGACGGGACATGCGTGTAGGTCGGGTACAACCCGACATTTGCGGTGCATGGCTTCGCGGGTTTCACCCGCCCTACGGACTCACCGGGAARCGCCGTGCCCGTAGGGTGGGCTTCAGCCCACGCGGTGCTCTTGCTGGTGGGCTGAAGCCCACCCGACGGAATTCATTGCGGCAGGCCGTACCCGTAGGGGCGAATTCATTGGCTCTGTCTGCGTTAAGTGTTGCTAGCTTCTAGACTTGTCGTTACGGCATCTCTTTCAGGAGGTCTGCCATGCGTGCGACAGAGTTTCGGAGCTGGCTATCTCGCCTGACTCAGCTCAAYCAAACCCAGCGGGATCAGCTTCAAACGCAGCTGTCCTGCCCCCAGGGCATGCTGGCGGAGGCGCTGGAGCCTCCCGAGCATTGCCCCCACTGCCAAGCCACRGCCTTACGCCCATGGGGKTCCAGTCACGGCTTGGCCCGCTACCGATGCCGAACCTGCAGGCGCACGTGCAATGCGCTGACGGGCACGCCATTGGCTCGACTGCGTCATCGGGAGTGTTGGGGGCGCTATGCCGAAGCCATGGTGAAAAGCCTGACGGTGCGCAAAGCCGCTGAACATTGCGAGGTTCACAAGAACACCGCATTCCGCTGGAGGCACCGTTTCTTGCGCTTGATCGCCGAGCATCGAGCACAGCATGAATCAGGGATTGTCGAGGCCGACGAGACTTTCTTCCTGGAGTCATTCAAAGGTCAGCGMAAACTGTCACGTCAGGCCCGCAAGCGCGGGGGCAGAGCACGGCGCAAAGGATTCACGGCCGAGCAGATCCCGGTCCTGGTGGTACGTGATCGGAGTGGGCAGCACGCCGACTTCCAGTTGAAACAACTCAATGCCGCGCACATAGGTGAAGTGCTACGGCCGTTGCTCGATCCCGACGCGGTGCTGTGCACGGACAGCGCCGCGATCTACCAGAGCTTCGCCAAGGCAGAGGGCATTACCCACCATCGCGTGAAYCTGCGCCAGAARCGCCGCACCGAYGGCGCCTTTCAYATCCAGAACGTCAACGCCTATCACGGCCGCYTGAAGCTCTGGATGAAGCGCTTCAACGGTGTYGCGACCAAGTACCTGGAGAACTACCTGGGCTGGCGACGCCTGCTTGAGCGTTATGGAAATGATCTCAACCCGTTGATTTGTATAAAGGAATCGCTCGGCAGCTATTCACTGCAACAGCTAACGCAGACATAGCCAATTCATTCGCCCGCTTTTAGGATCGTCGGACAGGCGTGTAGGTCGGGTGCAACCCGACATTTGCGACGCATGGTTTCGCGGGTTTCACCCGCCCTACGAACGCACCAACCCCTGGGGAATCTCCGGGGCGGGGTGTTCGCCCGTGCTTTCACGGAAGGGTTCGGCCAGTTGCGCGAGGTAGGCGTCGGGGTAGTCGGGGCGGCTGCCGATGCCGAGGTCGTCGCCGTGCATGCGGTAGTCGCTGTGGAAGGCGGTGCCCAGCAGGCGGTCCCAGAAACTGAAGAACAGGGCGAAGTTCACGTCGCCCGCGCGACCGTATTTCATGTGGTGGAAGCGGTGCACCGATGCCCAGGCGAACAGGTGGCGCAGGGCGCCGATGCGCATGTCGACGTTGCTGTGCTGGAGCAGCAGTTGCAGGGTGATGGCCAGGGCGAGGAGGGCGGCGACCTGTTCCGGCATGCCCAGCAGCAACAGCGGCAAGGTGCCGGCCAGAGCCTCGCAGCCCAGGTGCAGCGGGTGCTTCATCAGACCGTTGAAACCGTACATGCGTTTCACGCTGTGGTGCACCGCGTGCAGGCGCCAGAGGAAGCCGATGCGGTGGCTGGCGTAGTGCATCAGGGTGATGCCCAGGTCGGCGGCGAGGATGGCGACCAGCAGTTGCAGCGCCAGGGGCCAGTGGTGGGGCCAGAACCCGATGTCGGGCAGCAGCGCCGCACTCAGGGGGATGACCAGGATGCCCAGGCAGTTGAGCCCTTCGTTGACCAGCGCGTGCAGCGAGTCGCGCAGGCGGTCGCCGTGGTTGTGGTTCCAGGCCCGTTCATAGGGCAGCCAGGCTTCGGCGAGAAAGCAGACGGTGATGGCCGGTAGCAGCACCAGCAGCAACCAGGGCAAGGGCAGGTGCTCGGTCATCCACAGGGCCAGGGCGAGGAAGCCGAGGAGAAAGACCGGGGCATAGAGGCAGGCGAACAGACGGCGCATGGCGAAGCTCCTTCACAAGGGGCTTGCAGCATGCGATCGGGCGGTGGCCAGGGGCTTGAACAAACGGCGCAAGGTGCCGGCGCGGGCTTTTGCCGGGCATAAAAAAAGCCCGCTGGGGCAGCGGGCTCGGTGCAGGACGGGCATGCCTGCAATGAGGGGTGTTCGGGTCACTCGTCGGCGGGAGGGGCGTCCAGCTCGGCGAGGGCATCGGGTTGGTTCTTGAAGGCACGGGCGAAGATATCGCGGTTGCGGGCCATGAAGATGCCCAGCTCTTCGACCTGCTGCTCGCTCAGCGAGGGCACGGCCTTGTTCAGAACGGTGGCCAGGGATTCGGCCAGTTCGAGCATCTTGTCGTAACGGTCGGCTTCGGCTTTATCCATGAACAAGCGCTCCGGGTCGCGGCTGCTGCGGTACACCACTTCGACGGCCATTCATCACCTCTCACCTTTGAAATCGGTCTGTAAGATACTGGATGTGCGTACAGTATATGGGTCGGATTTCTCCGTCAACAGCTCTCATTCATAGGCCATGCCAGCGCCGCTGTCCTGCTCCTCGTCGCCCCCTGCGACAACCTGTCCCGTGGCGTTAGGCCGCACCCGCGCATCTCATGGGGCCGGGACCGCTGGCCTCCATCCTGCAAGGTCTGATCGTCATCCCGGTGATTCACCATCGCCACCAAGACGTACCGAGGAGCTGGATCGTGAAAATCAAATGGGCTGAAGAGTTGCGCGGCAACGTGCATGGGCTGGCCGAGTCGCTGGGCAACCTGCTGGTGGAGAGCTTCCACTACCTGGCGCTGTTCGCCATCGGGGGGATTACCGCCTGGGCGGCGGTGGTGGCATTCCTGGGGATGGTGGAGAAGGGGCACATCACGGTCGATGACATCCTGCTGCTGTTCATCTACCTGGAGCTGGGGGCGATGGTGGGGATCTACTTCAAGACCAACCACATGCCGGTGCGCTTCCTGATCTACGTGGCGATCACCGCGCTGACGCGCCTGCTGATCTCCGACGTTTCGCACCATAACCGCCCCGACGAGAGCATCGTGTATGTCTGCGGTGCGATCCTGCTGCTGGCGCTGTCGATCCTGGTGGTGCGCTTCGCCTCGTCACGCTTCCCCTCGGAAGCCAGCGACAGCGTCAACCCGCGGCGCCGCCTGCAGGTCACGCGCGGCGAAGAAGAGGCCTGAGCCCGAGCGCCCGTCCGGGCGCTCAGATGCCGACGGCGAGGGGGCCGGTGACCCGCCCGGGCTGGCGGTTGGCGATGGGCGGAATACTTTTGCCGCTGGTCATCGCGCTGAGCATTTCGCCGACGTTGTGCCCTTTTTCGATCGCGATCCCGAAACGGATGCTCTCGATCACCCGCTCCAGGCGCTTCTGGTCGTTGCGCTGCGCGGGGCTGATCATGCGCCGCGCCACCACGCCGCTTTCGTCCGTGAGGGTGAGCATGATGTTGCCGTCCAGGCGCTCCAGGCTGAGGTTGACCCGGTAATCGGCCTGGAAGGCATCGGTCAGAATCTGAAAGGGGTTGTACATGGCGAGCTACCTGAGTTGTTGACGCATGGAGCGATTGACTGGGTGTGGCTCTGCAAAGTTCGATCCGTGTTGACGAACGGAAAGCCGGGCACCTGACCGGCGTCGTGAATGGCCAACTCCGGGTCGTACGCCTGCCGTTGCGTGTATCCCGCCTTCCCCCATTGCCATTGCCGAATCCAGGCGCCTCCGTACGTGATCGACGAAGAATCTGCGGCAATCCTGCAGAAAGGAATTGCATTTCCTTAACAGGTGAAAATAATTCTCAGGTAGTTCTGCAGGCTCTCCGGTCTCACCCGGCCTCCAGGCCTGCCCAGCCTCCGACAACCGGCGCCACCTCCAACCGGTTGACCACTGATGAAAGGAACGACGTGAGCAAAGCCAACCCCTCCGCGCCCTGGGCCGTCGCCTCGCGCGTGCTGGCGGCGATCCTCGGCGGATATGCGGTGGCCTACGCGGCCACCGCCTTCCTCGCCGTCTATCTGCCGCTGATCCGTGCCGACCGGGTCACCTTCGCCAGCCTGGGCTGTTTCGCCGTGTACGCGGTGGCCATCCTCTACGCCTTCGGTGCCCGCTCGGCCCTGCGTGCCTGGCTGGTGCTCGGCGGCCTGACCCTGGTGCTGGCGCTCGCCGCCTTTGTCCCGGAAGGCTACGGGGTGCGCCCATGAGCCTGCGTCAATCCATGGCCGGCCTGCACACCTGGGGCGGGCTGCTGCCGTCCTGGCTGCTCTTCGTCATCCTCTTCGCCGGCAGCGTCGCCTGCTTCGACAAGGAGCTGGAACGCTGGATGCGCCCGACCCTGCACGAGGGGGGCGAGCACGCGCTGTCCATCGACCAGGTGCGTGACTGGCTGCTGGCCAAGGCGCCCGATGCCCACGCCCTGTGGATGCGCCCGCCGAGCGAGCGCGAGCCCTTCTGGTGGGCCGGCTACGAGCCGGCGGACGAGAGCGAGTTCCAGCGCTTCGCCCTCGACCCGGCCACGGGCGAGGTGCTGCCGGAAACCCTCGGCGGCAGCTTCTGGTTCGTCCTGCACTACAACCTTCACGCCGGGATGGCCGGCCTCTACATCGTCGGCCTCGCCGGCATGTTCATGCTGGTGGCGCTGATCAGCGGCATCATCATCCACCGGCGCTTCTTCAAGGACTTCTTCACCCTGCGGCCCAAGGCCAACGGCCAGCGCGCCTGGCTCGACGCCCACAACCTGTTCGGTGTGCTGGGGCTGCCGTTCCACCTGCTGATCGCCTACACCGGGCTGGCCATCTTCGTCATCTACTACATGCCCGCCGGCATGCAGGTGGCCTACAAGGGCGACACCACCACCTTCTTCAACGAGGTGATCGGCCAGTACAGCCGCGAGGATGTGAAGCGCCCGGCACCGCCGCCGGTATCCCTCGACGGCCTGGTGCTGGACGCCAAGCAGCGTTGGGGCGGTGGCGAGCCGGGCTGGATCAGCATCCACCACCCGGGCGACGAAGCGGCGGTGGTGGACATCCGCCGCTATGAGCGCAGCCGCGTGGTGGACTTCCTCTGGACCCTCTCCTACGACGCCGGCAGTGGCGAGCTGCTGCACGAGCAGAAACCCTACCTGGCCGGCTACCAGAGCTTCGTCTGGCTGAGCAACCTGCACATGGCCCAGTTCGGCGGGCAGATCGTCCGCGCCCTGTACCTGCTGCTGGGCCTGATGGGCTGCGCCATGGTGGTGGGCGGCCTACAGGTGTGGCTGACCAAGCGTGAGGCGCGCGGCAGCCGGGGTATCGGCCTGGTGCGTGCACTGAATGGCGCGGTGATCGGCGGCTTGCCCATCGCCAGCCTGGCGCTGCTCTGCGGTAACCGCCTGCTCCCCGCCGACCTGGCCGCTCGCGCCAGCGCGGAGGCCTATGTCTTCGTCGGCGCCTGGTTGCTGGTGGCGCTCTGGGCGGTGCTGCGGCGCAACAGCGGCCAGGTGGCGCGCGACCTGCTCGCCGTCTTCGCCCTGCTGGCTCTCGGCTTGCCGCTGCTCAATGCCTTCACCGGTGACCAGGCCAGCCTGCTGGCCAGCGCCGCCCGTGGCGACTGGGCGCTGGCGGGCATCGACCTGAGCCTGCTCGGCTGCGGCCTGCTCTGCGCAGCGCTGGCCTGGCGCCGCTCGCAACCCCGTGCCGTGCCCGCCCCGCGCGTGCGCCGCCAACTGGCAGAGGAGGGCGCCTGATGCTGCTGCTCGGATTCGCGTTCTGCTACCTGGCCATGACGGCGCTGAGCCTGGCCATGTCCCGCCACCACAAGGTGCTGTTCCTGGGCCCGCTGCCCGAGGCGCGGGTGCGCCTGCTGCGTGTCGTCGCGGTGTGTGCCTTTGCCATCGGCCTGGCCCTGGCGGTGAGTGACCAGGGCGGCGAGATCGGCACCATCCTCTGGCTCTGCCAGGTGATGCTTGCCGCTCTGCTGCTGGTGGCCCTGCTGGCCTGGCAAAGCCGCTGGGTGCTGCCCCTGGTGGCGCTACTGCCGCTGGGCGGTGGGGTGATGGCGCTGCTCTGATGGTCTGACGCTGGCGGGCCCGCTGGGCACCAACCTACATACAGCCCGTAGGATGGGTAGAGCGCAGCGAAACCCATGCTGTTTTGAAAGCCGGCTAAGTGCCGGCTTTTTCGCGAATGAATTCGCTCCCACGAAGTGTGGCCAACCTACACGCGTAGCCCGGGCTTCAGCCCGGGGCCTGCAAGGAGCATCAGAACTCGACGCTGTAGCTCAGGCTGTAGGTGCGGCCACGGCCGTGGTAGTCGAACAGGTCGGCGGTGGCGGCGGTGCCGTAGAACACCTGGGCGCGCTGGCCCCAGACGGTGGTGTAGTCCTTGTCCAGCAGGTTCTGGATGCCGACGTTGAGAGTACCCACCGGCAGGACCTGGCTGCCAAGGAGGTCGAAGGTGGTGTAGCCGTCGATCTTGTGGTCGTTGCCGTCGAAGGTGCCGCTGGCCAGGACGTTGCCGTCGTCGCTGAGGTTGAAGCTGCGCACGGCCTGCAGGCGCAGGCTGGTTTCGCCGTTCTGCCAGCCGGCGAAGGCGGTGAGCTTGGACGGGCTGGCGGCGGTGACGTCCTGCTTCTGCCAGCGGTTGGCGATCTTCTGCTGGGAACGGATGGCCAGGGCGCTGGCGCCGATCTGCCAGTTGTCGTTCAGCCAGTAGTTGGCCTGGCCTTCGAGGCCGTAGTTGCGCTTCTTGTTGTCCAGCTGCTCCACCAGCAGGGTGGTGCGGTTGTAGGTGATGCTCTTGTCCGACCAGGCGTAGAAGGCCGCCAGCTGGGCGTCCAGGCCGTCGGCGTAGTGGCGCCAGCCGAGTTCGATCTGCTTGGTCTTGATGCCGTCCAGGGCGGAGTCCTTGACGTTGACGTGGCGGCCCAGGGTCCAGTGGTTGCCCACCAGGGTGTAGCTGCCCTGGCCGTAGTACTTGGCCGGGTCGGGCAGTTCGAAGCCCTCGGAGTAGTTGGCCCACACCTGCTGCGCCTTGCTCAGCTTGTAGACGGCGCCGGCGTTGTACAGGTCCACCTGGTAATCCTTGGAGCCGCCCGGCACGGCGTCGGCGCTGGTGCCGTTGCCCTTGCTGATCTGCACCTGCTGGGCCGCGGCGACGAAAGAGCCCACGTCGTTGCCGATGCGCTGGTGGCGGATGCCGGCGGACAGGGTCAGGTCGTCGGTGGCTTTCCAGCTGGTCTGGGCGAACAGCGATTTGCTGTCGGTGTCGATGCCCGGGTAGCGGCCGATGCGCGCGTACTCATCGGCCACCAGCCCGCCGGTGGCGGCTGCGGTGGTCAGGTTGAACATGGCCTGGTCGGAGTCGAAGCTCTCCCACTCGAAGTCGGCGCCATAGGTCAGGCTGACACGGTCCCACTCCTTCACCAGCACGGACTTGAGGCCGAAGTAATCGGTGTCCTGCTGCGAGGCGGAATAGTAGGAGCGGTTGGTGTCGATGGCGCCGCTGGCGAAGGTGATGGAGGGGTACGGCTGGAAGGCCATCTCCTCGCTGCGGTAGTAGGCCTGCAGGTAGAAATCGTGGCCGAGCACTTCGGGCACGTGCCAGGTGGCGTTGAACTGCTGGCGCTCGGTGTGCGGTTCGCGGTCGAAGCTGGCGCCACCTTCCACCTCGAAGGGCGTCTGGCCGCGCAGGCCCTGGAAGTTGCGACCCAGGTTCACGCCCTTGTCGCCGTCGTAGCCGGAGTCGTACCACTGCATGCCGAGGTTGAGGCTCTGGCCGTTGGCGAAGGCGAAGTCCAGGCTGCCCATCACGTCCACCGCCTGGTTGTACTGCAGGTCGGTCTGGGTGATGTCGAGCATCACCTGGTCGCCGTTGCCGTCGTAGGCGGCGCCGTTCTTCTGGTAGGCCACCGAGAGACGGCCCTTGACCTCTTCGCTGCCGCCGCTCACCGACTGGGCCACGCGCCAGTCGTGGTCCTGATGGGTTTCGAAGCCGGTGCGCACGCCGACCTCGCTGTTGAAGCGCACATCACCCGCTTCGGCGCGCTTGGTGACGATGTTGATGATGCCGCCGGTGGCGCCGCCGCCGTACACGGCGCTGGCACCGGAGAGCACTTCGATGCGCTCGATGTTGAACGGGTCGATGGAGTCGAACTGGCGGCTGATGCCCCGGGAACTGTTCAGCGACACGCCGTCGATCATCACCAGGGCGCTGCGGCCGCGCATGTTCTGGCCGTAGTTGGTGCGCCCCTGGGGGCCGATGTCCATGCCCGGGATGAGTTGACCGAGGGCTTCCTTGAAGGGCACGCCGGCCTTGGTCTGTTCCTGCAACTGGTGGCTGTCGATCACCCACACGGTGCCTGGCAGCTCGCTGATGCTCACCGGCGCACGGGAGCCGATCACCACCTGGCGGTCGATTTCCAGGGCCGCGCCTTCGGCGGCCATGTGCAGGCTGAAGCCGCCTTCACCGGCCTCGGCGCGCAGGCCGCTGCCGGCGAGCAGGTGGTCGAGGCCCTCGGCCACGGCGAATTCGCCCTTCAGGCCCTGAGTGCTGCGGCCCTGGGTCAGCTCCGGGCTGAAGGCCAGCAGCACGCCGGCTTCGCGGCCGAAGCGGTTGAGCGCGGGCTCCAGGGCGCCAGCCGGGATGTCGAAGGCCTGACGCTGGTCGGCTCCGATCACCGCCTCCTGGGCGCTGGCGACGGTGGGCAGCCCGGTGGCGGCCAGGCTCAGGCCCAGCAGCAGTGGTTGCAGGGCGCGGGCCAGGGGCGTGCGGGTGAAGCGGCGGAGGGTCGGGTCGGCGTTCATGGCGGCACTCGTCGAGAGAGGGAAAGGGGGTTCTGCCTTCCCTGTCACGCGAGGCCGGGAAAAAGGTTCAGGTCGGTGGAATTTTTTTTCACAGGGCCGATGCGCGGCTCAGGAGGCGGCCCTGGGATGCACGCTGATCCAGTAGCGGGTGACGCTGCGCACCTCCACCGGCAGGGTGCGCGGCAGCAGGGCGAGGATGCGGTCGGTGTGGTCCAGCGGGTAGGTGCCGGACAGGCGCAGGTCGGCGATGGCCGGGTCGCAGCCGATGCGCCCGTGGCGGTAGCGGCCGAGTTCGGCGAGGAAGTCGCCCAGGCGCATGGAACTGGCCACCAGCATGCCGTTGATCCAGGCCACGCTGTTCTCGTCCACCGCCTGGGCCGCCCCGCTGCCACGGGCGTCGAGGTCCAGGCGCTGGCCGGGGTGCAACGCCAGGCGCTGGCCATGGCTGAACACCTGGGCATCGCCGGCGAACAGGCTGACCTGGCTGCGGCTGTCCTGCAGGCGCACGGCGAGGCGACCGCCGTTGAGCAGGACCAGCCCCTGGGGCGTTTCCACCCGCAGCGGGCGAGCCTCGTCCACCGCGTCCACCAGCATCTCGCCCTGGTGCAGGTGCAGCAGGCGCTGGCGGGCGTCGAAGCGGATATCCAGCGCGCTGTCGGTGTTCAGTGACAGGGTCGAGCCATCGTCCAGGGTCAGGTTCCGCCGCTCGCCCACGGCGGTGCTCTGGTCGGCGCGCAGGGCCAGCAGCGGCTCGCTGTCCCGCACCGCCAGGGCGCCGCCACCGGCGATCACCAGCAGGGTGAGCAGCTTCAGGGCGTCGCGACGGCCGCGCGAGGTGGGGGCATCCAGGGCGGCAAGAGCAGTGGGCGTGTTCAACCCGCGCAGGCCCTGGTTGACCGACTCGATACGCTGCCAGGCGCGCTCGTGCTCCGGGTCGGCGGCGCGCCAGCGTTGCCAGTCCTCCTCGCGCTGGCGCGACGGCGTGCCGTCCTGCAGCTCCACCAGCCACTGCACGGCCTGGGCGGCGACGGCGGGGGCGATGCGGTGCTCGCCGCTCTTGCGCAGGGCCATCAGAGGCACTCCGCGAAGTAGCAGCGCTCGGCGGCCTTGGCCATGTAGCGCTTGACGCTGGAGAGGGAGAGGCCGAGCTGTTCGGCGATCTCGGCGTAGGTGCAACCGTCCACCTGGGCCAGCAGGAAGACCTTCTTGGCTTGGGGCGGCAGGCCGTCGAGCAGGCGGTCCAGCTCCACCAGGGTCTCCAGGATGATGGCGCGGGCCTCCTCGCTGGGGGCCTCGTCCTCCGGCAGCGCGGCGAGGGCCAGCAGGTAGGCGCGCTCGATGTCCTGGCGGCGGTAGTGGTTGGCCAGCACGCGCTTGGCGAGGGTGGTGAGGAACGCCCGGGGTTCGAGGATGCGGTGCGCCTCGCGCCCCAGCAGCACCTTGAGGAAGGTGTCTTGGGCCAGGTCGGCAGCACTCTGCGGGCAGCCGAGCTTGCGCTGCAGCCAGTGGCGGAGCCAGCCGTTGTGGTCGCTGTAGAGCTTGTGCAACGCCTGCTCGGGGGCTGCCGGGCTGTGGGTCAAGGAGGGCTCCGGAAGGGGGATTCGGCAATGGATCAAATAGGAATGCTTCGCATTCTATTTGTGCCGTGGCCATTGCGCAATGCGGCGGTGAACACCGGGCGATCGGACGGTGGAACCCGGGAAGCGAGGCGCGGGTCAATCGATCACAACAACAGAATCCAGGAGAACCACCATGCTCAATCCCGCCATCAACCGCCGACTCGCCGCCGTGCTGGTCGCCAGCCAACTCACCTTCTTCGCCCAGGTGCCGCTGGCCCAGGCCGCCATGATCGGTACGCCCCAGGCGCTGCAGGAACAGCAGCAGCAGGTCGACCGCGCGCAGCTGCGCGGCATGCTCGACAACCAGGACGTGCAGAAGAAGTTGCAGGAGTACGGGGTGCCCCGCGAGCAGGTGGAGGCGCGCATCAACAGCCTCACCCCGGCCGAGCTGGCGCAGTTCAACCAGCAGCTGCAGCAGGAGCCCGCCGGTGCCGGCGTGGTCGGCATCATCGTGCTGTTCCTGGTGATCTTCATCATCACCGACATGCTCTGCGCCACGGATATCTTCAGCTTCATCAAGTGCATCCGTTGATGCGTGTGCTGCGGCCGGGGCTCCTCGCCCTGGCCGTGCTGCTCGGCGGTTGCGCCAGCGGCCCGCTGCTGCCCCCGCAGAGCGAGCGGCTGCCCGAGCGCATCGAGCTGGTGGACGTGCCCTTCTACCCGCAGGAGGACTACCAGTGCGGCCCGGCGGCGCTGGCCACGGTGCTGGTGCACCGCGGCGTGGCCACCTCGCCGGAGGCGCTGGTGCCCAAGGTCTACCTGCCCGAGCGGCGCGGCAGCCTCAAGCTGGAACTGGTGGCGGCGGCGCGGCAGAGCGGCATGCTGGTCTACCCGCTGCAACCCAGCCTGGATGCCCTGCTGGCCCAGGTGGCGGCGGGCAACCCGGTGCTGGTGATGCAGAACCTCGGCCTCGACTGGTACCCGCAATGGCACTTCGCGGTGGTGGTCGGCTATGACCGTGCGAAGGACGAGCTGGTGCTGCGTTCGGCCACCACACGGCGCTGGATCACCGACCTGCGCAGTTTCGATCGCACCTGGGCGCGCGCCGAGCGCTGGGCGGTGGTGACCCTGCCCCCCGAGCAACTGCCGGCCGAGCCGCGCCTGGAAGCCTGGATGCAGGGTGCCAGCGACCTGGAACAGACCGGCCAGCGCGAACGCGCCGAACGGGCCTACCTCACGGCTTCCGGGCACTGGTACCGCGAGCCGCTGCCGTTGTTCGCCCTGGCCAATGCGCGCTACTCCGAGGGCGACCGCGAGGGCGCGGAGAAGGCCCTGCGCCAGAGCATCACCCGCAAGCCGGACTATGCCCTGGGCTGGTTCAACCTCTCCGAGCTGCTGGTCGAACGCGGCTGCCCGGGTCAGGCCGAACAGGCCCGCGCCTGCGCCCGCCAGCTGGCCCCGGACGACACGCGCATGGCCGCACCCCTCGGTGACGCAGCCAAGGCCGGCGGCCGTTGTGAAGCCGTGCCGGCGTGCGGGGGGCAATGATTTCCCTGTAGGGGCGAATTCATTGGCTCTGTCGGCGTTAGCTGTTGTGGTTTTAATGCAAGTGCTCAAGCACGGTGCTTTCCGGGCACCAAAGGATTTCTGCCACCGCCACAGCATGGGTTTCGCTTCGCTCTACGCCATCCTACGAAAGCCGCCGTTAGGGGGACGAGCGGCATGGATGCCGCGAGAGGCGCGCCAGGCCATGGATGGCCCATCGCGCCGGCCCCCAGAGCAACGATGGAGTGAGGGAACCCCGGCGAAGCCGGGGCCGGATGATGGGGCAAGCCCTTTTGGTTCCTTTTAAGTGGTTCGGCATTCCGACGATTGTTAAAAGGGACTCGCCCGGGGGGGCGAAATCAGAAGCACCAACAAAACTCGGCAATCAGCTGGGTCCAAATCTTCTAGCAACACTTAACGCAGACAGAGCCAATGAATTCGCCCACGACAACGCCCCAGGGCATCCCGCACACAAACAACGGGTTGCACCCGACCTACAGGCTCACCCACGCCATGTAGGGGCGACTTCAGTCGCCAAGCAGGCCGCAGGGCTGCCACTGCAGGGTGTTCCCCGGCAGCACCGCCTGGTGGATGAGAAGAGCGCCATCCACCCTACACAGCCCGACGCAACGAAGCCGAACCCGGCCATGCCGCCCCAACCCACAGGCGAAAAAAAGGACGCCGAAGCGTCCTTTTTCATTCCGCGCCGCGTCTTCAGGCGATGCTCAGCCCGCCACGCGGTGCGCGCACCAGGCGCAGGGCGGCGATGACGATGGCGAACACGCCGAGGCTGGCGCTGTAGAGCACCAGGGCCGGCAGGGCGAAGAGCATGGCCGCCACGCCCAGGCCCCAGCCGGCGCGGCCGGGTACGAAGAAGGCGACCAGGGACAGCACCAGGGCGCTCCAGGCGATGACGCGGAAGTGGATGAGCAGGCCGAGGTTGGCGCGCACCTGGCATTCCCAGCGCTGGGCATTATCGACGCACAGGCCGACCCACTGGCCGTCCTCCATCAGGCCGTAGCGCAGGCCATAGCTGGCCGCCAGCCAGAGCGACAGGACCACCAGCAGGATGATCAGGGGCAGACGGCGTGACATGGTTCTCTCCGAAGAATTGAAAGCGGCGCCAAGGATAAACGCACGCTCGCCGTATGCAAGACAAAGTCTGTAAACAGCGCTAACAAGGAGGCCTGGACCCGCCGTTGCGCCGGGTGCATGCTGTCCGGCGCCCCGTGAAGGCATTTCGCCTTCCCTCATGGCACTTTGGCGAGCCCGCACTTGTCATAGCATCGGTATCCCCTCAGCCCGACTTCCTGCAAAGGGACTTGAACCTCATGCTCCGTCTCCGCCTCGCTGCCCTGCTCGGCAGCCTGCTTCTGAGTGCCCCGCTGTGGGCGGCCGATATAGATGCTGCCGGCTATGGCTTCCCGCTGACCAACCCGTTCGAGGCGACCATCGCCACCACGCCACCGGAGCTGCGCCCCGACCTGCCGGCGGACGAGGACATCGACCAGGCCGACTACGACCTCAAGCTGCGCCCCGAGCGCGAGTTCAAGCTGCCGGACAACTTCTGGCCGGTGAAGACCCTGCGTTACCGCCTGGCCCAGCAGGACCACGCCGCGCCGCTGATTTTCATCATCGCTGGCACCGGGGCCCACTATTCCAGCAGCCAGGCCGAGTACCTGAAGCGGCTGTTCTACGGCGCCGGCTTCCACGTGGTGCAGCTGTCCTCGCCCACCAGCTACGACTTCATGGCCGCCGCCTCGCGCTTCGCCACGCCGGGGCTTTCCAACGAAGACGCCGACGACCTCTACCGGGTGATGCAGGCCGTGCGCGCCCAGCACCCGAAACTGCCGGTCACCGAGTACCACCTCACCGGCTACAGCCTCGGCGCCCTCGAGGCGGCCTTCGTCAGCAAGCTCGACGAGACCCGCCGCAGCTTCAACTTCAAGCGCGTGCTGCTGCTCAACCCGCCGGTGAACCTCTACACCTCCATCACCAACCTCGACCGCCTGGTGCAGACCCGGGTCAAGGGCATCGACGACAACACCACCTTCTACCAGGTGGTGCTGGGCAAGCTGACCCGCTACTTCCAGCAGCGCGGCTACGTCGACCTCAACGACGCCCTGCTCTACGATTTCCAGCAATCCAAGCAGAAGCTCTCGGACGAGCAGATGGCGATGCTCATCGGCACCTCCTTCCGCTTCTCCTCCTCGGACATCGCCTTCACCTCGGACCTGATCAACCGTCGCGGCCTGATCACCCCGGTGAAACTGCCGATCACCGAAGGCACCAGCCTCACGCCCTTCTTCAAGCGCGCGCTGCAGTGCGACTTCGACTGCTACATCACCGAGCAGCTGATTCCCTTCTGGCGCGCCCGCTTCGACGGTGGCAGCCTCACCCAACTGATCAACCAGGTGAGCCTCTACGGCCTGGAGGATTACCTGAAACAGAGCGGGAAGATCGCCGTGATGCACAACGCCGACGACGTCATCCTCGGCCCGGGCGACCTGGGCTTCCTGCGCCGCACCTTCGGCGACCGCCTGACCGTCTACCCCCATGGCGGCCACTGCGGCAACCTCAACTACCGCGTCAACAGCGACGCCATGCTGGAGTTCTTCCGTGGCTAAGCACGTTCTCCTCCTCGCCCTGCTGCTGGCCAGCGCCCCCCTTCTCGCCGACGAGCGCCAGGAGCCGGATGGCTTCACCGAGCCGCTCCAGCGCTTGCAGTTCAACCCCGGGCTCGACCAGCGCGAATTCGAGCGCTCCACCTTCGACGCCCTGGAGGTCTACGACCCGCTGGAGTCCTGGAACCGACGCGTCTACCACTTCAACTACCGCTTCGACCAATGGGTGTTCCTGCCCGTGGTGCGCGGCTACACCTACGTCACCCCGCGCTTCGTGCGCAGTGGCGTGAGCAACTTCTTCAGCAACCTGGGTGATGTGCCCAACCTGCTCAACAGCCTGCTGCAGTTCAAGGGCCAGCGTTCGATGGAAGTCACCGGGCGCCTGCTGCTCAACACCACCCTAGGCGTGGCCGGGCTCTGGGACCCGGCCACGATGATGGGCCTGCCCAAGCAGAGCGAGGACTTCGGCCAGACCCTGGGCTTCTACGGCCTCGGTGCCGGGCCCTACCTGATGCTGCCGATCCTCGGCCCCTCCAACCTGCGCGACACCGGCGGCCTGGTGGTGGACTTCGTGGCAGACAACCAGATCAACTTCCTCAACGTGCCCGAGGTCAGCCGCGACCACCCGGAGATCAGCCTGCTGCGGGCGGTGGACAAGCGCTACACCACCAGCTTCCGCTACGGCCAGCTCAACTCGCCCTTCGAGTACGAGAAGATCCGCTACGTGTACACCGAGTCGCGCAAGCTGCAGATCGCCGAGTGATGCAGCCCCCGGCTGGCGCCGACCATGGCGCCAGCCGGGGGCTTAGAACCCATCCAACGGCTCGATAGGAACCACGCAAAATCACGCACCATCGATTCGATTCCCTGGATTAGCATCGCCCCATTCTTTCCAGGGAGGCTCCTATGAACCGCTATCGCCAGATCATCGAACAACGCCCCGGCCAGCCCGCATCCGACGGCGCCGGGGTCAACCTGACCCGCGTCTTCGCCGAGCAGGGCATTCCGCGCTTCGACCCCTTCCTGATGCTCGACGAGTTTGGCTCGGCCAACCCGGACGACTACGTCGCCGGCTTCCCGCCCCACCCCCATCGAGGCTTCGAGACCATCACCTACATGATCGAGGGACGCATGCGCCACGAGGACCACCTGGGCAACGTCGGCCTGCTGGAGAACGGCGGCGTGCAGTGGATGACCGCCGCGCGCGGCATCATTCACAGCGAGATGCCGGAGCAGCAGGAGGGCGTGATGCGCGGCTTCCAGATCTGGCTCAACCTGCCGGGCAAGGACAAGCTGGGCGACCCGGGCTACCGCGACTTCGCACCACATGAAATCCCGCGCCTGCGCACCTCGGGCGGCGTCGACGCGCTGGTGATCGCCGGGCACTTCGATGACGGCGAGCAGCAACAGGACGGCGCCGTGCAGCGCCCGCACACCGAACCGCAGCTGTTCGACCTGCACCTGCAGGCCGGCAGCCACGCGGCCCCGCGCCTGGCGGATGGCTTGCGGGTGCTGCTCTACGTCTACGAGGGCGAGGTGCACGTCAACGGCAACCCGGTGGCCAAGGGTCGCCTGGTGCGCCTCTCGGAGCAGGGTGCGCTGGAACTGGCCAGCACCGAGGGTGCCCGTGTGTTGCTGCTCGCCGGTCGCCCTTTGGGGGAGCCCATCGTGCAGTACGGCCCCTTCGTGATGAACACTCGTGAGGAAATCGAACAGGCCCTGCGCGACTACCGCGACGGCCGCCTGGCGGGCTAGTAGGCCACCGGCGTCGGCAGCACCGACGCCGTCTCCAGGCCGAGGAAGCTTTGCAGGTCGGCCTTCTGCGCCATGGCGTCCTGGTAGCCCAGCTCGATCAGTTCATTGCAGTAGCCGGGTTCGAACAGCAGGTAACTGATCACTCCGGCACCACTGGCCTTGGTCGCTCCCGGCCCACGCAGGAAGGTGCGGATCGCCCGCGGCATCTCGCGGCGGTGACGCGCGGCGATGGTGTCCAGCGGCTGGCTCGGCGAAATCACCAGCACCTCCACAGGCTTCAGGCCCAGGTTTCGCGGGCGCTGCCCGGCGGGGATCGCCTGGCTCAGCTGGTTGATGCGCTCCAGCAGCTCGATGTCGCTTTCCAGGTTGTCGATGAAGGTGCTGTTGAGCATGTGCCCGCCGATCTGCGCCAGGCTCGGCGGGTTGCCCGTACTGGCGCGCACCACACCATCGTTGACGTTGCCCACCCGCGGGTTGCCACTCACCCCCACCACCAGGATGCGATTGGCCCCCAGGTGCAGCGCCGGGCTGATGGGCGCCGACTGGCGCACCGCGCCGTCACCGAAGTATTCGCGGTTGATTCGCACCGGCGGGAAGATCAGCGGAATGGCCGCACTGGCCAGCAGGTGGTCAAGCGCCAGGCGCGTGGGCACGCCGACGCGGCGGTGGCGGAACCAGGGGTCGATGGTGGCGCGGCCCTGGTAGAAGGTCACCGCCTGGCCGGACTCGTAGCCGAAGGCGGTCACCGCCACGGCCCGCAACTGGCGCAGGCGTACGGCGGCGGCGATGCCGGTGAAGTCCAGCTCGCGCTCCAGCAGGCCGCGCAGGGGGGCGTTGTCCAGCAGCGCCACCGGCGCGTGGCGGTTCATCCCCAGCAGGCTGTGACCGAGGAAGCGCGCGCTCTGGCGCAATACACCGGGCCAGTCGCTGCGGTACACCTGGGAGGTGTGGAAGCCTTGCCAGACGGCGGTGAGGCGGCGGATCGCCTCGCTGAAATGCAGGGCACCGCAGGCCAGGCCCACGGCGTTGATAGCGCCGGCCGAGGTGCCGACTATCACCGGGAAGGGGTTGTGCATCGAGTCGGGCAGCAGGTCGGCGATCGCCGCCAGCACGCCCACCTGGTAGGCCGCTCGCGCGCCGCCGCCCGAGAGGATGAGTCCGGTCACGGGCTTGGTTGCGGCGGGTTCACTCATGAAAGGCTTCCGTTTTTTTCCGCGAGTATAGGGCCCGCGTGGGCCCGGCGCTGCTCAGTAGAGCTTCGGCTCGCCTTCCGGCCGGGTCTTGAAGCGGCGATGGGCCCAGAGGTACTGCTCGGGGAGGCGGCTTACGGCCTGTTCGATCCACTGGTTGATGCGCAGGCAATCCGCCTCCTCGCTCTCGCCCGGGAAGTCGGCCAGCGGCGGGTGGATCACCAGGCGGTAGCCGGAGCCGTCGGCCAGGCGTTCCTGGGTGAAGGGCAGCACCCGCGCGCGGCCCAGGCGGGCGAACTTGGTGGTGGCGGTGACGGTGGCGGCGGTGACGCCGAACAGCGGCACGAACAGGCTCTGCTTGCGCCCGTAGTCCTGGTCCGGTGCGTACCAGATGGCACGCCCGGCACGTAGCACCTTAAGCATGGCGCGTACGTCTTCACGCTCGATGGCCGTGGCGTCGAGATTGTGGCGCTCGCGCCCCTGGCGCTGGACGAAGTCGAACAGCGGGTTCTTGTGCTCGCGGTACATGCCGTCGATGGTGTGCACCTGGCCGAGCAGCGCGGCGCCGATCTCCAGGGTGGTGAAGTGCAGCGCCATGAGAATCACGCCCTGGCCGTCCGCCTGGGCCTGGCGCAGATGCTCCAGGCCTTCTATATGGGCGAGTTTGCGCAGGCGCGAGGCCGGCCACCACCAGCTCATGGCCATCTCGAAGAAGGCGATGCCGGTGGAGGCGAAGTTCTCCCTGAGCAAGCGCTTGCGCTCGGCAACGGACAACGCGGGGAAACACAGCTCCAGGTTGCGCCGGACGATGTGTCGACGCGAACCGGCGACCCGCAGCATCAGCCAGCCCAGGGCGCGCCCCAGGCGTAGCAACACCGGGTAGGGCAACAGGGTAATCAGCCACAGCACCGCCAGGCCGAGCCACAGGGGCCAGAAGCGCGGGTGGAGGAAGGCGGCGCGGAAGCGGGGACGTTCCATCGGTGGATCCGTAGGGCTGCGTGGGCAAAGGCCGGCATTCTACAGAAATAGCTGCCGGCCGGCGCCCATCCCGCCCCGCGCGTCTTGCGACGGCCCGGCGTTCTCGCTATAAGTCCTGCCCATCAGACCCAGCAGAAAGACCATGAGCCAAGCTGACCTTCTCGACCAAGATCCCGTGTTCCAGCTCAAGGGCAGCATGCTCGCCATCACCGTGATGGAGCTGGCGCACAACGACCTCGAACGCCTCGACCGGCAACTGGCCGACAAGGTCGCCCAGGCCCCCAACTTCTTCCAGAACACCCCGCTGGTGATGGCCCTCGACAAACTGCCGGCCAGCGAAGGCGAAGTGGACCTCGCCGCGCTGCTCGACGTCTGCCGCCGCCATGGCCTGCGCACCCTGGCCATCCGCGCCAGCAACGAACAGCACATCGCCGCCGCCAATACCCTCGACATCCCCGTGCTGCCGCCCTCGGGCGCTCGCGAGCGGGTCATCGACCCGGTGGAGCCCGGAGCCAAGAAGGCGGCGAAAGTCCCGGAGAAACCCGCCGAGCCCGTGACCCGCCCGACCAAGGTGGTGACTACCCCGGTACGCGGCGGCCAGCAGATCTACGCTCCCGGCGGCGACCTGGTGGTGGTCGCCCCGGTGAGCCCGGGTGCGGAACTTCTCGCCGATGGCAACATCCATGTGTACGGTCCCATGCGTGGCAGGGCACTGGCAGGCATAAAGGGCGATACCAAGGCCCGGATCTTCTGCCAGCAACTGGCCGCCGAACTGGTGTCGGTAGCCGGTCAATACAAGGTCGCCGAAGACCTCCGGCGCGAGCCGCTCTGGGGGCATTCGGTGCAGGTCAGCCTGTCGGGAGATGTGTTGAACATCACCCGCCTTTAACGGATACTGCCGCGAATTTTCAGGGACCTGAACGGGAGCCAGGACGGCCGACCAAGGCCTGCAAGTTCCCGCTTTTCTTATTATTTGGGGTGAATCACCTTGGCCAAGATCCTCGTTGTCACGTCCGGCAAGGGTGGCGTGGGCAAAACCACCACCAGCGCCGCCATCGGCACCGGCCTCGCTCTGCGCGGGCACAAAACCGTCATCGTCGACTTCGACGTCGGCCTGCGTAACCTCGACCTCATCATGGGCTGCGAACGCCGCGTGGTGTACGACTTCGTCAACGTCATCAACGGCGAAGCGACCCTGACCCAGGCCCTGATCAAGGACAAGCGACTCGAGAACCTCTACGTCCTGGCCGCCAGCCAGACCCGCGACAAGGACGCGCTGACCCTCGAAGGCGTCGGCAAGGTCATCGAAGAGCTGGCGCAGAACTTCGAATACGTGGTCTGCGACTCCCCCGCCGGCATCGAGAAAGGTGCCCACCTGGCCATGTACTACGCCGATGAGGCGATCGTCGTGACCAACCCGGAAGTCTCCTCGGTACGCGACTCCGACCGCATGCTCGGCCTGCTGGCCAGCAAATCGCGCCGCGCCGAGAAGGGCGAGGAGCCGATCAAGGAGCGCCTGCTGCTCACCCGCTACAACCCGGAGCGCGTCACCAAGGGCGAAATGCTCGGTGTCGAGGACGTCGAGGAAATCCTCGCCATCCACCTGCTCGGTGTCATCCCGGAATCCCAGGCGGTGCTCAAGGCATCCAACCAGGGTGTTCCGGTCATCCTCGACGAGCAAAGCGACGCCGGCCAGGCGTACAGTGATGCCGTCGATCGCCTGCTCGGCAAGGAACTGCCCCACCGGTTCCTGGACGTGCAGAAGAAAGGACTCTTGCAACGCCTTTTTGGAGGCCGTGAATGAATATTCTTGACTTCTTTCGCGAGCGGAAGAAGCAGAACAGCGCTTCGATCGCTAAAGAACGACTCCAGATCATCGTCGCCCACGAGCGCGGCCAGCGCAGCCAGCCGGACTACCTCCCGGCGCTGCAGAAGGAACTGGTTGAGGTGATCCGTAAGTACGTCAACATCGACCAGGATCAGGTCCAGGTCCTGCTCGAGGACCAGGGCAACTGCTCCATCCTCGAGTTGAACATCACCCTGCCCGATCGCTGATCAGGGCTGGTGTGCTGGACGGCGGCTGCGGCCGCCGTCTTCATTTCCGGATATAGAACCATGCCTCTCTCGCAGATCGAAATACTCCACCAGGATCCGGCCTTCCTGGTCATCAACAAGCCGACCCTGCTGCTTTCCGTGCCGGGCCGCGCCGATGACAACAAGGACTGCCTGATCACCCGACTGCAGGAGAACGGCTACCCGGAAGCGCTGATCGTCCACCGCCTGGACTGGGAGACCTCGGGCATCATCCTCCTGGCCCGTGACCCCGACAGCCACCGCGAGCTGTCCCGCCAGTTCCACGACCGCGAGACCGAGAAGGCCTACACCGCCCTCTGCTGGGGCCAGCCGGAACAGGACAGCGGGCGCATCGAACTGCCCCTGCGCTACGACCCGCCGACCAAGCCGCGCCATGTGGTCGACCACGAGCAGGGCCGCCACGCCCTGACCTTCTGGCGCGTGCTGGAGCGTTGCGGCAACCACTGCCGCGTCGAGCTGACCCCCATCACCGGTCGCTCCCATCAGTTGCGCGTGCACATGCTCTCCATCGGCCACCCACTGCTGGGCGACCGCCTCTACGCCCACGACGAAGCCCTGGCCGCCCACGAGCGCCTGTGCCTGCACGCCAGCATGCTCGCCTTCAGTCACCCGGTGACCGGCGAGCGCTTGCGCTTCGAGTGCCCCGCTCCGTTCTGAGCCGAACGATACCGCCTACAGGGCGTTGCGCTCCGGCAGCGCCCTTCCCCCGCCCAGCCGTGGCACCATCGCGCCCTCAGTCAGTGCATCGCCGACACAGGAGCCATGACCTTGCCCAAGACCACCTACTACAACGCTACCCAGGGCGCCCCGCCCTGGCCGGCCCTGCTGATGGCCATCGAGGCCCTCGGCCGCCCCGGCACCCTTGGCATCGACCTCGGCTGTGGCGTCGGCCGCGACAGCCTGGAAATGCTCCGCCGTGGCTGGGAGGTGCTGGCCATCGACCGCGAGCCCGAAGCCATCGAACGCCTGCTCGGCCAGGTAACGCCCGATCAACTGCCGCGCCTGCAACCGCTCTGCGCCCGCTTCGAGGACTGCGAGCTGCCGCCCGCCGACATCGTCAACAGCGCCTTCGCCCTGCCCTTCTGCGCCCCGGCGGACTTCCCCGCCCTGTGGCAACGCATCGACGATGCCCTGGCAGGCGGCGGTATCTTCTGCGGCAACCTGTTCGGCGAGCGTGACGACTGGGCCGGCCCCGAGCTGAGCATCTTCAGCGAGGACCAGGTACGGCAGCTGTTCGCCGACTGGGAGCTGCTGCACTTCGAGGTGATCGACCGCGAAGGCAGCACCGCCCGTGGCCGCACCAAGCGCTGGCACCTGTTTTCAGTGGTCGCGCGGCACCGCTGAATCCATGACGGCCGGCACAAGAACCGGGCTATCGCCGCCATGGTGAAAATTCACCGGCCTGCGCCTCCTAATCACCAAGCCCGATGCGATAAACTCCGGCCCATCGCTGTCTGGAGTCCGTTATGCGCGAAGAGTTGAACCAGGGCCTTATCGATTTCCTCAAGGCCTCCCCCACCCCCTTCCATGCCACCCGCAGCCTGGCCCAGCGCCTGGAGGCAGCGGGCTACGTGCACCTCGACGAGCGTGATGCCTGGCGCGCCGAGGCCGGTGGGCGCTACTACGTGACCCGCAACGACTCCTCGCTGATCGCCATCAAACTGGGCAAGCGCCCCATGCTCGACGGCGGCCTGCGCCTGGTCGGCGCCCACACCGACAGCCCTTGCCTGCGAGTCAAGCCCAACCCGGAACTGCACCGCCAGGGCTTCTGGCAACTGGGCGTCGAAGTCTACGGCGGCACCCTGCTGGCGCCCTGGTTCGACCGCGACCTGTCCCTGGCCGGCCGTGTCACCTACCGCGCCGCCGGCAAGGTGGAAAGCCAACTGGTGGACTTCCAGGCGCCCATCGCCGTGATCCCCAACCTGGCCATCCACCTCAACCGTGAAGCCAACCAGGGCTGGGCCATCAACGCCCAGACCGAGCTGCCGCCGATCCTGGCCCAGTTGGCCACCGGCGAGACCCGCGAGTTCCGTGATCTGCTGGCCGAGCAACTGACCCTGGAGCACGGCGTCAGCGCCGATGCGGTGCTGGACTACGAACTGAGCTTCTACGACACCCAGAGCGCCGCCGTGATCGGCCTCGGCGGCGACTTCATCGCCGGTGCGCGCCTGGATAACCTGCTCTCCTGCTACGCCGGCCTGCAGGCCCTGCTCGCTGCCGAAGGCGACGAGAGCTGCGTGCTGGTGTGCACCGACCACGAGGAAGTGGGCTCCTGCTCCGCCTGTGGCGCCGACGGCCCCTTCCTGGAGCAGGTGCTGCGCCGCCTGATGCCCGAGGGCGATGCGTTCGCCCGCACCATCCAGCGCTCGCTGCTGGTCTCCGCCGACAACGCCCACGGCGTGCACCCCAACTACGCCGACAAGCACGACGGCAACCACGGGCCCAAGCTCAACGCCGGCCCGGTGATCAAGATCAACAGCAACCAGCGCTACGCCACCAACAGCGAAACCGCCGGTTTCTTCCGCCACCTGTGCCTGGAAAACGAAGTGCCGGTGCAGAGCTTCGTCACCCGCAGCGACATGGGGTGCGGCTCCACCATCGGCCCCATCACCGCCAGCCAGCTGGGCGTGCGCACCGTGGACATCGGCCTGCCGACCTTCGCCATGCACTCCATCCGCGAACTGGCCGGCAGCCATGACCTCGCCCACCTGGTGAAGGTGCTGGCCGCCTTCTACTCCAGCCACGACCTGCCCTGAACGGAGACAGCCGCATGCTCAGCCACATCCGCAACAGCCTCGAGGAAGCCCGGACGGCGCTGGACAACTTCATCGCCAACGAGCAGGCCCTGCGCAGCATCGAGCGCGCGGCGGAACTGCTGGTGGAAAGCTTCGAGAACAAGGGCAAGGCCTTCTCCTGCGGCAATGGCGGCTCCATGTGCGACGCCATGCACTTCGCCGAGGAACTGACCGGGCGCTACCGCAAGAACCGCCCGGGCATCGCCGCCATCTCCATCAGCGACGCCAGCCACATCAGCTGCGTGGCCAACGACTTCGGCTACGACCACATCTTCTCGCGCTACATCGAGTCCCACGGTCGCGAAGGCGACGTGCTGCTGGCCTTCAGCACCAGCGGCAAGAGCCCCAACGTGATCAAGGCCGCCGAAGCCGCCAAGGCGCTGGGGGTGAAGGTCGTCGCCCTCACCGGCAAGCCCGGCTCGCTGCTCGAAGGCCTCGCCGACGTGTGCATCTGCGCCCCCGGCGGCGACTTCGCCGACCGCGTGCAGGAGCTGCACATCAAGGTGGTGCACATCCTCATCGAGCTGGTGGAACGCAAGCTCGCGCCTGAAAACTACGCTTAAAGAAGCTGGAAGCTGGAAGCTGGAAGCTGGAAGCTGGAAGCTGGAAGCCAGTCAGCGTGCCAGGCCCAGCTTCCTGTTCAACTCAGCCCGCCTCAGAACGCATTGGTAGGTTGGCGCCGAGCGCAGCGAGGCCCAACGACGCACACTTCACCCTCGCCATGTTGGGCTTCGTACCTCAGCCCAACCTACAGCCCCCGCTCTGCCCTTCACTTCCAGCTTCTAACTTCTGGCTTCCAGCTGCCCTTATTCCGGCACCTCCACGCTGACGTGGATCGCATCGTGCCGCCAGAACTCCAGGTCGCAGTCGATCAGCCGGCCGTGCTGGTCACGGTTGACCCGGGTGATGCGCAGCGCCGGGCTGCCGGGGGCGACCTTCAGGGTCGAGGCGGCTTCGGGGTGCAGCGCCGTGGGCACCATGTCGAAGCGCACGCGGCCGTAGCGGATGCCGTATTCGCTGCCGTAGAGGTCGGTCAGCGAGCGGGTGAGGTCGAAATCGAGGATGCCGGCGAAGTATTGCGGGTTGAGGTAGTGCTCGACGTAGAGCACCAGGCGCCCGTCGATGCGCCGCGCCCGGCGGATCTGGTAGACGCTGGACAGTGCCGGCAGCTCCAGCAATTCGCAGACTTCCACGGTCGCCGGCATCAGCCGTGCGCTGAGCACTTCGGTGGCCGGCACCCGGCCCTGCTCGCCAACCATGGCGTGGAAGTGGCTGCGCACCAGGGGGTTGTAGGCCACCCGTGGCGGCGAGACGAACCAGCCGCGACGCTCTTCACGGTAGATCAGCCCCTGCGCCTCCAGCTGGCCCAGCGCCTCACGCAGGGTGATGCGGGTGGTGTCGAACAGTTCGCTGAGCTTGCGCTCGGCCGGCAGCTTGCCGCCCAGAGGCAACAGGCCATGCTCGATCTGCTCCTGCAGGGCGCGGCAGATGGCGGTAACGGTACGGGGCGCCTCTTCGCGCATCGAAAAACTCCAATCTGGAATAGACCAGCACCATAAAAGTGCGATGCCGATGGTGGTGTGACCATCCTATGCAGCCTAGATGACTGTCCCGTGACAGCACCTGCGACCTGCAGGGTGCGTGCCAGCGACAGGGTTCCGCGCCAAGCGCCATGGGACGTGCAGCCATGGTCTACGCTTGCTGACGCCGGAAGAACGGGGCCCGCAGAGCCACGCGGTGCAATGAAACCGTCATCTATGGCCTTTAGATTGGCCTGGGTCTTGCTGATCTAGACCAATACTCAACCCTGCTAAGGAGCTTCATATGAAACGCCTGCTGCTGGCTTCACTGATTGGAACCACCCTGGCCCTGAGCACCCAGGCCATGGCGGATGACGCTGCACTGAAGGCCCTGGAAGACGCTGCCCGCAAGGAAGGCGCGGTAAACAGCGTGGGCATGCCCGACAGCTGGGCGAACTGGAAGGACACCTGGGTCGACCTGGAGAAGAAGTTCGGCCTCAAGCACATGGACACCGACATGAGCTCGGCGCAGGAAATCGCCAAGTTCGCCGCCGAGAAGGACAACGCCACCGCCGACATCGGCGACGTCGGCGCGGCCTTCGGCCCCATCGCCACCCAGCAGGGCGTCACCCAGGCCTACAAGCCCAGCACCTGGGACCAGGTCCCCGCGTGGGCCAAGGACCAGGACGGCCACTGGGCCCTCGCCTACACCGGCTCCATCGCCTTCATCATCAACAAGCAACTGGTGAAAGAGCCGCCGAAATCCTGGGCCGACCTGGAGAAAGGCAAGTACAAGGTCGCCATCGGTGACGTCAGCGCCGCCGCCCAGGCCGTAAACGGCGTGCTGGCCGCCGCCATCGCCAAGGGCGGTGACGAGAAGAACATCCAGCCGGGCCTGGACCTCTTCGCCAAGATCGCCGAACAGGGCCGCTTGTCCCTGTCCAACCCGACCATCCAGACCCTGGAGAAAGGCGAAGTCGAAGTCGGCATCGTCTGGGACTTCAACGGCCTGTCCTACCGCGACCAGATCGACCCCAGCCGCTTCGAGGTGCTGATCCCCTCCGACGGTTCGGTGATCTCCGGCTACACCACCATCATCAACAAGTACGCCAAGAACCCGAACGCCGCCAAGCTGGCTCGCGAGTACATTTTCAGCGACGCCGGCCAGATCAACCTGGCCAAGGGCAACGCCCGCCCGATCCGCGCCGAGCACCTGACCCTGCCGGCCGAAGTGCAGGCCAAGCTGCTGCCCAACGAGCAGTACGCCAAGGTGCAGCCGATCAAGGACGCCAAGGCCTGGGAAGAAACCTCCAAGGCACTGCCGAGCCTGTGGCAGGAAAACGTCATCATCAACATGGAATAAGTGACACACGGGCGCCGGCCTTGGCCGGCGCCTCGTCACATCTGGGTGCCAGCTCATGAAGCACAAAGCAATCCTGGTCCTGCTGGACGGCCTCAACTACGGCGTCGCACAACACGCCATGGGCCACCTCCAGGCTTATTGCGCTGCCGGCCGTGCTGCGCTGTACAAACTGGAGTGCGAGCTACCGGCGCTGTCCCGCCCCCTCTACGAATGCATTCTCAGCGGGGTGCCGCCGATCGACAGCGGCATCGTGCACAACGACGTCTCGCGCCTGTCCAACCAGCGCAGCGTGTTCCACCACGCCCGCGATGCCGGGCTGACCACCGCCGCTGCGGCCTACCACTGGTTCAGCGAGCTGTATAACCGCTCGCCCTTCGACGCCGCCCGCGACCGCCACACCGAGGCGCCCGAACTGCCCATCCAGCATGGCCACTTCTACTGGGCCGACCACTACCCGGACGCGCACCTGTTCGCCGATGCCGAGAGCCTGCGCCTGCGCCACGCGCCGGACTTCCTCCTGGTGCACCCGATGAACATCGACGACGCCGGCCACAAGCACGGCCTCGACACGCCGCAATACCGCAACAGCGCGCGGATCGCCGACATCATCCTCGCCGAGTATCTGCAGCGCTGGCTCGATGCCGGCTACCAGGTGCTGGTGACCGCCGACCACGGCATGAACAACGACCGTTCGCACAACGGCCTGCTCACCGAAGAGCGCGAAGTACCACTGTTCGTCCTCGGCGACGCCTTCAGCCTCGACGGCTATGCGCAACCGAAGCAGACCGACCTCTGCGGCACCCTTTGCGAACTGCTGGGCGTGCCCCACGACAAACCTGTATGCCGGGAGCTGTTGAAGTGAATTCAGCCAACCGCGGCAAATGGCTGGCGCTGCTGTGCCTGCTGCCATTCGCCATTTTCTTCATCGCCTTCCAGATCGCGCCGCTGGCCTGGGTGGCGATCAATAGCCTGAACAGCCCCGAAGGCTGGGGCCTGGGCAACTACGCCAAGGTGTTCGCCTCCAAGTTCTACCTGCAGGCGATCAAGCACAGCCTGCAGATCGCCTTCTGGTCGAGCCTGATCGGCATCTTCATCGCCATCCTCGGCAGCTACTCGCTGCGCCAGGTGGACAGCCGCCTGCGCGACTTCGTCATGGCCTTCTCCAACATGACCAGCAACTTCGCCGGCGTGCCCCTGGCCTTCGCCTTCGTCATCCTCCTGGGCTTCAACGGTGCACTGACCCTGCTGCTCAAACAGAGCGGGCTGATCGAGGACTTCAACCTCTACTCCAAGACCGGCCTGATCGTGCTCTACACCTACTTCCAGATCCCCCTCGGCGTGCTGCTGCTCTACCCCGCCTTCGACGCCCTGCGCGCGGACTGGCGCGAATCCGCCTCGCTGCTCGGCGCCAGCACCTGGGACTTCTGGCGGCACATCGGCCTGCCGGTGCTGACCCCCGCGCTGCTGGGCACCTTCATCATCCTGCTGGCCAACGCCCTGGGCGCCTACGCCACCGTCTACGCCCTGACCACCGGCAACTTCAACGTGCTGCCGATCCGCATCGCCGCCATGGTCGCCGGCGACATCGCCCTCAATCCCAACCTAGCCAGCGCCCTGGCCATGGTGCTGGTGGGCCTGATGGCGCTGATCACCGTGGTCCACCAGTGGCTGCTGAAGAGGAGCTACCATGTCGCGCGCTGAAGCCCCGGTCGCCAGCCTCTACCACCGCATCGTGGTCTGGCTGCTGTTCCTGATCCTGCTGCTGCCCCTGGCCGGCACCCTGCTCTATTCGCTGTCCACCAGTTGGTCGGCGTCCATCCTCCCCGATGGCCTGACCTTCAAGTGGTACCTGGCGCTGTGGAGCGATGCCCGCTTCCTCAACGCCTTCGGCCAATCGCTGCTGGTGTGCTTCGGCGCCCTGGCGCTGTCGGTGGTGCTGATCCTGCCGCTGCTGTTCGTGGTGCACTACCACTTCCCCAAGCTGGACGCGCTGATGAACATCCTCATCCTGCTGCCCTTCGCGGTGCCGCCGGTGGTGTCTTCGGTGGGCCTGCTGCAGCTCTATGGCTCCGGCCCGCTGGCCATGGTCGGTACGCCGTGGATCCTGATCGGCTGCTACTTCACCGTGGCGCTGCCGTTCATGTACCGGGCCATCACCAACAACCTGCAGGCGATCAACCTGCGTGACCTGATGGACGCCGCCCACCTGCTCGGCGCCAGCACCTGGAAGGCCGCTCTGCTGGTGGTGCTGCCCAACCTGCGCAAGGGCCTGATGGTTTCGCTATTCCTGTCGTTCTCCTTCCTCTTCGGCGAGTTCGTCTTCGCCAACCTGCTGGTGGGCACGCGCTACGAAACCCTGCAGGTCTACCTGAACAACATGAAGAACAGCAGCGGCCACTTCAACAGCGCCCTGGTGATCTCCTACTTCTTCTTCGTGCTGCTGTTCACCTGGGCAGCCAACCGCCTGAACAAGGACAAATCATGAGTTTTCTGAGCATTCAGGGGCTGCACAAAAGCTATGCCGCCACCTCGATCTTCAGCGACATCAACTGCGAGATCGGCCAGGGTGAATTCGTCACCCTCCTCGGCCCTTCCGGCTGCGGCAAATCCACCCTGCTGCGCTGCATCGCCGGGCTCACCGAGGTCAATGGCGGCAAGATCGTCCTCGACGGCCAGGACCTGGTGCCGCTGGCACCGCAGAAGCGCGGCATCGGCATGGTGTTCCAGAGCTATGCGCTGTTCCCCAACATGACCGCCGCGCAGAACGTCGCCTTCGGCCTGCGCATGCAGAAGGCCAGCAAGGAAGAAAGCGCCCGCCGCGTGCAGGAAGCCCTGGCCATGGTCGAGCTGGACACGTACGCCGACCGCTACCCGCACCAGCTCTCCGGTGGCCAGTGCCAGCGCGTGGCCCTGGCCCGCTCCCTGGTCACCCGCCCGCGCCTGCTGCTGCTCGACGAGCCGCTCTCGGCCCTCGATGCGCGCATCCGCAAGCACCTGCGCGAGCAGATCCGCAGCATCCAGCAGGAACTGGGGCTAACCACCATCTTCGTCACCCACGACCAGGAGGAGGCGCTGACCATGTCCGACCGCATCTTCCTGATGAACGCCGGGCGCATCGTCCAGAGCGGCGACGCCGAGACCCTCTACACCGCCCCGGTGGACGCCTTCGCCGCCGGCTTCATCGGCAACTACAACCTGCTCGAAGCCGAAGACGCCGCACGCCTGCTGGCGCGCCCGGTGGCCAGCCGCATCGCCATCCGCCCGGAAGCCATCTCGCTGAGCCGTGACGGCGCCATCGAAGCGGAAGTACGCAGCCACAGCCTGCTGGGCAACGTCATCCGCTACCGTGTGGAAGCTCGGGGTGTGGAACTGGTGGTGGACGTGCTCAACCGCAGCGCCGACGACCTGCATGGCAAGGGCCAACGCATCGGCCTGTCCATCGACGACAACGCGATCCGGGAGGTGGCGTGATGACCCTGGCGATCTTCGATCTCGACGACACCCTCATCGACGGCGACTGCGCCAGCCTGTGGAGCGAACACATGGCCGCCATCGGCTGGGTGGACGGTGAATCCTTCATCAAGAAGGACCACGAACTCATGGCGCTCTATGCCGAAGGCGAGCTGGCGATGGAGGACTACATGGCCTTCAGCCTCTCGCCCCTGGTGGGCCGCACGCCGGAGGAAGTGGCCTTCGTCGTCGAGCCCTTCGTCGAGGACGTGATCGAACCCATCTTCCACAGCGATGCCACCCGCTGCCTGGCCAGCCACCGCGAAGCCGGCGACCGCATCCTGGTGATCTCCGCCTCCGCGCACTTCCTGGTCAGCGCCATCGCAGAGCGCCTGAAGATCGACGAAGTACTGGCCATCGACCTGGAAGAGCAACACGGGCACTACAGCGGCAACACGCGCGGCGTGCTCACCTACCGCGAGGGCAAGGTCACCCGCCTGCACGCTTGGCTCGAGGCCGAAGGTGAAAGCCTCGACGGCGCCTACTTCTACTCCGACTCGCGCAACGACCTGCCGCTGCTCAAGCTGGTCAGCAACCCCCGCGTGGTCAACCCCGACCCAGCGTTGCGCGAACACGCCGAACAGGCCGGCTGGCCGATCCTCGACTGGCGTTGAGTCACCCCGCCCTGCGTATGACGTAGGGCGGGTGAAACCCGCGTGCCTGGTTTGCCGAGGACTCAGCTATCGCCGTGGGCGAAGGCTTTGAGCTCGTCACCGGCCATGCGGTAGCGCACCCACTCGTCCTGGGGGCTGGCGCCGATGGATTGGTAGAACTGGATGGCGGGTTCGTTCCAGTCCAGCACGCTCCATTCCAGGCGGCCACAGCCGCTGTCGCAGGCCAGGCGCGCAAGATGGCGCAACAGCGCCTTGCCGGCACCGACGCCACGTTGCTGGGGAGAAACGTAGAGGTCTTCCAGGTACATCCCCTTGCGGCCCAGCCAGGTGGAGTAGCTGTAGAAATACACGGCGAAACCGATGGGCGCGCCGTTCAGCTCGCAGATCAGCGCACGGGCCGGGGTGTCGCCCTCGAACAGGCTCTGCTCGATGTCGGCAACGGTGGCGATGACTTCGTGTTCGGCCTTCTCGTAGATGGCCAGTTCGGTGATGAAGGCGAGAATCTGGCGGGCATCGCTGCGTACGGCATCGCGGATATGCAGGCTCACGGGAATTCCTTTCAGGGGGTGTTGGCGCCGAGGCGCGAAGGCGGACATGCTAGGCGCCGGCTGGCCGGCAAGAAAGAGGGCCGAGCATAATCGCCGTTCGTAGCCGCCTAGGAGAGTCGCTCATGCTGTCCCACGTCTGCATCGGTACCAACGATTTCCCCCGGGCCCTGGCCTTCTACACGCCGCTGATGGGGGCACTGGGGCTGCCGCAGAAATTCTGCGACCCGTCCCGCCCTTGGGCGGGCTGGATGCCGGCGGATGCACCGCGCCCGTTGCTGGTGCTGGGCGCGCCGTTCGATGGCGAGGCGGCAACCGTGGGCAATGGCCAGATGGTCGCCCTGCTGGCGCCGGACCGCGCCAGCGTCGACCGCTGCCACGCCCTGGCACTGGCCAATGGCGGCCAGTGCGAAGGGGCACCAAGCTTGCGGCCGCACTATCACCCCGACTACTACGGCGCCTATTTCCGCGACCCGGATGGCAACAAGCTGTGCGTCTGCTGCCACCGGCCCGAGTGACGCTCAAGGCACCCTATTGTCGCCCTCGCCGGGCAGCTCCGGCTGGTGATGGCGTGGTCGCAGGTCGGGCTCAGGGTCGCGCGGTTTCTGCAGGCGCTCCACCTCGGCCTGGTTCTCCGCTTCCTCGTCGGGGGTGATCTCGGGCAGCTCGCCGTCCTCGGTAACGCTCGGGTCGCTGTCGATCATGGCGCGTCCTCCCTCAGGTGCCGTACTTCAGAGAGGCCGATGCCCTGGCTCGGGTCATGTTTGACGGGCATGTTCCACCTCGTGGTTTCGTGGTCGTCAGGAGTTGTGAGGGAGCTGGCCGATGAAGGTTCGAGGTATTTGGTCGGTCGTGCCGTCGTGGCAGAATCTGCCCCTCAATCACGCAGGATGCAGGAGCTCACCATGAGCAATGGACCGGATGTCGAGATAAGCCGCTTCCTCAGCTTTGTACTGAGGCACAAACCCGAGGCCATCGGCCTGCAGCTGGACAGCGAAGGCTGGGCCGATATCGAGGCATTGATCACCGGTGCCGCACGCACGGGCAAGGAACTCGATGAGCTGGCGATCCGTCGCGTGGTGGCGAACAACGACAAGAAGCGCTTCGCCATTTCCGAAGACGGCCGGCGCATTCGCGCGGTACAAGGCCATTCGACCGCCTCGGTGCAGCGCCAGTACGACGCCGTGGTGCCGCCGCAGCGGCTGTTCCACGGCACCGCCAGCCGCTTTGTCGACAGCATCCTGCAGAAGGGCCTGATCGCCGGCTCGCGTCACCACGTGCACCTCTCCGAAGACCGCGAAACCGCCACCCAGGTGGGCGAACGCTATGGCGAGCCGGTGATCCTCGAGATCGCGGCCAGCGCCATGCACGAGGACGGCTTCGAATTCCACCAGGCGGAAAACGGCGTGTGGCTGACCGCGCGGGTACCGGTGGATTACCTCAAGCGGGAGGGGTGAGCGACGGACATCACCGCCCCGGGCTGAAGCCCGGGCTACGAGGTCAGAACAACCATGAAAAAAGGCAGCCCGAGGGCTGCCTTTGTTGTTGGAGCAGGGTGAATCAGGTGGTGCGGATCAGGTGGTCGAAGGCGCTCAGGGAGGCCTTGGCACCCTCACCCACCGCAATCACGATCTGCTTGTAAGGCACGGTGGTCACGTCACCGGCAGCGAACACACCGGGCAGCGAGGTCTCGCCACGGGCATCGACGATGATCTCGCCACGCTGGCTCAGCTCGACGGTGCCTTTGAGCCAATCGCTGTTGGGCAGCAGGCCGATCTGCACGAAGATGCCTTCCAGTTCCAGGGCCTTGAACTCGTCGGAGTTGCGGTCCTTGTAGGTGAGGCCGGTGACCTTCTGGCCATCGCCCTTCACTTCGCTGGTCAGCGCGCTGGTGATGATGTCGACGTTGCCGAGGCTGCGCAGTTTCTTCTGCAGCACTGCGTCGGCACGCAGCTGGCTGTCGAACTCGATCAGGGTGACATGGGCGACGATGCCGGCCAGGTCGATGGCTGCTTCCACACCGGAGTTACCGCCACCGATCACCGCCACGCGCTTGCCCTTGAACAGTGGGCCGTCGCAGTGCGGGCAGTAGGCAACGCCACGGCCGCGGTATTCCTGCTCGCCGGGTACGTTCATTTCGCGCCAGCGGGCACCGGTGGAGAGGATCACGGTCTTGGCCTTGAGGCTGGCACCGCTCTCGAACTTCACTTCATGCAGCTCGCCTTCGGCCTTGGCCGGGATCAGCTGGCTGGCACGCTGCAGGTTCATGATGTCGACGTCGTATTGCTTGACGTGCTCTTCCAGCGCGCGGGCCAGTTTCGGACCTTCGGTCTCCTGCACGGAGATGAAGTTCTCGATGGCCATGGTGTCCAGCACCTGGCCGCCGAAACGCTCGGCCGCGACGCCAGTACGGATGCCCTTGCGGGCGGCGTAGATGGCAGCCGAGGCACCGGCCGGGCCACCGCCGATCACCAGGACGTCGAAGGCATCCTTGGCATTGAGCTTCTCGGCATCACGGGCGGATGCGCCGGTGTCGATCTTGGCGAGGATTTCCTCCACGCCCATGCGGCCCTGGCTGAACAGCTCGCCGTTCAGGTAGATGCTCGGCACCGACATGATCTGGCGCTGCTCGACTTCATCCTGGAACAGCGCGCCATCGATGGCGACGTGACGGATGTTGGGGTTGAGCACGGCCATCAGGTTCAGCGCCTGGACCACGTCCGGGCAGTTCTGGCAGGACAGCGAGAAATAGGTTTCGAAGTTGAACTCGCCCTGGATGCCCTTCACCTGCTCGATCACATCGGCTTCGAGCTTGGAGGGGTGGCCGCCGACCTGCAGCAGTGCCAGCACCAGGGAGGTGAATTCGTGGCCCATGGGGATGCCGGCGAAACGCAGGCTGATATCCGCACCGGGGCGTTCCAGCGAGAAGGAAGGCGTGCGGGCATCGCCACCGTCTTCGCGCAGGGTGATCTTGTCGGTCAGGCCGACGATGTCGTGCAGCAGGTCGCGCAGCTCCTTGGATTTGTCGCTGTCATCGAGGGACGCGACGATCTCGAACGGCTGGGTGACCTTTTCCAGATAGGCCTTCAACTGGGTTTTAAGATTGGCGTCCAACATGATTCGGCTCCTGCTTGTTTCGGGCAAAGGGGACCCCGCGGCGGACGCATGCGCGTCCGCCCTGCTCGCTCGGATTCGGGCTTTTTGCAGGGTGGTCGGCATGAGGCCGACCACCGGGGGGAGGTACTGCGTTTTGTAGCTTAGATCTTGCCAACCAGGTCCAGGGACGGAGCGAGGGTCTTCTCGCCTTCCTTCCACTTGGCCGGGCAGACTTCGCCCGGGTGGGCAGCGGTGTACTGGGCAGCTTTCAGCTTGCGCAGGGTCTCGCCGACGTCACGAGCGATTTCGTTGGAGTGGATCTCAACGGTCTTGATGATGCCTTCCGGGTTGATCACGAAGGTGCCGCGCAGGGCCAGGCCTTCTTCCGGGATGTGCACGCCGAAGGCGTTGGTCAGTTGGTGGGTCGGGTCACCGATCAGCGGGAACTGAGCCTTGCCCACTGCCGGGGAAGTTTCGTGCCAAACCTTGTGGGAGAAGTGGGTATCGGTGGTCACGATGTAGACCTCGGTACCGGCCTTCTGGAACTCGCCGTAGTTGTTGGCGGCGTCTTCGATCTCGGTGGGGCAGTTGAAGGTGAAGGCTGCCGGCATGAAGATCAGGACCGACCACTTGCCCTTGAGGGATTCTTCGGTGACTTCGATGAACTTGCCGTTGTGGAAAGCGTTGACCTTGAAAGGTTGAACTGCGGTGTTGATCAGAGACATCGAGTGGACCTCTTATGAGTTGGAAGTGTGGGTTGAGAAATTTACCAGACGAATACTAGGTGGTTGCGCTGTAAAGAGCTTATTGATTGAAGGAATCGACCTCATTGATTTCCTATATCGCTCTGAAGCCCAGTAGCCACGGGCCTTCCAGCCTGTCACGCAAGGTATCGAAAGGAAACTAGACGAGGGATTCGTCCAGTACGACAACCACTTTACCCGACACCTGGTTACTGTTCAGAGCGGCGAAGGCGGCTTCCACGTCCTTGGCCGCGAAGCTTTGTTCCAGTTGCGGCTTCAGGCGGCCTTCGGCGAACAGCGGCCAGGCATGCTGGCCAAGATCACGCAGCAGGTCGGCCTTGAAGGCGTCGTCGCGGTTGCGCAGGGTCGAGCCGATCAGCTGGATGCGCTTGCCCAGCACCAGGGCCATATCCAGCTCGGCCTTGCGGCCGCCCATGAGGCCGATATTCACCCAGCGGCCATCACGGGCCAGCAAGTCGAGGTTGAGCGCGGCGTAGTTACCACCGACCGGGTCGAGGATCACGTCGAACGGGCCGAAGTCACGCAGGCTCTCCAGCGTTTCGCCGCGCAGTGCGCCGCCCTGGGCGCCGAGGCCCTCGCAATAGGCCAGGCGTTCAGCGGAACCGACGCTGACCCAGACCGGGCTGCCAAAGGCCTTGCACAGCTGGATGGCGGCGGAGCCGACGCCGCTGGCCCCTGCGTGCAACAGCACCTTCTCACCGGGCTTCAGGCCGGCCAGCTGGAACAGGTTGAGCCAGGCGGTGGCGTACACCTCCGGCAGCGCAGCCCCCTCCGCCAGGCTGAGGCCTTCGGGCACCGGCAGCACGTGACCGGCATCCACCACCACCTCTTCGGCCATGCCGCCACCAGCCAGCAGCGCGCAGACACGATCGCCCACCTGCCACGCCGCACCCGCCCCCACTTCGGTAATCACGCCCGAACATTCAAGGCCGATAATGTCGCTCGCACCGGGAGGCGGAGGGTAATGCCCCGCCGCCTGCAACAGATCGGCGCGGTTCAATCCCGCGGCCGCCACACGAATGCGGACCTGCCCCACATCACAGTCAGGAATGGGGTATTCAGCCCATTCCACGCGCCCTTCCACGCCTTGCAATGCTTTCACGCTGCCTCCATAGTGACCCAGGACTCGCCCGGCGGCTGACCGCCGGGCTTTTGCTTTGCGCCGATGGAACCCGGCGCCCTCAAATACGGCCTAATATGCGTTATCACCTCCCCCGACGTCGAATAAGCATGAAGCGTTCACTGATCTGCTCCGCCCTTGCGTTTGTATTCAGCATCAGCGTTCTGCCGCTGCATGCGTCCACCACCTCGGCAAGCGACAGCTGGGACTCCATCCAGCCCGACCGTGAGCAGGTGATAGCCAGCCTCAATGTGGTGGAGCTGCTCAAGCGCCATCACTACAACAAGCCGCCACTCAACGATGAGCGCTCGGTGAAGATCTACGAGGGCTATCTCAAGCTTCTCGACCCGGCGAAGATGTATTTCACCGCCGGCGACATCGCCGAATTCAACCAGTGGAAAACCCAGTTCGACGACTTTCTCAAAAGCGGCGACCTGGACCCGGGCTTCACCATCTACAAGCGTCATCTCGACCGTCTCAAGGAACGCCTGGACTTCGCCCTGGCGATGCTCGACAAGGGCGTGGACAAGATCGACTTCAGCGCCGACGAAAGCCTCGAGACCGACCGCGAGAAGGCCACCTGGGCCAAGGACAGCGCCGCCCTCGACGACCTGTGGCGCAAGCGCGTGAAGGACGAGGTACTGCGCCTGAAGATCGCCAATAAAGAGCCGAAGGCGATCCAGGAACTGCTGGTCAAACGCTACAAAAACCAGCTTTCGCGCCTCGAGCAGACCCGTGGCGAGGACGTGTTCCAGGCCTATATCAACGCCTTCGCACAGACCTACGACCCGCACACCCAGTACCTCTCCCCGGATAACGCGGAGAACTTCGACATCAACATGAGCCTGTCGCTGGAAGGCATCGGTGCGGTGCTGCAGAGCGACAACGAGCACGTCAAGGTGGTGCGCCTGGTGCCTGCCGGCCCTGCCGAGAAGAGCAAGCAGATCGCCCCGGCCGACAAGATCGTCGGCGTCGCCCAGGGCACTGGCGAGATGGTCGATGTGATCGGCTGGCGCCTGGACGAAGTGGTCAAGCTGATCCGTGGCCCGAAAGGCTCGGTCGTACGCCTGGAAGTGGTCCCCGCTAACAACGCGCCCAACGACCAGAGCAGCAAGATCGTCTCCATCACCCGCGAAGCGGTGAAGCTCGAAGAGCAGGCCGCGAAGAAGTCCGTGCTCAACCTCGAACATGAAGGCCACACCTTCAAGCTCGGCGTGATCGAAGTACCGGCCTTCTACCTCGATTTCAAGGCGTTCCGCGCCGGTGATCCCGAGTACAAGAGCACCACCCGCGACGTGAAGAAGCTGCTCGGCGAGTTGCAGAAGGAGAAGGTCGACGGCGTGGTCATCGACCTGCGCAACAACGGCGGCGGCTCCCTGCAGGAAGCCACCGAGCTGACCGGCCTGTTCATCGACCAGGGCCCGACCGTACTGGTACGCAACAGCGACGGCCGTGTCGACGTGCTGGCCGACGAGAACACCGGCATCTTCTACAAGGGCCCGATGGCCGTGCTGGTCAACCGCCTGTCCGCCTCGGCTTCGGAGATCTTCGCCGGCGCCATGCAGGACTATCACCGTGCGCTGATCATCGGTGGCCAGACCTTCGGCAAGGGCACCGTGCAGACCATCCAGCCGCTCAACCATGGCGAGCTGAAGCTGACCCTGGCCAAGTTCTACCGCGTCTCCGGCCAGAGCACCCAGCACCAGGGCGTGATCCCGGACATCGAGTACCCCTCGGTGGTCGACACCAAGGAAATCGGCGAAAGCGCGCTGCCCGAGGCCATGCCCTGGGACAGCATCCGCCCGGCAATCAAGCCCGAGGTCGACCCCTTCAAGCCCTTCCTCTCCGAGCTCAAGGCCCGTCACGATTCGCGCACCGCGCACAATCCCGACTTCGTCTACAGCCGCGAGCGCCTGGCCCTGGCCCAGAAGCTGATGAAGGAAACCACCATCACCCTCAACGAGGCCAAGCGTCGCGCCCAGCAGGCCGATATCGAAGCCAAGCAACTGGCGATGGAAAACACCCGTCGCAAGGGCAAGGGTGAGGAGCCGCTGAAGGAACTGAAGAAGGAAGACGAGGACGCGCTGCCGCTGGACGATGACAAGACCAAGCCGGAAGACGACGCCTACCTGACCGAGACCGGGCAGATCCTGCTCGACTACCTGGGTCTGAATTCGACGGTCGCCAAGCACTGATCGAACGTCATCAGAACGTCACGAAACTGTCGTGAAATGCAGGGGCCGCTGATGCGGCCCCTTTGCTTTTGAGCCGCATTCACGAGAGCCAACATGACAGTCACCGAGCAGTTGAGCGCCTTGGGCCAGATCCTCGCTCACGGCGACCTGAACAGCCTTTTCCAGCCGATCATCTCGCTTTCCGAACGCCGCATCCTGGGGTACGAGGCCCTCACCCGAGGCCCCTCCAACAGCCCCCTGCACTCCCCCGTCACCCTGTTCGCCGTCGCCCGCCATGCGGGGCGCCTCAGCGAGCTGGAAATGGCCTGCCGCAAACGCGCGTGCACGCGCTTCCATGAGCTGAAGCTCGACGGCAAGCTGTTCCTCAACGTGTCCCCCGAATCCCTGCTCGACCCGGCTCACCAGCCCGGTCGTACCCTGCAACTGCTGCAGTCCTTCGGTATCCCGCCCAGCCAAGTGGTAATCGAGCTGACCGAGCACGCCCCCACCGAGGACTTCGGCCTGCTGGACACTGCCCTGCACCACTATCGCGCCATGGGCTTCTCCATCGCCCTAGATGACCTGGGCGCCGGCTACTCCAGCCTGCGCCTGTGGTCGGAGCTGCGCCCCGATTACGTGAAGATCGACCGCCACTTCATCGACGGCATCCACCAGGACGCGGTGAAGCGCGAATTCGTCGGTTCTATCCTCAAGATGGCCAAGGCCTCGCGAGCGCAGGTGATCGCCGAAGGCATCGAACTGCCTGAAGAACTCGCAGTACTCGCCGAAATGGGCCTGGACCTGGTCCAGGGCTACCTGCTCTGCCGCCCCCAGGAGCAGCCACCTCGGGATGCCCGACCGCTGCTGCCGCAACTGGAAAGCACCAGCCCCATCGCCGACGATGGCTCCGATCTGCAAGCCCTGCTCAACGAACAGGCAGCGGTGGACCAGAACACCCCCATCGCCGTGGTCCTGGAAGCCTTCCGCGCCCAGGCCAACCTCAACTCCCTGGCGGTGATCGACGCCCAGCAGCAACCGGTGGGCATCGTCCATCGCCACCTGCTTTCCGATGCCCTGCTCAAGCCCTTTGCCACTGACCTGTTCGCCCGCAAGCCCATCAGCCGGCTGATGAGCGACGACTTCCTTGCAGTGGAGCTGAGCCAGTCCTTGCAGCGGGTCAGCCGCCTGCTCACCAGTCGCGCGCGCCAGCGTATCGAGGAAGACTTCATCATCGTTTCCGAAGGCCGCTACCTGGGCCTGGGGCGGGTGATCGATGTGCTCAAGCTGATCACCGAGATGAAGATCCAGCAGGCCCGCCACGCCAACCCGCTGACCCTGCTGCCTGGCAACGTGCCCATCCAGCAGTGCCTGGCGCGCCTGCTGCAGCAAGGCCGCCCGGCGATGGTCTGCTATGTGGACATCGACAGCTTCAAGCCCTTCAACGACCTCTACGGCTATGCCAAGGGCGATGAAGTACTGCTGTGCCTGGCGCAATGCCTGAACGAACGGGTCGACCCCGCGCGGGACTTCGTCGGCCATATCGGCGGCGACGACTTCATGCTGGTGCTGGGTTCGGAAGACTGGCGCGCCAAGCTCAACTACCTGCTGGAGGATTTCCAGGGCCAGTGCCGGCGCTTCTACCGCAACGACCACCTGCAAGCGGGCTGCTTCATCGCCCACAACCGCCGGGGCGAGCGCGAGGAATTCCCGCTTCTGTCCCTGTCCATCGGCGTGGTCAATCTAAGGGCCGAAGCCTGCGCCCACCTGGACGCCAGTCAGCTCGCCGCCCTCGCCTCGGAAGCCAAGCGCCACGCCAAGGAAGTGCCCGGCTATAGCCTGCACATCATCGACGCGGTCTGATCCGAGAGAAGGCGATCGGCGGTGGGTCAGAAGCCCCGTTGCACGGCGCTGGCAGCCATACGCTCGGCAGCGGCGGGGTCGGGTGCCAGGCCAGGCCCGCCATCACGGTACAGGTCGGCCAGGCGCTTGGCCGCCAACGGGTGCCCGGCGGCCTCGGCAATCACCCACCAGGACGCGGCTTCACCGGCGTCCGGCGGGTTACGGGTATCACCCGCCAAGGCCACCACACCAAGCTGGTAGGCGGATTTCCCGTCACCGGCGCGGGCCGCCAGGCGCAGCATGCGGATGCCCTCCTCCCGAGCACCGAAGCCCTGGCCACGGTGCAGCAGGAGATGACCGTAGAAGCTCTGCGCGGCCACATCGCCGAGGTTCGCCATGCGCGCGTACTGGCCCTGCATCCAGTTCCAGGCACGGGGCTGACGGACCAGCGAAGGCCAGCGCAGCAACCAGCGGGCGACCCGGTAACCGACATGGGCTCGCAGCTTCCACAGCAACATCAGACTTCCTCGGGGTAAGTGAACTCGAATACCCGGACCACTTCTGCGGCATGCCAGGACGCCGCGGCGATGCCATCCGGAGGACCGGGGAAACGCCCCAGGCGTATCACGCATTCGAAGAAGCCGGTGCGCGGCAGGCGGCTGGCGCCCTGGCTGATCACCAGCGAGCTGCGCAGCGGGCGTTCGGCCCGGGCATCCAGTGCAGCCAGGTGCTCCAGCGCAGCGGTAAGGGTCTGCATCGCGGGGGTGGGGAGTTGCAGCCGCTCCACCAGCGCGCGATAGGTCAGCAGGTGGCGCTGGCGGCGCGCATCTTCGAGCTCACCGAGCAAGGCCTGCCAGTGCTGGCGGCTGATGCGCACGCTCAAGATTCGGACTCCCAACCGGCGACACCCAGAATATGGGCCAGCGAGCGCTTGATCGCCGTATCCGGCTCGCGCTCGCCGCTCTCGATCAGGGCCAGGTAAACCGGGCTGATGCCAACGGCGCGGGCCAATTGTTCCTGGCTCTGCCCCTGCGCCTCGCGCAATGCCTGGAGCTGCGAGAAAGCAGGGGTGGTGGCGGCGCTGCTGGGCGCCTGGGTGGCTTGTCCGGCAGCCTGTAGCAGTGCCTGGTAATCAGCCCAGGGCAACACTGCGTACTCTGCTTCACCGTCACGCATGATCACTTGCACGTTCATTGAAACTCCCGTGGACAGCAGTGCCGACAGCTTCAGCACTTTCCTTGCAGATCGCCATATTAACAGGGCGAATCAGCCTCCGGGGGCCATCAGTGAATAAGCTGTGAACCCGTGTGCGCCTGCACTTCGCCGGTCTCAGAGCACCTCGTCGATCACCTCTTCACGAGCCGGTATGCGCTCCAGGGAAGCGCTCACTTCCGGCGTCTGCGCCTCGCGCCAATGGCGGAAGGCGTCGATCTCGGCGCTCCAGGTCTTGAGCACCCAGGCGAGCACGCCGAGGTCATCGATCAGGCCGACACCGAGCACCCAATCAGGGATGGCATCCACCGGGGTGAGGAAATACACCAGGCCGGCGACGATGGAGAGCAACGCCTTGGGGCTGATGTCACGGTACTGGCCACGCAGGCGTGCCACGCAAAGGGCCAGTAACACCTGCAGGTCGTCCTTCACCGCACCCAGGCGGCCGCTCTGTTTCGTGCTTTTGCGGGTCACCGCCAGCAACAGCGCAGGCAATCTTCCGCGCGCCAGGAAACGCCGTGCAATGGGCAGGTAACGCTCGAGATTCGGGGGTATTTTCATGGTCGCTCCTCGGCAAACCGCATGGGAACGGGCCTATGGGCGGTTACCCACAGAAGCTGTGGATAACCTTGTTAGCAGTTTATCCCGACAACCTGCAAAAGCCCGCGCCACGCGGCTTCGCTACAGATCGGCGATTTTTTGGCCAAGCTAAAAACACCAACAAAATCAACTGGTTGAAAATCGACCAGCGCCTGCGACAGCAAACCGCAGTGACAAGTCCCGTGGTTACTCGGTCATGTGCATAACCGTAACACCAGGATGCCGGAACACCTTCGTTCAGACCCGGCAGTCAGCACCAGGTTCGCTCCGTGACCGCATCGGCAATACCGGTTACCGAAACGCAGCGCGGCTATCCGAAAGAGTGGCCCCGGCCGCAGAAACGAAAACGCCCCGCAATGCGGGGCGCCTCGAAAGACAACGGCTTACTGCTGGGGAGCGGCAGCCGGGTCCTTGATGCCGATCAGCTCCAAGTCGAACACCAGTACGGAGTTCGCCGGGATCGCCGGGCTCGGGCTCTGCTCGCCGTAGGCCAGCTCGCTCGGGATATACAGTTTGACCTTCTCGCCAACGTGCATCAGTTGCAGGCCTTCGACCCAACCCGGGATCACGCCGTTGACCGGCAGGTCGATCGGGCTGCCACGCTGGATGGAGCTGTCGAAGACGGTGCCATCGGTCAGCTTGCCTTCGTAGTGAACGGTCACCACGTCGGTGGCCTTGGGCTGAGCGCCTTTGGCAGCCTGGACGATTTCATACTGCAGGCCGGAGGCGGTGGTGGTCACACCTTCACGCTTGCCGTTCTCTTCGAGGAACTTCTTGCCCGCCTTGGCGGATTCCTCGTTGAGCTTGGTCATGCGCTCTTCGGCACGCTTCTGCAGGAAGGCAAAGGCCTCAACCAGCTCGTCGTCCTTCAGGCGCTGTTCCTTCTTGCCGATGGCATCTTCGATGCCCTGGGCGACAGCTTTGGAATCCAGATCGTCCATGCCTTCCTGGGCCAGGCTCTTGCCCATGTTCAGGCCGATGCCATAGGAGGCCTTCTGTGCCGGAGTCTTGAGCTCGACGCTGGTCTGCGAATCGCAGCCCGCGAGCACCAGGCCCACCAGAGCCACAGCCGCTGCCAACCGATGTTGTTTCATGCTGATTCCTTGTCTGTCCGCCGTGATGGCATGTTCTATGAAGTCGCGAGCTTAGCAGGCCCCTGCGACCAGTGGCTATGGGCATATAGGATCGGAGAACAGGCAAATAGTTCAGCGCTGGGCGGCGAGAAACGCATGAATTGCCAGCATTTTTTCGCAGAGGCGGGGCAGGACGTCAGGGGGCTTTTTCGCAGGCAAAGAAAAAGCCCCCAGGTATCGCTACCTGAGGGCTTTCTATAGTATGGCGCAGCGGACGGGACTCGAACCCGCGACCCCCGGCGTGACAGGCCGGTATTCTAACCGACTGAACTACCGCTGCGCGTTACTGCAAGATTGGTGGGTGATGACGGGATCGAACCGCCGACCCTCTGCTTGTAAGGCAGATGCTCTCCCGGCTGAGCTAATCACCCTTCACTCTCGAAGTGGGGCGCATTCTAGAGTGGTATCCCGACCCTGGCAAGCCCCTTTTTAAAAAAATTTTGCTAGCCGTTCCAAAGGCTTAGCTCAGGGTTGGCCTGAGTGCTCCGGGGGAGAATAATGCGCGCTTTGTGTCCGGAGAGAATTCCCCCATGTGGTTCCGTAACCTGCTCGTCTACCGCCTCACCCAGGATGTGCCCTTCGACGTCGAGGCCCTGGAAGCCGCCCTGGCCACCAAGCCGGCCCGCTCCTGCGCCAGCCAGGAACTGACCACCTACGGCTTCATCGCGCCCTTCGGCAAAGGCCCCGACGCGCCCCTGGTCCACTCCAGCGAAGGCTTCCTGCTGGTGGCCGCGCGCAAGGAAGAACGCATCCTCCCCGGCAGCGTGGTGCGTGACGCCCTGAAGGAGAAGGTCGACGAGATCGAAGCCGAGCAGATGCGCAAGGTCTACAAGAAGGAGCGCGACCAGCTCAAGGACGAGATCGTCCAGACCTTCCTGCCCCGCGCCTTCATCCGCAAGTCCGCCACCTTCGCCGCCATCGCTCCGGCCCAGGGCCTGATCCTGGTCGATGCTTCCAGCCCGAAGCGCGCCGAAGACCTGCTCTCCACCCTGCGCGAGGCCATCGGCTCCCTGCCCGTGCGCCCGGTCTCGGTGAAGATCGCCCCCACCGCCACCCTCACCGAGTGGGTCAAGACCCAGGAAGCCGCCAAGGACTTCTACGTGCTCGATGAGTGCGAACTGCGCGACACCGACGAAGACGGCGGCGTGGTGCGCTGCAAGCGCCAGGACCTGACCAGCGACGAAATCCAGCTGCACCTGTCCTCCGGCAAGCTGGTCACCCAGCTGTCCCTGGCGTGGCAGGACAAGCTGTCCTTCATCCTCGACGACAAGCTGGTGGTCAAGCGCCTGCGCTTCGAAGACCTGCTGCAGGACAAGGCCGAGCAGGACGGCGGCGAAGACGCCCTGAGCCAGCTCGACGCCAGCTTCACCCTGATGATGCTAACCCTGGTGGAGTTCCTGCCCCAGTTGATCGACGCCCTCGGCGGCGAAGAGATCCCGCAAGGTATCTGACGCCCCCGCGCCCGGCAGATGCCGGGCGCCCCTCCCTAAGGAACGAGCATGCGCGCACTGGCCGCCCTGAGCCGCTTCGTCGGCAACACCTTCGCCCTCTGGATCCTGTTGTTCGCCGTGCTGGCGTTCTACCAACCCGCCTGGTTCCTGCCGCTGGTGAAATGGATAGTGCCGCTGCTCGGCCTGATCATGTTCGGCATGGGCCTGACCCTGAAGACCGAAGACTTCCGCGAAGTCGCACGCCGCCCCTTGCGCGTGCTGATTGGCGTGCTCGCCCAGTTCCTGATCATGCCCGGGCTCGCCTGGCTGCTGTGCCAGGTACTGCGCCTTCCGCCGGAAGTGGCCGTCGGTGTGATCCTGGTGGGCTGCTGCCCCGGGGGGACCGCGTCCAACGTGATGACCTGGTTCGCCCGTGGCGACCTGGCGCTCTCCGTGGCCATCACCGCCGTCACCACCCTGCTCGCTCCCCTGGTGACTCCGGCGCTGATCTGGTTATTGGCCTCTGCCTGGCTGCCGGTGCAGTTCGGCGCACTGTTCACGTCGATCCTTCAGGTCGTGCTGCTGCCCATCGCCCTCGGTTTGATCGCCCAGCGCCTGCTCGGCGTGCGTGTGCGTCACCTGGTCGAGGTCCTGCCCCTGGTTTCGGTGGTGAGCATCGTCGTCATCGTCGCGGCGGTGGTTGCCGCCAGCCAGGCGAAGATTGCCGAATCCGGCCTGCTGATCATGGCCGTGGTGGTGCTGCACAACGGCCTCGGTCTGGCCCTGGGTTACCTCGCCGGCAAGGTCTTCGGCCTGCCGCTGGCCCAACGCAAGACACTCGCCATCGAGGTGGGCATGCAGAACTCCGGCCTCGGCGCCGCCCTGGCCAGTGCCCACTTCTCGCCCCTGGCGGCCGTGCCAAGCGCCCTGTTCAGTGTCTGGCACAACCTCTCGGGCTCCCTGCTCGCTGCGCTGTTCCGGCGCATGAAGGATGAGTCCGACAAGCCTGCCGTCTGACATCTGTCAGGCCGCCCGTCCCATGCAACTTGTCCGGGCGGCCAGGATGTGCAAAATACTGCGCAGTGCAGGGACGGCCCTGCCACTCACCGAGTGACCATTCCGGGGACGGCCCCGATCCAATCAGTCGTACCTTTGGAGGTCACCATGTCCTGGATCATCCTGTTCTTCGCCGGCCTGTTCGAAGTCGGTTGGGCCGTCGGCCTGAAATACACCGAGGGCTTCACCCGGCCCATTCCCACCGCGCTCACCGTATTGGCCATGGCCATCAGCCTCGGCCTGCTGGGCCTGGCCATGAAGCACCTGCCGCTGGGTACCGCCTACGCGATCTGGACCGGCATCGGCGCCATCGGCACAGTGATCGCCGGCGTCATCCTCTTCGGCGAATCCGTGGCGCTGATGCGCCTGGCCAGCGTGGCGCTGATCCTCTGCGGGCTGATCGGGCTGAAGCTGAGCACCTGAGTGCCCTGACGAAGCCGCCGCCCACAAAAAAGCCCGCCGATATGGCGGGCTTTTTCATGCCTGCGGCACCTAGCGCTGGTCACCGCGCAAGGCCGCCACCGAGGCCTGCAGGCTCAGGCGGTCGACACCTTCCGGCGCCAGCGGCTGGCCGGCCACCAGGTTGATCCGCGACCAGAAACGCTTGAACAGGCCCTTGCCCGGGTCGCGGCTGAAGAAGCTGCCCCACAGCCCCTGCAGCGCCATCGGAATCACCTGGACCGGGTTCTCCTCGAGGATGCGCTCGACACCGTTTTTGAACTCGTTCATCTCGCCATCGGTGGTCAGCTTGCCTTCCGGGAAGATGCACACCACCTCCCCTGCGCGCAGGTACTCGGAGATCTTCTTGAAGGCGCGGTCGTAGACCAGCAGGTCCTCGTTGCGCCCGGCGATGGGCACCGTGCCCGCCGTGCGGAAGATGAAGTTGAGCACCGGCAGGTTGTAGATCTTGTAGTACATGACGAAACGCACCGGCCGCCGTACCGCACCGCCGATCAGCAGGGCATCGACGAAGGACACGTGGTTGCACACCAGCAGCGCGGCGCCCTCGTCCGGAATCGCCTCCAGGCCCTTGTGCTCGACGCGGTACATCGAGTGCCCCAGCAGCCAGATGAGAAAGCGCATGCTGAATTCGGGGACGATCTTGAAGATGTAGCTGTTCACCGCGATGTTCATCAGCGACACCACCAGGAACAGCTGCGGAATCGACAACCCGGCGACGCTGAGGAACAGGATCGAGGCGATGGCCGAAACCACCATGAACAGTGCGTTGAGGATGTTGTTGGCAGCGATCACTCGTGCCCGCTCGTTCTCCGCGGTGCGCGACTGGATCAGCGCATACAGCGGCACGATGTAGAAGCCGCCGAACAGGCCGATGCCGAAGATGTCGGCGAGGATCAGCCAGGCCTGGGGCACGCTGATCACCGCCAGCCAGTCATGGGGCGTAGTGCCTTGGGGGAAGCCGCCCGAGTGCCACCAGAGCAGGATGCCGAAGACGGTCAGGCCGATGGAGCCGAAGGGCACCAGCCCCACTTCCACCTTGCCGCCGGAAAGGCGCTCGCAAAGCATCGAACCCATGGCGATGCCCACCGAGAACACGGTGAGGATCAGGGTCACCACGCTCTCGTCACCGAACAGCAGGTCCTTCGAATAAGCGGGAATCTGCGTCAGGTACACCGCACCGAGGAACCAGAACCAGGAGTTGCCCACCAGCGAGCGCGACACCGAGGGACGCTGGCCAAGGCCCAACTGCAGGATGCGCCAGGACTGGCTGAAGATGTTCCAGTCGAGCTTCAGCTCCGGCATCGCCGCCGCAGCGCGGGGGATGCCGCGGCTGGCCAGGTAGCCGAGGGAGGCGGTGATCAGGATGGCTGCGGCGACTATGGGCTCGTAGCGCTCGGCGGACATCATGATCCCGGCGCCGATGGTGCCGGCGAGGATGGCCAGGAAGGTGCCCATCTCCACCAGGGCGTTGCCGCCCACCAGCTCGTTCTCGCGCAACGCCTGGGGCAGGATCGAGTACTTCACCGGGCCGAACAGTGCCGAATGGGTGCCCATGGCGAACAGCGCCGCCAGCAGCAACCAGAGGTTGTCGAGGTAGAAGCCCAGGGCGCCCACCGCCATGATGCCCACCTCGGCCGCCTTGATCGCGCGGATCAGCGAGTCCTTGGCGAACTTCTCGCCGAACTGCCCGCCGAGGGCGGAGAAGAGGAAGAACGGCAGGATGAACAGCAGGGCGCACAGGTTGACGTAGACCGTCTTGTCACCAGAGATCGCCAGCTTGTAGAGGATGGCGAGGATCAGCGACTGCTTGAAGATGTTGTCGTTGAAAGCGCCGAGCAGCTGGGTCACGAAGAACGGCAGGAAACGTCGCTTGCCCAGCAGGGCGAATTGCGAATGTTGGCTCATCTTCCTTGGTACCTGGGTAATGGCTGGGGTAAAGCCGGTGCACGAAGCACGTCGCTGATTTGACAGCAACTGGCCAGCTCCAGGCCACACCTTGAGACGAAAAATGCCGAATCCCCACATAAAAAGGGCGCCTTTCGCGGCGCCCTCTTCCCTCAGATGGGCAACTGCCCCAGCCCCCAGCGCAGGGCGAAGAACAGCAGCAGGCCGCCGAGGATGGTCGCCAGCAGGTGGCGGGTGACGGCGGCGATAAGGATGCAGCCCAGGCCCCCCAGCAGGTAGGCGTTATCCAGTGCCAGCGCGGCGTGGACGCCATCGGGCATCACCATGCCCGGCACCACGATGGCGGTGAGCACCGCCGTGGGCACGTAGTGCAGGCCCTGGCGCACCACGGGCGGGAAGCGCAGGTCGGGCCAGGCGAACAGGCTGTAGCGGATCGAGAAGGTGATCGCGGTCATGCCGAGGATCAGCAGCCAGGTTTCCATCAGAGCACCTCTTCCAGTTGGCCGAGCCGATAGCGACGCTCCAGCACGATGCCGATGACGATGCCGCTCAGGGCCGCCGCCATCAGCCCCAGCTTGTAGGGCAACCCGTGGCACAGCAGCGCCACCGCGCCGGCCACCAGCGCCGCCGCCACCTGCGGACGGTTGCGCAGCATGGGCACGACGATGCCGATGAAGGTCGCCAGCATGGCGAAATCCAGCCCCCAGGCGGCGAGATTGGGCACGGCCTGGCCGAACACCACGCCGACCAGGGTGCACAGCTGCCAGTTGAGGTACATGGCCAGCGCCGCGCCGAGGAAGTACCAGTGCTTGTGCGGCGAGGCGTCCGTCTCCGCGTAGCGGTGCTGCACCACGGCGAAGGCCTCGTCGGTGAGCCAGAAGGCCAGGGGCATGCGCCAACGCTTGGGCAGGTGGCTGACGAAGGGCTGCAGGCTGGCGCTGTACAGGGCGTGGCGCAGGTTGACCACAAGGGTGGTGAGCAGCACCACCGCGATGCCCGCGCCACCACCGAGCAGGGTGATGGCGATGAACTGGGCGGAGCCGGCGAACACCAGCAACGACATGCCGAGGGTCTGCCAGGCACTGAGCCCGGCGCCGGCGGCGAGGGTGCCGAAGATGATGCCGAAAGGCACGGCGCCGATGAGCATCGGCACCATATCGCGCCAGGCGCGGAGGAATTCGGTTGAGCGGGACATGGGTTCTCCTTGTCCGCGCAGCTTAGAAGAGGCGTTTCAGTGAGTCTTGAACGATCTTGCGCAGGCGCTGCGGTATTCACCCGGCGCCACACCATAGGCCTGCTTGAACTGCCGGCTCAAATGGCTCTGGTCGGCGAAGCCCAGTTGCATGGCCACCGACAGCGGCGCGCAGCCCTCGCGCAGCAATGCCCGCGCCTGCTCCAGGCGACGCTGCTTGAGCCAGGAATGCGGCGGCAACCCGGTGGCCCGGCGGAACACCCGGGCGAAGTGGAAGGGCGAGAGCCCCACCGCTGCGGCGAGCTCCTCCAGGGACGGCGGTTCGGCCAGGCGCGAAGCCAACAGCTCGCGGGCAAGGGTCACCGCCTGGGGCTCATGCCCGGCGGCACGGGGCGTGCCGATGCGTGCGTAGCGTTGAAACAGCAGCAGCACCGCTTCGCGCCAGGCCATCTGCTGCTCCAGCGCCGTGGCGCCCTGCTCCAGCAAACGGTGCAGGGCGAGGAAGCGATTGGTCACCTCGGGGTCATGCAGCACGCTGTCAGCGAAGGTGGGCAGGCCGCCCGTGGAGATATCCAGCTCCTCCAGCACCTCGGTCACCCGCTGCAGATCGGGGTAGAAACCGCGATAGCGCCAGCCTTCGTCGTGGGCCTTGGAGCCGGTGTGGAGCTCGTCGGGGTTGATCAGCACCATGCTGCCCTGCTCCGCCAGGTGGTCGCTGCCACGATGACGGAAACGCTGGGCGCCGGACTCGATCACGGTAAAGACATAGCCCTCGTGCACATGGGGCGCGAAGCGCTGCTCGATATAGCGCGCATGCAGCAACTCGACACCGCCGAGCTCGCTGGCCTGCCAGAAATGCGTCTGTTCGCCGCCGATGCCACTCATGTTCAGTTGCCGAAGGAGGCTTCCAGGGCCTGCTTCACCGCTGGCCATTCACGGTCGGTGATGCTGTAGAGCACGCTGTCGTCGAGGCGCCCATCGGCCAGGCGGCGGTTGTTGCGCAGCACGCCTTCGCGCTGTGCACCGAGCTTTTCGATGGCCTTCTGCGAGCGCAGGTTGCTGCCCGCAGTCTTCAGTTGCACACGCACCACCTGCCACTCCTCGAAGGCGTGGCGCAGCATCAGGTATTTGATCGAAGCATTGAGGCCGCTGGCGTGCTCGCTGCGGGCCAGCCAGGTCCAGCCGATCTCCACCGCCGGCAGGGCAGACATGAAATCCGCGAAACGGCTGGTGCCCACCAGGCGGTCGCCCAGGCGGATGGCGAACACCACGGCCAGGCCTTCGCGCTGCTGGGCCAGGCCCTGGCGGTACCAGTCCGGGCGCAGCGGGCCGCTCATGTAGACCAGCTCGTCGCGGTTGGCTTCAGCGAGGGCCGAGAGCTCGGTGATGTCGGCCTCAGTCAGCGGTTCCAGGCGCAAGGCGCCACGCTGCAGGATGACCGGTTGCGGATTGAACATCTGCGCCTCCTCAGGCGAAAGACCCCTGCTGATCAGAGCGTCCGGGCACCCGGAAGTGCCCTGCAGGGCGCCGGCCTGGACGAGTGGAGTCCGCCGGCAAGGTTGCCACGCTAGCAGCCCCGCCAGCAGCGCTCAACCCCGCCTGCGACCTTGGTCGCAGCTGCCTGACGGACAACCGGCTTTGGTGCGAAACTGCCGCATCGAGACACAGGTGGGCGCATCCGTCCGCCGCTTTCACTTCGGAGTCTGCATGTCGTTGTCCAGCGGGCTGATCGCCGCGGTCGCCCTTCTCTATATGGCCGTGCTGTTCGCCATCGCCTTCTATGGCGACCGCCGTCGCGCGCCCATGCCGCCGAAGGGCCGTGCCCTGGTCTACAGCCTGTCGCTGGCGGTGTACTGCACCAGCTGGACCTTCTTCGGCGCCGTGGGCCAGGCCGCCGGCCAGCTCTGGGCCTTTTTGCCGATCTACCTCGGCCCCATCCTGCTGATGGTCTTCGCCCCCTGGGTGCTGCAGAAGATGGTGCTGATCAGCAAGCAGGAGAACATCACCTCCATCGCCGACTTCATCGCCGCACGCTATGGCAAATCCCAGGCCCTGGCGGTGGTGGTGGCGCTGATCTGCCTGGTCAGCGTGCTGCCCTACATCGCCCTGCAGCTCAAGGGCATCGTCCTGGGCGTCAACCTGCTGATCGGCTCCGGCGCCGAATCCACCGGCACCCGCGCCCAGGACACCGCGCTGATCGTGTCCCTGGTGCTGGCGCTGTTCACCATCCTTTTCGGCACCCGCAACCTCGACGCCACCGAGCATCACCGCGGCATGGTGCTGGCCATCTCGTTCGAGTCGCTGATCAAGCTGCTGGCCTTCCTCGCCGTCGGCATCTTCGTCAGCTTCAGCCTGTTCGATGGCTTCGACGACCTGACCCTGCGCGCCATGCAGGCCACCCACCTGGAGAGCTTCTGGCTGCAGCCGGTGGACTGGCCGACCCTGATCGTGCAGACCGGCGTGGCGATGGTGGCGTTCGTCTGCCTGCCCCGGCAGTTCCATGTCGCGGTGGTGGAAAACATCGAACCCCGTGACCTGCGCACCGCGCGCTGGGTGTTCCCGCTCTATCTGGGGCTGGCGGCGCTGTTCGTGGTGCCCATCGCCCTGGCCGGCAAGATGCTACTGCCCGCCGGCGTGATGCCCGACTCCTTCGTCATCAGCCTGCCCCTGGCCGAGGCCCATCCCTCCCTCGCCCTGCTGGCCTTCATCGGCGGCGCCTCGGCCGCCACCGGCATGGTCATCGTCGAAGCCGTGGCGCTCTCGACCATGGTCTCCAACGACATGCTGCTGCCCTGGCTGCTGCGCCGGCAGAGCGCCGAGCGCCCCTTCGAGGTGTTCCGCCACTGGATGCTCTCGGTGCGCCGGGTCAGCATCGTGGTGATCATCCTCCTCGGCTACGTCAGCTACCGCCTGCTGGGCTCCACCGCGAGTCTCGCCACCATCGGCCAGATCGCCTTCGCCGCTATCGCCCAGCTCGGCCCGGCCATGGCCGGCGCCCTCTACTGGAAACAGGCCAACCGGCGCGGCGTGTTCGCTGGATTGGCCACCGGCGCCCTGCTCTGGGCCTACACCCTGGTGCTGCCGCAAGTGGCCCGGGGGCTCGGCTGGCCGCTGGAGGCCTTCCCCGGTCTCGCCGGGCTGATGGCCAACCCGCTGAACCTGCCCATCGACCCGCAGACCCAGGGCGTGGTGCTGTCCCTGGCCGGCAACTGGCTGCTGTTCGCCTGGGTCTCGGTGTTCTCCCGCACCCGGGTGTCCGAGCACTGGCAGGCCAGCCGCTTCATCGGCCAGATCGTTTCGGCGCGGCCGAGCAACCGTTCGCTGCTGGCGGTGCAGGTGGAAGACCTGCTGATGCTGGCGGCGCGCTTCGTCGGCGAGGAACGTGCGCGGCAGAGCTTCGTGCGCTTCGCCTACCGCCAGGGCACCAGCTTCAACCCGGTGCAGAACGCCAACCAGGACTGGATCACCCACACCGAACGCCTGCTCGCCGGCGTGCTCGGCGCCTCGTCCGCCCGCGCGGTGGTGAAGGCCGCCATCGAGGGCCGCGAGATGCAGGTGGAGGACGTCGTGCGCATCGTCGACGAAGCCTCCGAGGTGCTGCAGTTCAACCGCGCCCTGCTGCAAGGGGCCATCGAGAACATCACCCAGGGCATCAGCGTGGTCGACCAGTCCCTGCGCCTGGTGGCCTGGAACCGCCGCTACCTGGAACTCTTCGACTACCCCGACGGGCTGATCAGCGTCGGCCGGCCCATCGCCGACATCATCCGCTACAACGCCGAGCGCGGCCTGTGCGGGCCGGGCGACGCCGAGGCCCACGTCTCGCGCCGGCTGTTCTGGATGCGCCAGGGCAACGCCCATACCTCCGAGCGTCTGTTCCCCAATGGCCGGGTCATCGAGCTGATCGGCAACCCGATGCCGGGCGGTGGCTTCGTCATGAGCTTCACCGACATCACCGCGTTCCGCGAAGGGGAAAAGGCCCTCAAGGACGCCAACGAGGGGCTGGAGCAACGGGTCACCGAGCGCACCCTCGAACTGTCCCAGCTCAACCAGGCGCTGATCGAGGCCAAGGGCACCGCCGAAGCGGCCAACCAATCGAAGACCCGTTTCCTTGCCGCCGTCAGCCATGACCTGATGCAGCCGCTCAACGCCGCGCGGCTGTTCTCCGCCGCCCTCGCCCACCAGCAGGACGCGCTGCCGCCGGAGTCCCGCGAGCTGGTGGGCCACCTCGACAGCTCCCTGCGCTCGGCGGAAGACCTGATCACCGACCTGCTGGACATCTCGCGCCTGGAAAGCGGGCGCATCACCCCCGACCGCGCCGCCTTCCCCCTGGCCGCGCTGTACGACGCCCTCGGCGCCGAGTTCAAGGCCCTGGCCCAGGAGCAGGGCGTGGACTTCCGCGTCAGCGGCAGCAAACTGCGCATCGAGAGCGACATGAAGCTGCTGCGCCGGGTGCTGCAGAACTTCCTCACCAACGCCTTCCGCTACGCCAAGGGCCATGTGCTGCTGGGCGTGCGCCGCGAAGGCGGCCTGCTGCGCCTGGAAGTCTGGGACCGTGGCCCGGGCATCCCCGAAGACAAGCGCAAGGTGATATTCGAAGAGTTCAAGCGCCTGGACAGCCACCAGACCCGCGCCGAGAAAGGCCTGGGCCTGGGCCTGGCCATCGCCGACGGGCTCTGCCGCGTGCTCGGCCACCACCTGGAAGTCCGCTCCTGGCCGGGCAAGGGCAGTGTCTTCAGCGTCAGCGTGCCCCTGGCGCGCACCCCAGCACCGGCCCCCGTCGTGCCGCAGAAGGAAGCCAACGGCCACGCCCTGGATGGCACCCAGGTGCTGTGCATCGACAACGAAGACAGCATCCTCACCGGCATGCACAGCCTGCTCTCGCGCTGGGGCTGCCAGGTGTGGACGGCGCGCAACCGCCTGGAGTGCGAACACCTGCTGGCCGAGGACGTGCGCCCGCAACTGGCACTGGTGGACTACCACCTGGATGAAGGCGAGACCGGCACCGAGCTGATGGCCTGGCTGCGCACCCGCCTCGGCGCACCGGTGCCGGGCGTGGTGATCAGTGCCGACGCCCGCGCCGAACTGATCGCCGAAGTCCACGCCGCCGGCCTCGACTACCTGGCCAAGCCGGTCAAGCCCGCCGCCCTGCGTGCCCTGCTCAGCCGACACCTGGTGTTGCGCTGAGCGGTTCGCCCCCCGCTCTGGCAACCCCGGGCGCAACCCGGCAGTCATCTCGCGCCCGCCTCCCTGCCTGATCCATCGCTCGGCGCCGATGGCGAATCCGTCAACGGCCAGCGTCTAGACTTCCGCCATCCGCGCAGCCGTCGAGAGGCCGCTGTTCACCTCGACGGCGCGGCCCGGTATAAGAAGTGCCTGGCGCACCTGCCGCCACGCCGTAGAGACAGGAGTCTTCGCAATGAATCTTTCCAGTGGGTCGGGCCCGGTGCCGACCCACCTTCCCGAGCGCCCGGCCGAGGACTACCTCGCCGAACGGGTCGCCACGCTCTTCTCCACCAGCCCTTCGACGGCAGTCGGCAACGTCTTCTCCGGCTCCATGGTGTTCGGGGTCTACCACGCCAGCGCGCCACTGCGCGGGCTGTGCATCTGGCTGGCCATCCTGGTGGTGCTGATGGTGGTGCGCCTGTCCCTGGTGCGCGCCTGGCGTCGTGATCCGCAACGCTTCCCGCCGCTGACCTGGGCGCGCATGACCATGTGCCAGTGCGGCGCCGTGGGCGTGGCCTGGGGTGTCGGCGCAATCTGGCTGATGGGCTATGGCACGCCCTACGAGGACGTGATCTTCGGCTGCATCGCCCTGGCCTCGGTGATGGTCGCCATGAGCAACGTCTCCTACTGGCCGGCACACCTGGCCTTCCATGTGCCCATGTTCTTCTTCCTCGGCATCGCCTACGGCCGTGACCCGGAGCCCCAGGCGATGTTCCTCGCCGTCTCCGCCTGGGTGGTCTGCCCCTTCATCGCCGAGATGGGCCGGCGCCTGCAGATCCGCTTCAACGAGGCTTTGAAGCTGGCCTGGGAACACCAGGTGCTGGCGCACAAGTACGCGCTGGCCAACCAGGAGCTGGCCATCCTCAGCCGCACCGACGACCTCACCCGCATCGCCAACAAGCGCCACCTCGACGAAACCCTGAAGCGTGAATGGCACCGCTGCGCGCGCAACCACGAGCACCTGGGCGTGCTGATGCTGGATATCGACCACTTCAAGCTCTACAACGACAGCTACGGCCACCTCGCCGGCGACATTTGCATCCGCCAGGTCGCCGAGGCGATGCGCGCGAGCATCCGCGAGCACTGCGATTTCGTCGCGCGCTTCGGCGGCGAGGAGTTCACCGTGGTCATGCCCGGGGCCGACTTGGAAACCGCCCGCGCCATCGCCGAACGCATTCGCGCGGCCGTGGAGGACCTGGACCAGCCCCATGCCGGTGCCGAGCGCGGCCACCTCACCGTGAGCATTGGCGTGGCCTCCACCGAGCAGGGCACGGCGATCAGTGAGGAGGCCCTGGTGGGTAACGCCGACGTGGCCCTCTACGCGGCCAAGCACGCCGGGCGCAACCGGGTGGAAGCCTTTCGCGGGCAGTCCACCCTCCTCGCCCCCGTGCACTGAAGGCGCGGGCTTCAGCCCTTGAGAAAGCCCCTGAGCAGCTCGCCCACACGGCCACCCAGCTCCTGGTTGGCCGAGAGCTGCAGCCCGCGCGCCAGCTCGCTGTCCACCACCTGTTCCACCAGCGGGCGCAGCGCCAGCAACTGACGGTTGAGGCCTTCCAGTTCGGCGACATGGGGCAGGCTGGTGCTGAGCAGCGGGTTGACCAGGTGATCGACGATCATCCGCACGATGCCCTCCGCCACCGGCTCCACCTGCTGGCGGATCGTGGCGAACTGCTCCAGCAGCACCAGCAGCGGAATCCCTGAACGGTGCAGCTGCACCCCGGCATTGAAGATGCGCGGGTTGAGCACGCGCAGGTGGTCCCCGGCGAACTCGATCAGCCCCAGCGCCTGGGCGATGTCCATGGCTTCATCGGTGAGCTCGTCGCCGAACAGCGCCTGCACCTCGTCGAAGCCCAGGGGCGTGGGCTCAAGCTGGGTCCAGTCGCCGACTATGGCCTGCTCCAGGCCAAGCACATGGGCCAGGTCGCGGCCCTGTTCCCAGGCCTCGAACAGCTCGCGGATACTGGCGATGCTGTAGCCGCGCTCCAGTAACTGGCCGATCAGGCGCAGGCGCGCCAGGTGCTCGCCGCTGTAGATACCCACACGCCCCCGGCGCTCGGGCGGCGGCAAGAGCCCGCGATCCTGGTAGGCACGCAGGTTGCGCACGGTGGTACCGGCCTCGCGGGCCAGCTCGTCGACGCTGTATTCCTCGCCCGGAACGGGCTCGGGGATGTGCGGCGCCTGGGCGAGCAGGCGCTGCAGGAAACTGGGGGAATTCTTCATGGGCGGATCATATCTCCGCGCCCCGACGGCCAACAACAGCGCCGCCGGAGGCCCAACCTATGGCTGGAACTGCCGGCACAGAGGGCCCGCCAAAACCCGGATAACACCACGCAAGCCCCCTGCCACGGCACTTTGCGGGCAGCGGTAACGCGGTAACAGGCGCACCGGCGAAAGCGCCCCTGCATCTGGCCAGCACCGCATCCCTGGCCGACAATCGATGACATCGAATGATGTAACGATTCAGGCCCGCAGGAGATCCGCCATGCCCGCCACGCACCCCGCCACCCTTCGCCCGCACCGGGAGGCGAGCCGATGAACGCGCCCCTCACCCTCGAACCCCAGCGCGTGACGGTGCAAGGCGACGGCGTGCGCCTGGCCACCTACCAGTGGGGCAATGCCAAGGGGCCGACCCTGCTGCTGGTGCACGGCTACCCGGACAGCCACGAGGTGTGGCTGCCGCTGGTGCGCGAACTGGCGGCGGACTACCGCATCATCGCCTACGACGTGCGTGGCGCCGGCGCATCGGGGGTGCCGCCGCGCATCCGCGACTACCGCCTGCCGCGCCTGGCCAATGACCTGGAAGCGGTGCTGCGTGCCCTCAGCCCGGATCGCCGCGTGCACCTGGTGGCCCACGACTGGGGCTCGATCCAGAGCTGGGAAGCGGTGACCGAGCCGCGTATCCAACCCCTGCTGGCGTCCTACACCAGCATCTCCGGCCCCTGCCTGGACCACGTCGGCCACTGGATGCGCAGCCGCCTGCGGGAAAAGCGCGTCGGCGCCTACCTGCAGATGATCGGGCAACTGCTCAGCTCCTGGTACATCGCCTTTTTCCACACCCCGCTGCTGCCGGAGCTCACCTGGAAACTGGGACTTGCCCGCGCCTGGCCAGGCCTGCTGCGCCGCGTCGAAGGCATCGCCAAGCCACACGTCAGCAGCACCCAGCTCACCGACGGCCAGCGTGGGGTGAGGCTCTACCGCGCCAATTTCATCAGCAGCCTGTTCCGCCCCCGTGAACGTCACACCGACCTGCCCGTGCACCTGGTCATCCCCACCCGCGACCGCTTCGTGCGTCCGCAGCTGTTCGACGAGCTGACCCGCTGGGCGCCGACCCTGTGGCGCCGCGAAGTGCGCGCCGGCCACTGGCAACTGCTGGCCGAGCCGCAGCGGCTGGCCGGTTGGCTGCGTGAATTCGTCGACCGCGAGGAACCGGCCAGGAGAGCCTCATGAGCACCGAGCACCACCGCCTCGAACAGCGCAAGGTGCGCTTCGACTTCGCCGACACGCCGCTGCACTGGGTACCGGGCGAACCCGAGGCTTCGCACATCATGAACAGCCTGCACCTGATCCTGCCGGCCGGGGAGTTCTGGTTCTGCCGGGTCTACAACAAGGCCCTGCCCCAGGTGACCGACCCGCTGCTGGCCGAGGACGTGCGCGGCTTCGTGCGCCAGGAGGCGCAACACGCCCGCGCCCACGACAGCGCATTGAAACCCTACCTGGAACGCCACGGGCTGGACCCAGCGCCGGTCACCGCCGGCATCTACCGCCTGTTCGACAAGGTGCTCTGCGACCACCCGCTGGGCGAACACCGCCTGAGCCGCTGGCTGCAACCCTGGTGGCTGCGCCAGCGCGTCGGCCTGATCGCCGCCGTGGAACATTTCACCTGCGTGCTGGGCAACTGGATCATCACCACCCGCAGCCTCGACCAAGCCGACCCGGTGATGCTCGACCTGCTGCGCTGGCACGGTGCCGAGGAAGTGGAGCACCGCTGCGTCGCCCATGACCTGCATGTGCACCTGGGCGGCAGCCTGCTGGCGCGGGGGTTCTACATGGTGGTGGCGTGCATCGCGCTGATCACCCTGTTCAGCGTCGGCTCCGCCAGCCTGATGCGCCAGGACCCGGCTACGCGCAAGCGTGCCGGCTTCCTCCGCCACTGGCGTCGCCTGGGCGCCCGCGACACGCTGCCCACGCCCGCCAGCATAGGCCGCGCGGTGCTGCGCTATTACGAGCCGGGTTTCCACCCGCGTACCGAAGGCGATCTGTCAGTGGCGCTGAGTTACCTGGAGCGCTCGCCGGCAGCGCAGCGTGCCGCGGCGGAAGCGGGCGCCTGACCCGCCGGCCGGCACCGAGGAATGAGGCCCACCAGCTGGGCCCAGAACGAAGGCATCACTCCTCCAGCTCATCCAGCAGCGGCAGCCCTGCCGCGCGCTCGAGCAGGTCGGTGGGTAGGCTCTTGCTGGCGCGGGCCCCTAGCAGCTTGATGTTCTCGACCCGGCTGACGAGGTTGCCGCGCCCGTCCACCAGCTTGTTGCGGGCGGCGGCGTAGGCCTTGTCCAGCTGCTGCAGGCGGCTGCCCATCTCGTCCAGGTCCTGCACGAAGGCGACGAACTTGTCGTAAAGGGCCCCGGCGCGCTCGGCGATCTCCCGGGCGTTCTGGCTCTGCCGCTCCTGGCGCCACAGGCTGTCGATGACCCTCAGGGTGGCCAGCAGGGTGGTCGGGCTGACGATGACGATGTGCTGGTCGTAAGCCTCCTGGAACAACCCCGGATCGGCCTGCAAGGCGGCAGCGAACGCGGCCTCGATGGGCACGAAGAGCAGCACGAAGTCCAGGCTGTGCAGGCCCTCCAGGCGCTGGTAATCCTTCACCGACAGCCCCTTGAGGTGATTACGCAAGGACAGCACGTGCTGTTTCAGCGCCTGGGCACGGACGGCCTCGTCTTCAGCAGCGATCAGCGCCTGGTAGGCGGTAAGGCTGACCTTGGCGTCCACCACCACCTGCTTGTCGCCGGGCAGCTGGATCAGCACGTCGGGCTGGAAGCGCTGGCCATCGGCGCTGTTCAGGCTGACCTGGGTCTGGTACTCGCGGCCCTTCTCCAGGCCGGCATGCTCCAGCACCCGTTCCAGCACCAGCTCGCCCCAATTGCCCTGGGTCTTCTGGCCCTTGAGCGCGCGGGTGAGGTTGGTGGCCTCATCCCCCAGGCGCTGGTTGAGCTGCTGCAGGCGCTCCAGCTCCTTGCCCAGGGAGAAGCGTTCGCGCGCCTCCTGTTGATAACTCTCCTCGACACGCTTCTCGAAGGCCTGGATGCGCTCCTTCAACGGGTCGAGCAGCTGCCCCAGGCGCTGCTGGCTGGTCTCGGCGAAACGCTGCTCGCGCTCATCGAAGATCTTCCCGGCCAGATCGGCGAACTGGGCGCGCAAATCATCGCGAGCGGCCTGCAGGTCGGCCAGGCGCTGGGCGTGGGAATCCTGCTGCTCGCGCAGCTCCGCGGCCAGGGCGGCACGCTCGCTATCCAGGCGACGCAGCTCGCCCTCCTTGCGCTCGCGCTCCTCGCTCCAGGCCGCCTGGGCTTCGCGAGCGGCCTTGCGCTCGACGCCGAGCAGCTCGGCCTCGCGGCGCAACGCTGCCAGTTCGGCCTGTTGGGCGGCGTTGTTCTGGGTGAGTTCGCGGATTTCCACGCGGCTGTCGTCGAGCTGGGCACCGAGCCCGTCCTGGGCCATCTGAGCGGTGGCGAGGCGCTCGTCGAGCAACAGCCGTTCGAGTTCGCCGGCGGCAATGCGGCGTTGCTGATGCCAGGCCAGGCCCAACAGGGGAACAGCGGCGAGCGCGAGGCCGATTAGCAGATTGGGCAGGTCGAAGGGCATGGGGGGCTCCGCGGAAGGATGCCGGGCAGTATACCCAGCGCCCAGGCGGCGGTCAGGCGCTGGGCAGACGGCTCAGCAGGCGCTTGGCCTCGTGGGAACCCTGGGCGGCTGCCTGCTCCAGCCAGTGGCGGGCCTGCTGCAATTCCTGGGTGCGGGGCTGTGCATAAAGGCGGCCCAGTTCGAGCTGGGCGCGGCGATCACCGGCACGCGCGGCCTGGCGCAGCATGTCGAAGCCGATACGGCGATCACGGGTGTTGCCACAGTCGCGGCAGAGCATCTGGCCGAGGCGGCTCTGAGCAGCCACCACGCCCTGACGGGCCGGTTGCTTGAGCAGTTTGCCGGCAAGCCGCTTGACGCTGGCGGCCTGGCCGAGGCGAGGGTTGTCGAGCAACCAGAGGGCCATGCGCAGGGGCAAGCGTTGGTTCTGCTGGGCGGTTTCGACGAGTGCTCTGGACTTCATGTAAAGGGGTGTGGCGGCCGGGAAGGTCGCGCACTCTACTCCTTTTTCGCCGCAGGTAAAGTCTTGCCAAGCCTGGGAGCGGCGTTCTAGAGCAAGCGCTCGGGACAATCCACAGAAGCTGTGGATAACTCTGTGGGAAAACAGCGAGAAATCCCCTTCAAACCCGATGAAACGGGCGCTCCCGTCAAATTGACGATTTTTTCACCAACCTGAAAACCCTTTATTTTTCATTGCTTTAATAGAGCGCCACGAAGAATCAAGCGGTTACGCGCGAATGTGACTGCGAAATGACAAGCTGCCTCGCCATTGTGCACAACTCATTCCTGTCAACCCCTGCAGCGCCCCGTTTCAGGGCGCTTCGGCCGCTTTTCCCGGCGAAAAGCCGTCGGCGGCAAGCCCGTCCAGCGACGGAAGGCTCGGGAGAATGAGCTTTGTTCGGCAAAGCCCAGCACGTAGGCGATTTCCAGCAGGGCGAAGTCGGTGTGCTGCAGGTAAAGCTGCGCCAGATCCTTGCGCACTTCATCGAGCAGACCGGGCAAGGCCAAACCGGCTTCCCCCAGGCGGCGACGCAGGATGCGTGCAGTGAGCCCCAGATGCCCGGCCACGTCATCGAGGCCGATCTGCCCCTGCGCCAGGCCGGTACAAAGCGCCGCACGCACCTCGTTGGCCAGGTTGGCGTCGAGGCGATAGGCCGCCAGGCAGGCTTCGCCCTGGGCGTCCATCAGGCTGCGCAGGTGGGGGTCGGCCTCTCGCAACGGCGTCTGCAGCAGCGCCCTGTGGAAAATCACCGCATTGCGCGTGCAACCACCCTGGACCGGGCAGCCAAGCACCTCGGCATAGACGTCGGCAGCCGTGTCGAGGCGATGGCGGAACTCCACCTGCAAGGGCTGCGCGCGCCCGTCACTCAGCCAGCGACCGAAGGCCAGCCAGCCGGCCAGGGCCATTTCCACCACCTGACGGGGCACCCAGGGCAACAAGCGTGGCCGCCAGGTCAGGGCAACCTGCTCGCCCTCCTCCTCCAGCCGGGTTTCGCCGATGTCCCAGACCAGTTGCTCGAAACGCTGCAGACGCTGGATGGCCTCACCCAGCGTGGCGCAGCTCATGGCCGAATAACCGAGCACCTGGAACGAACGCGGGCGCACGGCCAGGCCCAGGCGCAGGCCGATCAGCGGGTCGCCCCCCAGGCGCTCGGCCTGCAACAGCAGGGCAAAGGCCTTGAACAGCGGCAAGCGATAGCCCGGCAACGCCAGCTGCTCCGCCGGGATATCCACAACCCGCAGCAGCTCGCTGACATCCAGGCCGCGCTCTGCCGCTGCAGGCAGCAGCGACTCCACGTAGCTCGCAGCGATGCCGGCGGGGGAACCGACCAGGGACAGCAGCTGTTGTGGCCAGGATTCGCTCATCGGGCGGGGGCTCATGCCGGCTGCGGCAGGCGACCGTCGACGAGGAACTGGGTCATGCGGAACAGACGCGGTGTGTCCGGTGCCTGGGCATGCTTGAAGGCGACGTATTCGGCCGTGGTTTCGCAGAGCCAGGGCGTGAGATTGCGCGGCCGCCGGTCGGTGAAGGCTTCAGGGGTGAACAGCGCGATATTGGTGCCCTGCAACGGGCAACGCGCGGAGCGGTACTCGAAGGCCTCGACCCCCGCAGCGCGCATGGCGGCACCCAGCGCCTGGCTGGTGCGGTAGTCCACCGGGTCGGCGAGTGCTTCGTCGTGGGCATCGAAAGGCGGCAATTGCAGTTGCACACCGCGCTCGACCTGGAAGCGCGCCTCGAAGGACGAATGCTCGGACAGGATGCGCCCGCTGGGCGGCGGCACCGCCATGCCGCTCCACAGCACGAAGCGGTAGAAGGCGCCTTCGGCCATGGCGGTTTCCAGGCGCGAGGCAGCATAGAACAGGCTGGGCTCGTGAACGGTGCCGAAGCGCGAACCCCAGCGCAGCGGCGGGTAGCGGAACGGAGTCTTCAGCAAGTAGTGCAGCGGTTCGGCGCTACGGGGCAGTGGCGGCTTGCTGGTCTCGATCAGCTCTTCCAGCAGCGCCTGCTCGGCGAGGTTGTCCACCAGTTGCAGGGTGGCCACCTGCTCCTGGCTCTCCACCAGGCGCACCAGGCGGCCACGCAAGGGCCTGATCCGTTCCGGGCCTTGGCAGGTCGTCCAGATATCCATGTCCAGCCTTCCTTCGTTGTTGTTATCGGGGGACGTTCAGATCTTGCCGCGGATGGCGTCCAGGTACTCCACCACCCTTACCAGACCCTGCACCTGGGCCATCAGTTCGAGGGGCACGGCACCCAGATGGCGGTTCTCGGTGCGCAGGAAGTGGCGCATGTCATCGAGGTTGCCGCCGAACAGGGCGAACAGGGCGCGGTAGGCGCGGATCAACAGCAGCGCCAGCTCGCCGGTCTTGCTCTGCGGGCGGATGCCGCCGCTGTCCGCCCAACGGGTGATAGCAGTGCGGTGCACCCCGACGATATCGGCCAGTTGCTGTTGGGTCAGCCCCAGTTGCTCACGGGTATTGAGCAGGGCCTTGGCCAGTACGGCATCGGGATCGAGGGTGGGGCGGCTGAGGGCGCTCATGGGATTCCTCCGTGCGTTTGCATCAATATAAAGCAAATATGCTGCAAACACACAAAATACAATCCCCTCCTCTTCACCGATTGGCAGCCGTAGAATGCACCCTTCGCCGCAGGAATCTCCGCCATGGACAAAGCCCGTATCCAGCACTTGATCATCGACACGCTCACGCACGATCTGGAGCTGCTGCAACGTGCCGCACAGACGGCTTATGAAGCAGCGACCCATGAAGAGAACGTCGCCGAGAACAAGTACGACACCCTGGGCCTGGAAGCCTCCTACCTGGCTACCGGGCAAGCCCGCCGCGCGGCCGAGATCAAGCAGGCGATCGGGCTGTTCCAGAACCTGGTGCTGCGTGAACACGACCCGGCCCTCGGCATCCAGCTCAGCGCACTGGTGCACCTGGAGGCCGAGAACGGAAGCGGCCAGCTACTCTTCCTCGGCCCGGAAGCTGCCGGGCTGAAAGTGCAGGGCGAAGACGGAGAAGTCACCGTGATCACCCCGCGCTCCCCGCTGGGGCAGGCCTTGCTGGGCAAGGGCGCCGGCGCGGAGATCACCCTGGTGATCGGCGGCACTCGGCAATGCTATGAGGTGATAGCAGCCCATTGAGATCGAACCTGGCACGCCCGGATCGGTCCATTGGCCACACAGGAGGTCCCATGCCCACTCGTAGCCGCACACTCCACGTCAGCTTCAACCCGGTGAAACTGGTGCTGTGCATCGCCCTGGGCATCTGGCTCGGTTTCGTCGCCGTTGCCGGCACCGCCTGGTTCGGCTATCGCCACCTGGTGAGTGCCGCCTGGGAGCAAGTGGGCCAGAGCGCCACCGCACCCTTGGGTTCGCCGGTGGGGCCTGCCCCCACACCTGCACCCGCCCCACAAAGCAACGCGCAGATGTTCGAGCGCTACCAGCAGAACCAGGGTGCCGCCCAGCAGCGCGACAACGCCCGTATCGAAGAGGCGGAACGCCTGGCCAGCCCCAAGTGCCAGTTCTGGACCGCCCAGCAGCGCAACGCCCCCAATGAGAAAGCCCGGCAGAACATGGAGCGCTTCTGCAACTGAGGCACCCCGCCGCACGTCGTTCGACCCGCACTTTATTGCGCCCCTGCTGCCGAAGTTTTCAAGCACCGGCGCATTTCGCCCAAAGGAACCGGCCAGCCGACCGAAGGCGGGGCCTGTCAGGGAAGCGTCACGGATGCCGGACTAAACTCCAGATGTGTGCCCATCTGCGGGCACCGAGGCGGTTAGCGATGAGTCCTGAAGCCTTTATCGTGTTGTTGATCCTGGGTTGGCTGCTGGTAGCCGTTGCGATGCTCTGGGCCATGCTCAGAATCACCCACCACCACCATCACCCCACCACCCGAGCGCCACGTGAGCAGGTCGAACACCCGGCCAGCGGGCGCAAACCCCGGCAAGCGACCGTACCCCATCACTGAGGTACGGCCTCCCCCCCTCACGCCAATGGCTGCCAGCGCTCCGGTCGACGGAAGCTGTGGGTGACCACGCCGCGGATCATCCAATCCTGCTCGGGCGAGAGGTTCAGCGCGGGGTAACGGGCGTTCTCCGCCAGCAGCACGCGGCGCCCGTCCTCGTGGCGCAATCGGCGTATGTAGAAATCCCCATCGATGACCGCCACCACCAGGCTGCCGTCGACGGCTACGCGGGAGCGATCCGCCAGCAGCAGGTCACCGGCGACCAGGCCCATGCCATCCATGCTGTCGTCTTCCAGGCGCACGGTGAAGGTTTGCGGAATATCGATGCCCAGGAGCTCGTCCAGGCTGACGCAGCCTTCCAGGCGCAAGCGCACCGGCCCTTTGGCGTTTTCATCGATGGCGAGGGTGTAAAGCGGAAGTTTGGCGAATGACGGCCCCAAGCGGCCGATGATGCGGACGTTACCCATGGCGGAGCCTCCATATACTGTTCATACATACAGTATTTGCGCACCCGGGCTTCGTCAATGGGGAGCTTGCGCCGGGATACCCGGCGCAAGTTCGATCAGGCGTTACTTGATGTAGGCATCACCCCAACGCTCGATATCGCGTACCGCCGCCTTGCGCAGGGTCGCGCCCTGAGCTTTCTTCGCCGCTGCGATTTCGTCGTCGATGATCTTGGTGGAAATCGACAACCAGCTGGTGGCGAACGCCATGGCGTCACCATTGATCTCCAGTGCATCGAGATCAATGTTCGCCGTGCTGTCACAGGCACTGTGGTAGCAGGGGTCGAACGGCTGGCCGGCTGCGCCGCCATATTTCTGCGCCTGCTCTTCGGTCTTGATGTCCTCGGCGCCGGTGAACAGGCCACCGAAGGCGATGCCATCCTCGAAGAACTGCGCATAGTCTGAGCGGAAGTCGATCTCGGTGCCTTCGAACTGCGCACGGCGCAGCTTGAAGTAGGCCTCGAACAGATGCTCGATCGCCGCCGAACCGGCCGGCCCCTTCAGGCCGAAGGAAGAACCGTCGCCGTCATAGATGAAGTTCGCGTAGTTCGGCGAGCCGATCATGTCGAAGTTCAGGTATGCCTTGATCTTCTTCTTCTCCTCGGGGGTGAGATTGTTGACGTAGTAGGTCGAGCCCACCAGACCGGATTCCTCGGCGCCCCACCAGGCGAAACGCACCTTGTTCAGCGGGTAGGCCTTGCGCAGCAGCACGGCCATCTCCAGCAGCGCGGCGCTGCCGGAACCGTTGTCGTTGATGCCTGCGCCCTCGAACACGGAGTCCAAGTGCGAACCGACCATCACCACGTTGTTCGGGTTGCCGTAGCGGGTCTCGGCCACCAGGTTGTAGGTCTGGGTCTTGGAGCGCACCACATCGACCACCATGCGCAGCTGCAGGCCTTCAGTACCGGCCCAGGCGGCGCCGTTGTCGTAGGTGGCGAAGATCACCGGGATGCCGCCTTCGTAGCCATCACCCAGGGTGACGTTCTCCAGGCCCTTGCGGTCGTCGGTGTTGCCCTGGTTGAAGATGATCACCCCGGCGGCACCGGCGGCGGCGGCGTTCTCGGCCTTCATTTCGAAGTTGCAGGTGCCCCGCTGGATCAGCGCAATGGAACCGCTGGGGAAGTTGGCGAAATCTTCCGCCTCGCAGCCACTGGAGGAGTTGTTGCCCGCTCCCAGGGCCACGTCCACGGGCACCACCTTGGCGCTCACGTCACCGGCTTCGGTTTGCGAGAGGTAAGTGAAGTCCGTATCCCAGACGTAGTTGCCAGGGGTTGGTGTGACTGCGTTCAGGGTGCCCGGCCCTTTCGGGTAGTAGGCGGTGAAGGGGAACGGCTGCACCGTCACCTTGTAGCCGGCCTTCTGCAGGGTCTTCTTCACATAGTCGATGGACGCCTGGTAGCCAGGCTGCCCAGCGGCGCGGTTGCCGCCATTGAGGCTGGCGACGTCCTGTAGCGCCTGGAGCCGGGTGAAGATGTTGCTCGCCTGCAGGCAGCGCGGCAGGCCGAGCGGCGTGCCGACCAGCAAGGGCGAGTTGCAGATGGAAGGGTTGGGTTTGCCGGGACTCCAGAATTCCTTGAATTCGGCGTCTGCGGCGGGGCTGGCGAAGGAAGCGGTGGAAACGGCGAAAGCGAGGGAACCGACAACACGTCTGAAATTATTTTTCATGCTGACTCCAATCCTTTTGAAGTGGTTGTAGGCAGGCCTGAAATGGCATTGCGCCACTGTCCGGTACTTCATCCTTCGGACGACCTAAAACCTAGACTGGAGGGTGTAGCCGGGGTTCTTCGCGCGTGACGGGGAAAACGTGCGCTTTGTCGCTTTTTCGATACAAAAAGGCGCAAGCTGCGACGAACGTTTCGGAAAATGAACTCATTTTGATATCAATAAAATGTCTTTTGGCCATCATTTCGGGAGCGGTGCAAGGTGACCGACGCGGCAACGGCTCCGAAGGATCACGGAGCACCGAAGAAGGATTCAGGGGCCTTGCTTGACCAGGTACCAATCTGTGGCCCTTGAGCTCCTGCTCGGCACGACGGTGTCGTCCCCGTAGGCGTAAGCCGGATCAGAGGCCTTGTACAGCGGCAGTACCTCGATCTCGTTGGCTTCCTGCTCGGTTTTCAGCCGGGCGCGCTACCATCCCGGCCCCACACCCTGGATCAACTGCAGGAAGCCCATGAGCAGCACCCCGGACATCACCCTTCACACCGCACCGGTAGCCGATTCGGACCTCGACTTCGTGTTCACCTTCGAGCGGCGGCAGGTAGTGGACCGGGTCATTCGCTTGCAGGCGAGCCACGCGGTGGAAAGCGCCGACCCCTTCATCGACGACTGGTCCCCGGCCGACCGCCAGGAAGTGAAGGACACGCTGCGGGCCGCTCTGGCCAACGGCGGCTTGGTCTGCCTGGCGACCCGCCTGGGGCGGGTCGTCGGCTTCGTCTGTGTGGACGGCGCGCCTATAGAACCCACCGGGCGCTACCGGCCATTGAAGGAGTTCCATGTCGAGGCCACCGAGCGTGGCAGGGGCGTCGGGCGCCTGCTGTTTGCCCGCTGTCTCGAAGAGGCCCGCCACAAGGGCATCCAGCGCCTGTATGTCTCGTCCCACTCGGCGAGGGAGACGGTGCGGTTCTACCAGCGTCAGGGTTGTGTGGATGCGCAGTGGTTGTGGCCGGAACAGGCTGAGCGGGAGCCTTGCGACTATCCGATGGAATACGAGGTTAGGCGATGAGCAGCTCTGCTTGTCGGGCATTCCCTTGCCCATGAACTTGGCGAAGCATGGCATCCACTATTCAGTGGATGCGCTAGCGTTCGTCCGGTCTCAGCTGCCGGGAGCACGACTGGAGAAGCCAGGCGCTTAGGCAGAAGCGATACAGCGCTGGGCGGAAAGCTGCGGGTCACAGCCCGTGGTCACTCAGCGCTGGATGGCGATAAATCTGGATGGGTGTCGTCATAGGCCGGGCTTGTCTGCCCGATCTCGGGTGCAATCTGGCCGCAAGCCAGCCAGAACGCGTACTGGGGATAGGCCTTCACAAGCACGTCGATCTCTTCCGTGCTGACTCTCACCGCACCTTTGCTGACGCTTCGCCAACGGTCGTGGTTGCCTCCACCCAGTTCACTGGCCTTTTTCGGCCCCAGCCGCTTGATCAACGCTCGTGCTCTATCGCCCGCTGTCTGCATAAAACGTCTTTAACGTTACCGTCTCAAAACTCAATACTAATAGAGGCTGCGTCTTTCCAGCTCGCCTTGTAGCCCGCTTCAGACAGCTCTTGCAGGACACCGCTCATGAGGAGAGACAGGTGAGCCTCCGGAAGCCCGAAGTTCAATCCCAGGTCTTCGACATCAACCTTCGCACCGTCATGACCAAGCCTGACGGCGTGCGAGATGGCTTCAATCGCTCTTCTACGAATCTCGTCCGGCAATCCCGCTCTCGCCATCAGCGCCAACTCCCTTGCTCTGGCAGCTGGCATCAGCTTCTCGGTGGCGAACTCTCCAAGAAAGCTGGCTTCGATGCGAGCAATTAGCTCGGCGTTCAGTGATCGGCCTGAATTCTTTGCTGCCAGCTCCACTTGGGCGCGCAACTCGATAGGCATTCTCAGTTTGAATTGGGGGTCTTCTCTGCTCATCCGCGGGAGGATGTACCACCGTGGTATTGACAGCAATAGAACCACCGTGGTCCCACCCAACAAAATAAACCACCGTGATCCTATCAAGAGCACTCGGAGTCGACTCATGCACCCGAAAGACTTCTTTACGGCTCCCCTGCCCATCCACGGAAAGTGCACGGGTCTAGTCGGCGCTTGGGATTCCGAAGGGGAAGAAACATGAACAACCAGCCCTTGAATACCGCCAGGGCCCTGGCAAACCTGGGACAGACGGTAGTAATGGAGCTGCACTGGGAAGAGGTGCCGCCCCCTCTGTTCTGCTGCTACCACATCGTGGGCGTGGTGGTGCCGGTGGAGGGTATTTGCGAGGAGGGCTACTTCCTGGTGAAGAACGCGCTGGCGCCGGGGCCGTTCCCGGATGAGCTGTTCTGGTCAGACATCCGCCGGATGAAGGTGCTGGTACAGCGCACCCTGCTAGCGCAAGGCGCGCACGGGCATGCCTGAAAGCACAAAGCCCCTGGCTCTCGCGAACCAGGGGCTTTGCTGTATATGGCGGGAAGATAGGGATTTGAACCCTAGGTGCCATTGCTGACACAACGGATTTCGAATCCGTCCCGTTCGGCCACTCCGGCATCTTCCCGAACGGCGCGCATGATACCAGCTGAAAGGCGTTTGGCGAAGCCCGCCGAGGCAATTTTTTCGCGTGCATTCAGATGCTTGCGTATTGCCCGGGCTGGCGGACCTGCCGCTGGGATCAGGCGGTGAGCTTGGTCAGGGCTTCGCGGTACTTGTCGGCGGTCTTCTGCGCGACGTCGGCGGGCACAGCGGGAGCCGGCGGCTCCTTGTTCCAGCCGGTGGATTCGAGCCAGTCACGGACGAACTGCTTGTCGAAGCTGGGCGGGTTGCTGCCTTCGACGTAGCTCTCCACCGGCCAGAAGCGGCTGGAATCGGGGGTCAGCACTTCGTCCATCAGGGTCAGGGTGCCGTCTTCGTCGATACCGAACTCGAATTTGGTGTCGGCGATGATGATGCCGCGGGTGGCCGCGTATTCGACGGCGGTGCTGTAGAGGGCGATGGCGGTGTCGCGGACCTTGGCGGCCAGCTCCTTGCCGATGATGGCTTCGCACTGCTCGAAGGAGATGTTCTCGTCATGGTCGCCTACGGCGGCCTTGGTCGAGGGGGTGAAGATCGGCTGGGGCAGCTTGGAGGCTTCCTTGAGGCCGGCGGGCAACTGGATGCCGCAGACGGTGCCGCTCTTCTGATACTCCTTCCAGCCGGAACCGACGATGTAGCCGCGCACGATGGCTTCGACGGCAACGGGCTTGAGGCGCTTGGCGACCACGGCGCGGCCTTCCACCAGCGGCAGCTCGGCAGCGGGGACCACGTCCTCGACCTTGTCGCCGGTGAAGTGGTTGGGCACCACGTCGGCGAGCTTGTCGAACCAGAAGTTGGAGATGGCGGTAAGGATCTTGCCCTTGTCCGGGATCGGCTGTTCGAGGATGACGTCGAAGGCCGAGAGCCGGTCGGTAGCGACCATGAGCATGCGCTTGGCATCGATCTCATAGAGGTCGCGGACTTTACCGGAGTAGATCTTCTTCAGGCTCAGGGTGCTGGGAGTGGTCATGTGGATTTTCCGCCTCTGTTAAACGAAACAGGCGAAACCTGCGGGGTTTCGCCTATTGTCTTGCCGCCGCGCCCTGGGGCACGTCGACTGGAGCCCGGGTGGAGGTTGCCCGCCACCCGGTCGGTCCGGCCTCAGCCGAGGTTTTCCTGGATCAGGCCCAGCACGCGACGCGCCACATCGGCGGGTGCCACGGTGTTGATGTCCTTCTCCACGGTGACCTGCACGCTGTCGCCGACGCGGGTCAGGCGGACCTGATAGCGGTCGGCGCGGGCTTCGATCTCTTCCTTGCTGGGCGCGCTGCCCCACAGGCGGCTGAAGAAACCGGGTTCCTGGTCCTTCTCCGCGCCTTCGGCGAGGTTGATGTAGTACACGCCCAGGCTGCGGTTGATGTCGTCGACGCGTACGTCGGCCACTTCCAGGGCACGGCCCACGCTCGACCAGGAACGGTCGAAGTCGGCGCCCAGGTTGAGGATCGGGTTACCGCTGCCGTCTTCGGACAGGGTCACGCGGCTCGGCGCATCGAAGTCACGGGCTGCCAGCAGGGACACGGAACCACCCTGCTCGGCGCTACGCGCCATGGTGGCGAGCATTTCGTCCATCAGCGCGGCCTCGAGGCTCGGGCTGTCGGAACGGCTCGGCCAACCGGTGTCGGCGGTGCTGCCTGCCGGACGGGTGGTGGTGAGGACGAAGATCTCGCTGGTGTTGCGCTGCACACCCGGCTCGATGCGCACGCGGGCACGCACTTCGCTGTCGGGCTCGACACCGCTCACACGGCTGCCGAGGCGACGTGCCAGGGGAGCGGAGAGCTGGTCCAGGCGCTGCCAGCCGGTGCTGAACTCACCGGTCTGCGGGCGCTCGTCGACGACCTTGAAGCCGCCGTCTTCGAAGAACTGACGCGCGACCGGCCACACTTCGGCCGGGACGCGCTGGGCAACCACCCAGCGGGAGTCGCCGCTCTTCTGCAGGCTGTAGTCGCTGACCTCGCCCTTGACCTGCAGGGGCTGCGGGCGCGGGACTTCGTAGTCGGCATCGTTGCGGCTGTCGGCGACGTTCACCGGCACCGGCAGCAACGGATCAAGACGTTTGGATTGGGCATCCGGAGGCAGCTGCATGGGCGCGGTCTGGCGCGCTTCCAGGTAGTCGTTGCCGCGGTCGCGGAAATAGCCATCTTCGCCCCAAAGCCAGCCGCAGCCGCTGGTGCTGGAGATCATCAGGGCGAGAGCGGAAAGTCCGGCCAGTCGCTTCATGCGTAGTAATTCCTCGGATTAAACCAATACACCGGACTGGCGGAGCGCCTGACGCAGCGGTTCGTGGCAACGCGGGCTGAGCCAGGTCAGCGGCAGACGGATGCCGTCGGGCATCAGGCCCATCTCGTGCAGGGCCCATTTCACCGGGATCGGGTTCGATTCGATGAACAGCGCCTTGTGCAACGGCATCAGCTTGTCGTTGATGGCACGGGCGGTTTCAGCATCGCCACGCATGGCGGCGGCGCAGAGTTCGGCCATCTCGCGGGGGGCGACGTTGGCGGTCACGGAGATGTTGCCCTTGCCGCCCATGAGCATCAGCTCGACGGCGGTGGCGTCGTCACCGGAATAGACGAGGAAGTCCTTGCTCACGCGATCCAGTACTTCCTGGCCGCGCTTGAGGTCGCCGGTGGCTTCCTTGATGCCGATGATGTTGGAGATCTTCGCCAGGCGCTCGACGGTCTCAGGCAGCATGTCGCAGACGGTGCGGCCGGGGACGTTGTAGAGGATCTGCGGAATCGCGACGGATTCGGCGATGTGGCGGAAATGCTGGTACAGGCCTTCCTGGGTCGGCTTGTTGTAGTACGGGGTCACCAACAGGCAGGCATCGGCGCCAACGCCTTTGGCGGCGGCAGTGAGGTCGACCGACTCACGGGTGGAGTTGCCCCCGGTGCCGGCGATGACCGGGATGCGGCCATTGACCTGATCCACCACGCGGCGGATGACTTCGATGTGTTCGTTCACGTCCAGCGTCGCGGATTCACCCGTGGTGCCGACTGCGACTATGGCGTTGGTGCCTTCCTGCAGGTGGAAATCCACCAGCTTGGTCAGACTCGCCCAGTCCAGTTGACCTTGTGCATCCATGGGCGTGACCAGTGCCACCATACTGCCCGCAATCATGCAACCGCTCCTGCCGGAAAAAGAGAGCCGTAATGGTACTGGTGCCCATTGCCCAGCACAAGCTGACGAGGGTGCCTCAAGCATTCCCCTCGGCGGCGCTTTTCGCTAACCTTCCCGCTTTGATCGGCGCGGCTTTGCCCGCCCTCCTCTCGCTTTAGGAATGCTGCATGTCCACCACCCCGCTCCGCGAACAATTCCTTGTGATCAGTGCCCTTGGCGTCAACCCGATGGAGCTGACCAACGTGCTGTGCCGAGCCAGCCAGGAAAACCGCTGCGCAGTGGTCAGCAGCCGCCTGACCCGCCACGGCGAGTACTGCGCCCTGGTGCTGCAGGTATCCGGCAGCTGGGATGCCCTGGCCCGCCTCGAAGCCGGCCTGCCCGCCCTGGCCAAGCGCCATGAGTTCACCACCCAGGTAACCCGCAGCGCCGCGCTGGAGCCCCGCCCGCAGTCGCTGCCCTACGTCGCCTACGTCAGCGCCGCGTACCGCCCGGATATCCTCAACGAGCTGTGCCAGTTCTTCATCGATCACCGTGTCGAACTGGAGAGCCTCACCTGCGACACCTACCAGGCGCCGCAGACCATGAGCACCATGCTCAACGCCACCATCACCGTGACGCTGCCCGCCGGCACCCAGATCAGCTGGCTGCGCGATCAGTTCCTCGACTTCGCCGACGCGCTGAACCTCGACGCGCTGATCGAGCCCTGGCGCCCGCAGCACCCGTAAGGAGCAAGACATGGCCGTAGCCATCGACCAACCGGTCGCCGACTTCACCGCCCCCGCCACCAGCGGCCAGCAGGTGACCCTCTCCGCCCTCAAGGGCAAGCAGGTAGTGATCTATTTCTACCCGAAGGACAGCACCCCGGGCTGCACCACCGAAGGCCAGGGTTTCCGTGACCAGCATGGCGCCTTCGCAGCAGCCAACACGGTGATCTTCGGCGTCTCCCGCGATGGCCTGAAGTCCCACGAGAACTTCAAGTGCAAGCAGGAGTTCCCCTTCGAGCTGATCTCCGACAAGGACGAGGCGGTCTGCCAGCTGTTCGACGTGATCAAGCTGAAGAAGCTCTATGGCAAGGAATACATGGGCGTCGACCGCAGCACCTTCCTCATCGACAAGGACGGCGTGCTGCGCCAGGAGTGGCGTGGCGTGAAGGTCCCCGGCCATGTGGATGCCGTGCTCGCCGCCGCGCAGGCGCTGAACAAGGGCTGAGTCCAGGCGTAATGCAGACGCAATGAAAGAAGGCCGCGATCGCGGCCTTTTTCATGTGCACTCACATCAGCGGTGATGGCCCTTCCCGCAGGGGTCCGCTGCGCGGCCAGGCATCCAGCACCGCCTTGAACAGGGTCGCCAGGGGGATGGCGAAGAAGATCCCCCAAAAGCCCCAGAGCCCGCCAAACAGCAGCACCGCGCAGATGATCGCCACCGGGTGCATGTTCACCGCTTCGGAGAACAGCAACGGCACCAGGATGTTGCCATCCAGCGCCTGGATCACCCCGTAAACCACCATCAGGTAGATGAACTGGTCGCCCCAGCCCCACTGGAACAGCGCGATCAGGGCCACCGGCACGGTCACCACCACCGCGCCTATGTAGGGCACCACCACCGAAAGGCCGACCAGCAGGGCCAGCAACGCCGCATAGTTGAGCCCGAGAGAGACGAAGGCGACGTAGGTCACGCCGCCGCAGATGACGATCTCGATCACCTTGCCGCGGATGTAGTTGGCGATCTGCTGGTGCATTTCCCGCCAGACCTGGGTCATCAGCGCCCGCTCGCGCGGCAGGTAGCCGCTCATCCAGCGCTGGATCAGCTCGCGGTCCTTGAGGAAGAAGAACACCAGGATCGGCACCAGCACCAGGTAGATCATCAGGTTGACCACCAGCGGCAGGCTGGAGAGCGAGAAGGTCAACGCCCACTGGCCGAACTTGCCGATCTCGCTGCGGGTCACCTCGATGGCATTGAGCACCTGCTCGTCGGTGACCAGGTGCGGGTAGCGCTCGGGCAGCAGCAGGAGCAGCGACTGCCACTCGCCGAGCATGCGCGGCAGCTCGTTGAACAGGGTGCTGAGCTGCTGCCAGAGCAGCGGCATGAGCACCACCAGGAACAGCGCCAGGGCACCGATGAACAGCGCGAACACCAGCCACACGGCCAGCGTCTCGGGCATGCGCAGGCGCTCGAGGAAATTCACCACCCCCTGCATCAGGAAGGCCAGCACCAGACCCGCCAGGACCGGCGCCAACATGTTGCCGAGGGTGAGGACGAGGGTGAAGCCCAGGACCAGGAAGACCGCCAGTACCACCGCTTCTTCATCGGAGAAGTAGCGCTGCACCCAATCGCGAAGCACCTTGAACATCGGAGTTCCTTGGTAAGCGGAGAAATTCAGGCCTTGCGCAGCCAGTAGCGATAGGTTCCGCCCTGCTCTTCCTCGTGCAGCAGCAAGTGGCCGGCGAGGCGGGCGAAGGCGCGGAAGTCGCGTTGCGAACCGGCATCGGTGGCGGTGACCTTGAGCACTGCGCCACTCGCCAGACGGTTGAGTTCCAGCTTGGCCTTGAGCAGCGGCAAGGGGCAGTTGAGCCCGCTGGCGTCGAGTTCGGCGTCGAAGGTATCGGGAGCGCCGGTGGCGTCTGTCATGGGTGTTCTCCAGGAGGGCGCCTAGGATACAGAAGCCCGCGCAACCCTGGCCAGCCGACCGGGCGGGAGGCTACAGTTAGCGCTTTGCCGACAAGAGCCCTGTGCATGAATCCGCTGCGCCCCACTCTGCTGACGCTTGCCTGCCTCCTCGCATCGCCCGTGATGGCCGATGACCTGCCGTCCCTCGGCGACTCCAGTTCGGCCATCGTCTCCCCGGAACAGGAACACCAGCTGGGCCGCGCCTGGCTCAGCCTGCTGCGCGGCCAGGTGGAACAACTCCCGGACCCACAGCTCAAGGACTATGTCGAAACCAGCGTCTACCGCCTGGCCGAAACCAGCCAGCTGCAGGACCGTCGCCTGGAATTCGTGCTGCTCAAGAGCCCGCAGCTCAACGCCTTCGCCGCGCCGGGCGGCATCGTCGGCGTCAACGGCGGCCTGTTCCTCTATGCACCGAACGAAGCCGAGTACGCCTCGGTTCTCGCCCACGAACTGGCTCACCTGTCGCAACGCCACTTCGCACGCGGCATCGAAGCCCAGCAACGCATGCAGATCCCGGTGATGGCGGCCATGCTGGCCGGTATCGTCGCCGCCGCTGCAGGCGCCGGTGACGCAGGCATGGCGGCGATCATGTCGACCCAGGCCGCCGCGATCCAGGAGCAGCGCCGCTTCTCCCGGCAGAACGAACAGGAAGCCGACCGCATCGGTCTGCTCAACCTGGAAAAGGCCGGTTACGACCCCCGCGCCATGCCCAACATGTTCGAGCGCCTGATGCGCCAGTACCGCTACGACTCCAAGCCGCCGGAATTCCTCCTCACCCACCCGGTGACCGAGTCGCGTATCGCCGACACCCGCAACCGTGCCGAACAGGCGCCGCCGGGCGGCGTGGAGAACAGCCTGCGCTACCAGTTGATGCGCGCCCGCGTGCAACTGATGTTCGAGGAAACCCCGGGGATTTCCGCCAAGCGCTTCCGCGCCATGCTCGACGCCGACCCCAAGCTGGATGCCGCGCGTTACGGCCTGGCCATTGCGCAGATCAAGAACGGCCAGCTCAACGAGGCGCGTGAAGGCCTGGCGCAATTGCTGGCCAAGTCGCCCAACGAGATCGTCTACAACCTCGCCCAGGTGGACCTGGACATCACCGCCAACCGCCTGCCGGACGCGCAGAAACGGGTCGACCGACTGCTGGGCCTGTACCCCAACAACTACCCGCTGAAGCAGGCGCGCAGCGACCTGATGCTCAAGCTCAACAAACCCCAGGAAGCGGAGAAGATCCTCGACGGCCTGGTGAAGTCCCGGCCCAACGACCCGGACGTCTGGTACCAGGTGGCCGAAGTACGCGGGCTGGCCGGCAACACCATCGGCCTGCACCAGGCGCGCGCAGAGTTCTTCGCCCTGGTCGGCGACTACGACCAGGCCATCGAACAGCTGGATTTCGCCAAGCGCCGCGCCACCAACAACTTCCCGCTCGCCTCGCGCATCGATGCACGCCAGCAGGAGATGATCGAGCAGCAGAAGACCATCAAGCAGATGATGCGCTGACAGCAAGCGCACACGAAAAAGCCCGGACAGGTCCGGGCTTTTTTGTGCGTGCCGATCAGGCGTTGCCGGCGAGCTTCAACCGTGCGGCCTGAGTGAAGTCGAGCATGCGCTTGAGCGGCTTGATCGCCCGGGGCACCAGCGCGGCATCGACGAAGATTTCGTTGCTGCCTTCGCGCAGGCACTGCAGGGTGCGCTCCAGGGTGTTCATGGCCATCCAGGGGCAGTGCGCGCAACTGCGGCAGGCAGCGCCATTGCCGGCGGTAGGCGCTTCGATGAACTGCTTGTCCGGGCACAGCTGCTGCATCTTGTAGAAGATGCCGCGATCGGTGGCGACGATGAACATTTTGTTCGGCAGGGTTTGCGCGGCCTTGATCAGCTGGCTGGTGGAACCCACCGCATCGGCCAGTTCAATGACCGCCTCGGGCGATTCCGGGTGGACCAGGATGGCCGCCTCCGGGTACAGCGCCTTCATGTCTTCGAGCTGCTTGGCCTTGAACTCCTCGTGGACGATGCAGGCACCGTCCCAGAGCAGCATGTCGGCACCGGTCTCGCGCTGGATGTAACGGCCCAGGTGCTGGTCCGGCGCCCAGATGATCTTCTCGCCGTTGTCCATCAGGCTCTCGACGATCTCCAGCGCACAGCTGGAGGTCACCACCCAGTCGGCCCGGGCCTTCACCGCCGCGGAGGTGTTGGCGTAGACGACCACGGTGCGCTCCGGATGCTGGTCGCAGAACGCCGAGAACTCGTCCACCGGGCAACCCAGGTCCAGGGAGCAGGTCGCTTCCAGGGTCGGCATCAGCACGCGCTTTTCCGGGTTGAGGATCTTCGCCGTCTCGCCCATGAAGCGCACGCCTGCCACCAGCACCGTCTTCGCCGAATGCTGGTTGCCGAAGCGGGCCATCTCCAGCGAGTCGGACACGCAACCACCGGTTTCCTCGGCCAGGGCCTGGATCACCGGGTCGCAGTAGTAGTGGGCAACGAGCACTGCATCCTGCGCCTTCAGCTCGGCGGCGATGTCTGCACGCAGCTGCGCCTCTTCATCGGCCGAAAGCTGCCGGGGCTGCTTGGCGGCGAGATGGGCCTGGACGAGAAAACGTTCGGAGAGATGAGACATGTCTGCGGGACCTGCGAGCGCACTGCGCGAAAGCCTGTTGGGTCACCGCCCCGCCAAGCCAGGGGCCATGCGGTTCGGGGCGCGGATGATAACGCAGATTAACGCCAATGGGCATGGCTGCGGGAGAGGCCATCCGTCCCCCGATGAGGGGGGACCATACTTTTCGGCGGACAAACGAAAAGCGGGAAGACCTTTCGATCTTCCCGCTTCCATTGCTCCTCGCGGAGCCTTGTATGGTGGGTCGTGTAGGATTCGAACCTACGACCAATTGGTTAAAAGCCAACTGCTCTACCGACTGAGCTAACGACCCGACGCGGAGCGCATAATACTGATTTTATTCAGGAATTCAACACCCCACCGAAAATATTTCAGAAATATCTCGTAGGATCCTGCACCCCAGCCGCTTCGAAGCCGGCTGCACGCAGGCGGCAGCTGTCGCATTTGCGGCAGGCGCGGCCTTCGTCATCAGCCTGGTAGCAGGACACCGTCAAAGCGTAGTCGACGCCAAGCTTCATGCCCGCCTGGACGATATCCGCCTTGCTGAGGTTCTGCAGCGGCGCCTGGATGCGGAAACCATCCCCTTCCACCCCGGCCTTGGTCGCCAGGTTGGCCATGCGCTGGAAGGCCTCGACGAACTCGGGGCGACAATCCGGGTAACCGGAATAGTCCACGGCATTGACGCCGATGAAGATATCCCGCGCGCCGAGTACTTCGGCCCACCCCAGGGCGAGGGACAGGAACACGGTGTTGCGTGCCGGCACGTAGGTGACCGGGATGCCTTCGGTAGGGGCTTCCGGCACATCGATGCTGCTGTCGGTCAGGGCAGAGCCACCGATGCCATCGAGATTGAGGCCAATCACCTTGTGTTCGACCACACCCAACTGGCGGGCCACGCGTTCGGCCGCCTGCAGCTCGGCACGGTGACGCTGGCCGTAGTCGAAGCTCATGGTGTAGCAGGCGTAGCCTTCGGCGCGGGCCATGGCCACTACGGTGGCGGAGTCCAGGCCGCCGGAAAGGAGGATTACCGCTTTCTTGTCGCTCATATCAATGTCCCGGCTCGTCATTCCAGAGGATCTTGTGCAATTGCAGCTGCAGGCGCACCGGCAGGTTGTCGGCCACTATCCAGTCCGCCAGGTTCCGCGCGCTCACCTGCTGGTGGCTGGGCGAGAACAGCACTTCACCCGCGCGTTGCTCCAGGCGGTACTCGATCAGCTTGGACACGGCCCAGTCGTAGTCCTCGCGGGAGCAGATGACGAACTTCACCTGGTCGTTGCGGGTCAGCTGGGCCATGTTCTCGTAGCGGTTGCGCCCGACTTCGGCGGAGCCCGGCGTCTTCAGGTCGACGACACGGCTGACGCGGGTGTCCACGGGGGCGATATCCAGGGCTCCGCTGGTCTCCAGGGAAACCTCGTAGCCGGCATCGCAGAGCCGTTGCAGGAGCGGGATGCAGTTGGGTTGCGCCAGCGGCTCACCACCCGTCACACAGACGTAGCGGGGCTTGTAGGCGGCCACCTGGGCGAGGATGTCGTCCAGGGTGTGGATCTGGCCGCCATTGAAGGCGTAGGCGGTGTCGCAGTACTGGCAGCGCAGGGGACAGCCGGTCAGGCGCACGAATACCGTCGGCAAGCCGGCGGTACGCGTCTCCCCCTGCAGCGAGTAGAAGATCTCGGTCAGTCGCAGGGTCTGTTGCATAAGGGCCACGGGCGTGACGGCTAAACAGGCCATCCGCCTCCGTTGCTGGAAGAAAATATGAGGGCGGCGATTCTAAACGAAAAAACCCGCGACAGGCGCGGGTTAATCGATGCTCGGGGCGTGGATCAGGGCAGGCGCTGAAGGTCCCGCTGCGCCAGCTGGGCGGCGGAGCTGCCCGGGTACTGGGCGACGACCTGCTTGAGGATGCCCTTGGCCTTGTCGGTGTTGCCCAGGCGCTGCTCGACGTCGGCGAGCTTGTAGAGGGAATCCGGCACCTTGGCGTGCTGCGGATAAACCTGGCTGACCTTGGCGAAGGCCTGGCCGGCGCCCTGCAGGTCGCCCTTGGCGAGGTTCACCTCACCCAGCCAGTACTGCGCGTTGCCGGCGTACTGGCTGTTGGGGTACTTGCGCAGGAACGCGCCGAAGGCCTGGCTGGCCTTGTCGAAATCCTTGGCTTTGATCAGGTCGAAGGCGGCGTCGTAGTACAGCTTTTCCTTCGCCGGATCGCCCGGTTCGGTGCTGGCCGCCGGCTGTTGTGCCGGAGCCGAGGGGGTGCCGGCGGCGTTGATCGCGCCATCGGCAGGGGGATTCTGTTGTGCGGCTGGTGCGCCCGCTGCGCCCGCATTCAAGCGGCTATCCAGATCCTGGTATCGCTCCAGCGATTCACGCTTGAGCTGCTGGATCTCGTTCTGCTGTTCTTCGACCATCCCGCGCAGGCGGGCAGTCTCTTCCTGCATCTGTTGCAGCTGCATGAACAGCTCGCCTTGCGCGGACACCGGGGCCGAAGCCCCGGATCCGGCATAGGCGCCAGTCGTGCCATAACCAGCGGGCGGGTAACTGTTGCCGTAACCGGCATCGTTTCCGTCCACCACGGGAACCTCAGCAAAGGCGGCCAGGGGCAGGCTGCTGAGGGCCAATACAGTCAAAGCATGACGGCACTTACGCATATCGAATTACTTACGCAGTTCGACGCGACGGTTCTGAGCCCAGGACTGCTCGTCGTTGCCAGTGGCAACCGGACGCTCTTCACCGTAGGAAACCAGTTCCAGCTGAGCCGGGGAAACGCCCTGCAGAACCAGGTAGCGCTGAACGGCCTTGGCACGACGCTCGCCCAGAGCCATGTTGTACTCGCGGGTGCCGCGCTCGTCGGTGTGGCCTTCCAGAACGACGCGAGCGCCGTTGCCTTTCAGGTCCTTGGCGTGTACGTCCAGAGCGCGCATGGCTTCCGGCTTCAGGTCGGAGCTGTCGTACTCGAAGTAGAAGGTGGTGATGGCGCGCAGAGCAGCTTCTTCGCTCAGGCTGCCGTCAACACCGCTGTTGCCGCTGTTGTAGCCAGCGTTCGGGTCTACAGCGCCCTGGCCGGAATCGTCGCCGCCCTTGGAGGAGCAACCAACTGCAACAGCCATGGCCAGAGCCAGAGCAGCGAACTTACCGAATTTAATCATTTCCATCATGTAACTCCTAATGAGCCCCAGTGTGTTTAGCAAAACAATAGTGGATACCGCGTCAGTTCAGGTACGGCGACCAGGACGGTTCGCGGATATCGCCTTGAACGGTTGGAATCGGGAGTCGCACGCGCCCGTTTGTGGACACGAGCATCAGGACTCCCCGGCCCTGCTGGCGGGTGGCGTAGATTAGCATGGTGCCGTTTGGCGCAACAGTGGGCGAGTCATCCAGAGTGGTGCCGGAAAGGATGCGCGGAGCACCGCCACGCACCAGGTCCATGGCCGCCACCTTGAAGTTGGTGAAGCCGTCCTGGCGGTGGATCATCACCAGGGTCTTTTCATCAGCTGAGAGCTTCGGGTTGGCGTTGTAGTTGCCCACGAAGGTCACGCGCTGCGGCTCGCCGCCGTTGATGTTGGTCTTGTAGATCTGCGGCTTGCCGGCGCGATCCGAGGTGAAATAGATGGTCTGGCCATCGGCGCCCCAGAACGGCTCGGTGTCGATCGCCATGTGATTGGTGACGCGGCGCAGCTGACGGCTGCCCAGGTCCATCACGTAGATCTCCGGGTTGCCGTCCTTGGACAGCACGAACGCCAGGCGATTGCCCTCCGGCGACCAGGCCGGCGCACCGTTCAGGCCTTCGAAGTTGGTGATCTGCTCGCGACGGCCGGTGTCGACGTGCTGGATGAAGATGCGCGGACGCTTCTGCTCGAAGGAGACATAGGCGATGCGGCGGCCATCCGGCGCGTAGCGCGGCGAGAGGATCGGCTCACGCGACTGCAGCAGGGTCACGGCGCGCTGGCCGTCATAGTCCGAGCGTTGCAGGGTGTAGCGGGTATTGTTCACCGAGAAACGCTCTGCGGTCACGTAGAGCATGCGGGTGGAGAACGCACCCTTCACGCCGGTGAGCTTCTCGAAGGACTGGTCGGCCACGTAGTGCGCCATGTCGCGCAGCTGGTCGGTGGAGCCGCTGACGCTGCCGGCGAACACCTGCTGCTCGGTGGCGACGTTGAACAGGGCGAACTGCACTTGCAGGCGGCCGCCAGCCGGAGCGATGTTGCCCACTAGCACGTATTGGGCGCCAAGGGCTTTCCAGTCGCGGTAGATCACTTCGCTGGCCTGGGTCGGCAGGCTGATCATGTTCTGCCGCGGGATGGGCTCGAAGAAGCCGGAGTTGCGCAGGTCATTGCCGATGATCTCGGACATGTCCTCGGGCAGGACGTTACCGCCTTGCCAGCCGAAGGGCACGACGGCGATGGGTGTTGCACTGTCCCGACCGCCAGTAATCACGAGCGGATCAGCGGCCTGCACGGTACCGACCAGCATGGTCAGGCCGAGCAGGACGATACGTATCAGAGTGTTCACAGACCTAAATCCTCCGGTTTGAAGACGACGCGACGCTGCCTGTACATCCTGTCAAAGGTAGCGCGATCCAATTGTTGCATTTCAGGGATGCGCCCGACGCTGCGTACCGCGGCCACCGCGGAGCTGTCGAAGGGCCCATCGCCACTTGAACGGGTGACGCTGGCGTTGGTGACGGTGCCATCCGGCAGCATCTGAATCAGCAGCTCGACACTCATGCCCGGACGGGTCGACAGCGGCTTCTGCCAGTTCTCGCTGATCAGCTTGATGATCAGGTCATCGAGGCTGCCGGCAACCTGGTCGCCCACTTCATCGGCCAGGGTCTGCTCACGCTCCACGGTGTCGGACAGCAGGTCGGCGAGCGCCGCAGCCTTCTTGTCTTCGGTCGATTTGCGCTTGGCCTCCTCCGCTGCCTTTTTCTTCGCGGCTTCGGCGGCGGCCTTCTTCTTCGCATCCTCGGCAGCCTTCTTCTTGGCGGCCTCGGCTGCAGCTTTCTTCTTCGCCTCTTCAGCGGCTTTCTTCTTGGCCTCTTCGGCAGCCTTTTTCTTGGCTTCCTCTTCGGACTTCTTCTTGGCGATGTCGGCCTGCTGCTTCTTGGCCTCCTCAGCTTTCTTGGCGTCGTCGGCCTTCTTGGCTTCGGCCGCCTCTTCCGCTTTTCGAGCTTCGTCGGCTTTCTTTTGTTCCGCAGCCTTGGCGGCAGCGACCTTCTGCTGCTCCAGCTTCTGCTGCTCGGCCTTCTTCTGCTCCATCTGCTCGGTTTCGTACTGCGGAGCAGCGGCTTTCTTGGCTTCGCCGGCGATCTTCTGGTTGGTCTGGGTGGTCGCCTGGCTCTGCGATTTCAGCTGATACAGCGTAGCCTGCACGATGGGGCGCGCCGGCGGCAGTTCAGGAGTGAAGGCGAAACTGACGAACAGCGTGCCGAAGATCAGCACGTGCAAGCCTATGGCCCAGACCGCGGGCCAGAAGTAGCTTTCCGATGGGGAGCGTTCGCTCTGCTGCTGCATCAGGGCGCCTCGGTGATCAGCCCGACATTACCCACGCCGGCCTGCTGCAGGCCGCCCATGACGGCCATCACGGAGCCGTAGTCGACGGCCTTGTCGCCACGCACGAAGACCTGGACCTTCTTACCCTGGCTGGTGTTCTGGCTCATGATCGCCGTGACCGCCTGGACCAGCTGCGGCAATGTGCTGGACGTCTCGCTGGCCTTGCCCTGGTCCGGGTCCACTTCCTCGCCCATGTTCCAGTAGTAGCTTTTGTCGGCCTTGATGGAGATGGTCAGCACCCGGGAATCGTTGTCCTGGGGCAGCGCCTCGCTGGAGACCTTCGGCAAGTCGACCTTGACGCCCTGGTTGAGCATGGGCGCAGTCACCATGAAGATGACCAGCAGCACCAACATCACGTCGATGTAGGGCACCACGTTCATCTCGGCAACCGGCTTGCGTTTGTGGCGAATTCTGGCCATGGCGTGAAACCTGTCCTCTATTGAACCTGCGTCTTATTCGTCGCTGGTGTGCACTTTGCGGTGCAGGATGGCCTGGAACTCGTCGGCGAAGGTGTAGTAGCGACTGATCAGGGTCTCACCACGCGCGGCGAAGCGGTTGTACGCGATGACCGCCGGGATCGCCGCGAACAGGCCGATGGCTGTAGCGATCAGCGCCTCGGCAATGCCGGGGGCCACGGTGGCCAGGGTCGCCTGCTGCACCTGAGCCAGGCCGCGGAAGGAATTCATGATCCCCCAGACGGTGCCGAACAGGCCGATGTAGGGGCTGGTGGAGCCGACGGTGGCGAGGAACGGCAGGCTCTGCTCGAGCTTCTCTTCCTCACGGGAGATGGCCACACGCATGGCGCGGGCCACGCCTTCCATCACCGCATCCGGGTCTACGCCAGGCTGCTGGCGCAGGCGGGAGAACTCCTTGAAGCCGGCACGGAAGATCTGCTCGACGCCGGAATCCGGGTCCGGGTTGCTACCGGCCTGGCGATACAGCTTGGACAGGTCGATGCCCGACCAGAAACGCTCCTCGAAGGACACGAGGGACTTCTTGGCCGCGCGCAGCAGATTGCTGCGTTGGAAAATCATGATCCACGAGGTGACCGAGGCGGCCACCAGAGTGAGCATGACCAGTTGCACCACGATGCTGGCGTTGCTGATCAGGCTCCACATGGAGGTATGGTCGACGACGTTGGCTTCCACGCTTAGTCTCCTGCAGGGGATTGGCCCGGTACGGCGGCGAAGGCTGAACGCAGCGCTTCGGGGATCGCCCGGGGTTTCAAACTGTCGGCGCGCACACAGGCCACCAGGAACTGCCCTTCACAGAGCAGCGCATCATCCGTAGCCCGCCTCACCTGTTGACGAAAGCGCAGGCTGGCACGGTTCAATTCGATCACTTCGGCGCTGATGGTCAGCTCGTCGTCGAGCCTGGCGGGGGCGTGATAACGCGCCTCGGCCGAGTGCACGACGAACAACAGGTTCTCCCCGACCAGCTCGGACTGGGCAAAGCCCAGGCTCCGCAGGCATTCGGTTCGAGCCCGTTCCATGAACTTGAGGTAGTTGACGTAATAGACGATGCCACCGGCATCGGTGTCTTCGTAATAGACGCGGCTCCGATGCACGAAAGGCTGGGCCCCATTTTGCGCGCGCATACTCTAGTGCTTACTCCAAAGGTTGCCAATCGGGCCGGGTAACTGTTTTTTTTCATCCCGGCCCCCGCCGCTCGCTTCGACAGCGATTTCCCTTATTCGTCCCCCGCCCCGGAGAAATCATCAGCGGGCGGCTCGACCATGCGCTTGGGCAGGTTCAACCCGAAATGCAGGTAGGCATGACGGGTGACCACACGCCCACGCGGCGTGCGCATGATGTAGCCCTGCTGGATCAGATAGGGCTCGAGAACATCCTCGATGGTGTGACGTTCCTCACTGATCGCCGCCGCCAGGTTGTCGACGCCTACCGGGCCACCGTCGAACTTGTCGATCATCGCCAATAGCAGACGCCGGTCCTGGTGGTCGAAGCCACGTTCGTCGACGTCCAGCAGGTTGAGCGCCTGGTCGGCAATGACCCGGGTGATCTGCCCCTGGCCACGGACTTCGGCGAAATCGCGCACCCGTCGCAATAGGCGGTTGGCGATACGCGGCGTACCACGGGCGCGGCGGGCGATCTCGAAGGCGCCCTCCGGCTCGATGTGCAAGCCGAGGATGCCGGCAGAGCGGGTGACGATGCTGGTCAGGTCCGCAGTGCTGTAGAACTCCAGGCGCTGGACGATGCCGAAGCGGTCGCGCAGCGGGTTGGTCAGCATGCCGGCGCGGGTAGTGGCGCCGACCAGGGTGAAGGGCGGCAGGTCGAGCTTGATCGAGCGGGCCGCCGGCCCCTCGCCGATCATGATGTCGAGCTGGAAGTCCTCCATCGCCGGGTACAGCACTTCTTCGACGATGGGCGACAGGCGGTGGATTTCGTCGACGAAGAGCACATCGCCGGACTCGAGGTTGGTCAGCAGCGCCGCCAGGTCACCCGGGCGCTCCAGCACGGGGCCGGACGTGCTCTTGATCGAGACGCCCATTTCCTGGGCGATGATGTTGGCCAGGGTGGTCTTGCCCAGGCCCGGCGGGCCGAAGATCAGCGTGTGATCGAGCGCCTCGCTGCGCCCGCGGGCCGCCTGGATGAACAGTTCCATCTGCTCACGCACGGTCGGCTGGCCGACATAGTCGGCGAGGCTCAGCGGGCGGATGGCCCGGTCCAGCTGCTCGTCGCGGTCGCGGCTGCTGGCGGTTATCAGGCGGTCTGCTTCGATCATGCGGTGTTACACCATTCCTTTCAGGGCACGGCGGATCAGTTCTTCGCTGGAAAGCCCTTCTTCCTTGATGGCTGCAACGGCACGGCTGGCTTCCTGGGGCTTGAAGCCCAGGGAGATCAGGGCGCTGAGCGCATCGTTTTCGGCGCTGGAGGCGGCAGCCTTGAGCGGCTCCACCACCAGGGTGGAAATGCTCGGCATGGTTTCCCAGGCCTTGAAACGGTCCTTCAGCTCCACCAGCAGGCGCTCGGCGGTCTTCTTGCCCACACCGGGGATCTTCACCAGGGTCGAGGTGTCCTGGGCCTGCACGCAACGCACCAGCTCATCCACTTCCAGCCCGGACATCAGCGCCAGGGCCAGCTTCGGGCCAACGCCGTTGAGACGGATCAGCTCACGGAACAGCTCACGCTCGCGCTTCTCGAAGAAGCCGTAGAGCAGGTGCGCATCCTCACGCACCACCAGATGGGTGTGCAGGGTCACGGGCTCACCGGTCGAGGGCAGGCGGTAGAGGGTGGTCATGGGCACTTCCAGCTCGTAGCCGACGCCGTTGACATCGAGAATCAGGTGCGGCGGCTGTTTTTCCGCCAGGGTGCCACGCAAACGTCCAATCACGAAGTGCGTCCTTATATGGGGTTACAAACGGAGCCGCCCGCCACGGCGCTTGGCGGTGGCCAGGCCGTGGGGAATCAGGCTCTGCCGGTGATGCGCATGGCACAGGGCGATGGCCAGGGCGTCGGAGGCGTCGATCTGCGGCTTCTGCACCAGCTTGAGCAGGTGCATGACCATCATCTGCACCTGTTGCTTGTCAGCGCCGCCGGTGCCGGCAATGGCCTGCTTGACCTGGCTGGCGCTGTACTCGGCAACCTCCAGCCCTTCCTCGCTGGCCGCGACTATGGCGGCACCGCGAGCCTGGCCCAGCTTGAGGGCGGAGTCGGCGTTGCGCGCCATGAACACCTTTTCGATGCCCATGGTCACCGGCCCGTAGGTCTGGATGACCTCGCGCACGCCACGGAAGACGATCAGCAGGCGCTCCTGCAGCTCGCCGCTGCCGGTGCGGATGCAGCCGGAAGCGATGTATTCACAGCCGCGCCCGGTATCGCGAACCACGCCGTAACCGGTGATGCGCGAACCAGGGTCGATACCGAGGATCAGGGTCATTGGCGCTCTATATCAGGTGCCCAAGTAAAAAAGCCGAAGCGTCGGCTCCGGCTTTTTCGTGTCAGCCCAGCTGGGCCATCACATCGTCGGGGATGTCCACGTTGCTGTAGACGTTCTGCACGTCGTCGAGGTCTTCGAGCATGTCGATGAGCTTCAACACCTTCTGTGCGGTTTCCACATCGGTGATCGGTGCGCTGATCGAGGGGATCATCGCCACTTCCGCCTCGTCGCCCTTGAAACCAGCGGCGGTGAGCGCTTCGTTGACGCTGAGGAAGTCGGCGAAGGAGGTGTACACCTCGACCGAGCCGTCTTCAGCGGCGACCACGTCATCGGCACCCGCTTCCAGCGCGGCTTCCATCAGGGCGTCTTCGTTCACGCCAGGGGCGTAGCTGATCTGGCCCTTGCGATCGAACATATAGGCCACCGAACCATCGGTGCCGAGGTTGCCGCCACACTTGCTGAAGGCGTGACGCACTTCAGCGGCGGTGCGGTTGCGGTTGTCGGTCATGGCTTCGACGATGATCGCCACGCCGCTCGGCGCATAACCCTCGTAGCTCAGCTCGACCATGTTGTCGGCTTCGTTGGAGCCAGCGCCACGGGCGATCGCGCGATCGATGGTGTCGCGGGTCATGTTGGCGGTGAGCGCCTTGTCCACAGCCAGGCGCAGACGCGGGTTGTCCGCCGGGTTGCCACCGCCATGCTTGGCGGCAACGGTCAGCTCACGGATGAGCTTGGTGAAGATCTTGCCGCGCTTGGCGTCCTGGCGCTCCTTGCGGTGCTTGATGTTGGCCCATTTGGAATGACCAGCCATATCTGACTCCGTGCTTGCTAGGTGGCGGCGGCGCACCGGGCGCCACCGTCGGGATGGAACGGTTTACTCGGCCTTGGGCTGTTCGCGCAGGCGGATGTGCAGTTCGCGCAGTGCCTTGCCATCCACGCTGCCCGGAGCCTGGGTCATGACGTCGCCGGCGCTCTGGGTTTTCGGGAAGGCGATCACTTCGCGAATCGACGCAGCACCGGTCATCAGCATGACCAGGCGATCCAGGCCGAAGGCCAGACCACCGTGCGGCGGGGCACCGTACTTCAGCGCATCGAGGAGGAAGCCGAACTTCTCTTCCTGCTCGGCATCGTCGATGCCCAATACGCGGAATACGGCCTGCTGCATGGCCTTGTCGTGGATACGGATCGAACCGCCACCCAGTTCGGTGCCGTTGAGTACCATGTCATAGGCACGGGACAGCTTGCCGGCCGGGTTGGCCTCCAGCTCTTCCGGGCTGCACTTGGGTGCGGTGAACGGGTGGTGCAGCGAGGTCAGGCTGCCGTCGTCGTTCTCTTCGAACATCGGGAAGTCGACGACCCACATCGGCGCCCACTCCTTGGTGAGCAGGTTGAGGTCATGGCCGACCTTGATGCGCAGGGCACCCAGGGCGTCGCAGACGACCTTGGCCTTGTCGGCGCCGAAGAACACGATGTCACCATCGACCGCACCGACGCGATCGAGGATCACGTTGAGGTTCGGCTCGGCAATGTTCTTGACGATCGGCGACTGCAGGCCGTCGATGCCGTTGGCGCGCTCGTTGACCTTGATGTAGGCCAGGCCCTTGGCACCGTAGATGCCTACGAACTTGGTGTAGTCATCGATCTGCTTGCGCGGCATGCTCGCCCCGCCCGGAACGCGCAGTGCGGCGACACGGCCTTTCGGGTCGTTGGCCGGGCCGGAGAAGACCTTGAATTCAACGTCTTTCAGCTGGTCGGCAACGTCCACCAGTTCCAGCGGGATGCGCAGGTCGGGCTTGTCCGAGCCGTAGCGGCGCATGGCTTCTTCGAAGGGCATGTGCGGGAACTCGTCGAACTCGACGTCGAGGACTTCCTTGAACAGCTGGCGAACCATCTTCTCGGTGATGGCGATGATGTCGCTCTCGTCGAGGAAGCTGGTTTCGATGTCGATCTGGGTGAATTCCGGCTGACGGTCGGCACGCAGGTCTTCGTCGCGGAAGCACTTGGCGATCTGATAGTAGCGATCGAAGCCGGCAACCATCAGCAGCTGCTTGAACAGCTGGGGCGATTGCGGCAGGGCGAAGAAATTGCCCGGGTAGGTGCGGCTCGGCACCAGGTAGTCACGCGCACCTTCCGGGGTCGGGCGACCGAGGATCGGCGTCTCGACGTCGAGGAAGCCGTTCTCGTCCAGGTAGCGGCGGATGCTGCTGGTGATGCGCGCGCGCAGCTTCAGCTTGGCGGCCATTTCCGGGCGACGCAGGTCGATGAAGCGGTAGCGCAGGCGGGTCTCTTCGCCCACGTCGGAGTATTCGTCCAGCGGGAAGGGCGGGGTCTCGGCCTGGTTGAGGACTTCGAGCTCATAGCCCAGCACCTCGATACCGCCGGACGCCATGTTGGCGTTGACCGCACCGGCCGGGCGCGGACGCACCTTGCCGGTGATCTTGACGACGTATTCGCTGCGCACGCGGTCAGCCTTGGCGAAGGTCTCGGCGCGGTCCGGGTCGAACACCACCTGGGCCAGGCCTTCACGATCACGGATGTCGAGGAAGATGACCCCGCCATGGTCACGGCGACGGTGGACCCAGCCGCAAAGGGTGATTTCCTGGCCGTCCAGGCTCTCGTTCAGTTGGCCGCAATAGTGGCTGCGCATCATGGTCGTGTTTCGCTTCTCTTGAGTCTTGAATTCGTCGGGCCGCCAGTGTGCGTGCCGTCGATGACCGCGAACGGGCTGCGAATCGCCGCCGGGCATCGGGACCACACTGCCGCTGGCCGGGGACCGGTGGCAAAGGGGCGGATTATATATGGTTAATCGACACCGCGCAGCCGCCCGCCGGAAGCCTCTCTATACTGAAGGGCCCAAGCCGGTGGAGGACCATCCATGGCCACGCCTCGCCCCGTCGACATCACCACGGACCTGCTGGACGACTTCCGCCAGGAGACACGCGAGCAGTTCTCCCGCTGCGAGCACCTGCTGATCGAACTCGAGCGCCATCCCGACGACGACGAGCGCCTGCGCGAGCTGTTCCGCCTGGTGCACACGCTCAAGGGCAACCTCGGCTACGTCGGGCTGGACCGGCTGAACACCCTGCCCCAGGCCCTGGAGGATGTGCTCGCCCAATTGCGCGAAGGCACCCTGGTGTTCGACAGCCTGCTGGGCGACATCCTGCTCCTGCTGCAGGACCGCCTGCGCCTGCAGATCGAACAGGCGCTGAAGGGCGACAACCGCGAGCCGGAGGACATCCGCCCACTGAGCAAAGCCCTCAAGGCACTGGCCAATGCCCCCGAACAGCGCCAGGCGGAACTGCGCAGCGCGCTGCTGCATCGCCTGGACCCGAGCACGCGCCTGCTGCCCCCCGAACCCGAAGCGAAGAACACTGGCCCCCTGGCCCGCCACGGCCTGGAAGACGAACCCGACCTGCGGTTCTTCGCCGAGCTGATGCTGGCGGCGGAGAACCGCTCGCGCTTCTGGCTGGGCCGTGGCCAGCGCCAGCTGGAACTCGCCCTGGCGATGAACGAGCGCGCCGGGCGCCCCGTATCGCCCCGCCAGTTGGCCGCAGCCGTGTGCCTGCACGACCTGGGCATGGCGCTGCTACCGCTGGAGCTGCTGCACAAGCAGGAGCCACTCAACCATGACGAGCGCCGGCGCATGCAATCCCACCCGCGCATGGGGGCGGAACTACTCAAGCGCATGCCGCAATGGGAAGACGCCGCCGAGATCATCCTGCAGCACCAGGAGCACGCCGACGGCAGCGGCTACCCCAAGGGCCTGCATGAAACGGAGATCAGCCCCGGCGCACTGATCCTCGACATCGTCGACACCTTCGACGCCCGCACCCATGAGCGTGCCCACCAGACACTGAGCAAACGCCCACTGCTGCGCGCCATCCTGGAGATCAACGGCCTAGGCGGCAGCCAGTTCAGCGCCTACTGGGTCAATATGTTCAACCTCTGCCTGCAGGAAGACCCCGCCCTCGCCCACCTTTGATTCGGTTGTCGCCCCCTCGCCCCCTGACTAAGCTGCCCACGCAGCCCGGCCACCCGTGACGGGGCAGAACCAACAAGGAGTCCAGATGCAGGCGCTAGCAGGGAAAGTCGCAGTGGTGACGGGAGCAGGATCAGGCATCGGCCGCGCACTGGCTCACCAACTGGCCGCCGAAGGCTGCCACTTGGCGCTGGCCGACCTTGACCGGGAAAACCTCAGCCAGGTGGCCAGTGAACTGCAGCGCGACGGGCTGAAGATCACCACCCACCTGCTGGATGTCGCCGAACGCGCGGCTGTCTACGCCTTCGCCGACGAGGTGCTGGCCGCCCACGGCAGCGTGCAACTGGTGATCAACAATGCCGGCGTCGCCCTTTCGCAAACGATCGCGGAGCTGCGCTACGACGACTTCGAATGGATCATGAACATCAACTTCTGGGGCGTGGTACACGGCACCAAGGCCTTCCTGCCGCACCTGCTGAAGAACAACGAAGGGCAGATCGTCAACGTCTCCAGCATTTTCGGCATCATCAGCCTGCCCACCCAGGGCGCCTACAACGCCAGCAAGTTCGCCGTCCGCGGCTTCACCGAGGCCCTGCGCCAGGAGCTGGCGCACACGGGAGTGAAAGCCGCCTGCGTGCACCCCGGCGGCATCCGCACCAATATCGCCAAGGCCGCACGCTTCTACCAGGGGCCCGACGGCCGCCAGGACGCCGCCCGTGCAGCAGCGCAGTTCGACAAGGTGGCCCGCACCACACCCGACGAAGCCGCCCGGGTGATACTCGACGGCATTCGTCGGCAGCACCCGCGCATCCTGATCGGCGCCGACGCCCGCCTGCTCGACCGCATCCAGCGGCTGCTGCCGGCCAGCTACCCGCGAATCCTGGCGAAACTGCTCGGCCGTCGCTGACGTTATCGACGGCCGATAGCCTCAACGCATCGCAACGATTGATATAAGCCAAGGCAGACCATGGGGCGCTCTATGCTAGGCTCTGCCGCATCACGGGCCCTAGCCAGGCCCTGGCCACTGAGAGGAGTAAAGGCATGGAAATCAATATCGGAATCGCCGAACAGGATCGCGCAGCTATCGCCGAGGGCCTGTCCCGCTTGCTGGCGGACACCTACACCCTCTACCTCAAGACCCACAACTTCCACTGGAACGTCACCGGGCCGATGTTCAACACCCTGCACCTGATGTTCGAAGGGCAGTACACCGAACTGGCACTGGCCGTGGACTCCATCGCCGAGCGCATTCGCGCCCTGGGCTTCCCGGCACCAGGCACCTACGCCTCTTATGCGCGCCTGTCGTCGATCAAGGAAGAAGAAGGCGTACCCGCTTCCGAAGACATGATCCGCCAACTGGTGCAGGGCCAGGAAGCCGTTGTACGCACCGCCCGCGGCATCTTCCCACTGCTGGACAAGGTCAGCGACGAGCCGACCGCCGACCTGCTGACCCAGCGCATGCAGGTCCATGAAAAGACCGCCTGGATGCTGCGTAGCCTGCTCGCCAGCTGATCACGGAAAATCTCCAGCAAAGGCCCGGTTCTCCGGGCCTTTCGCTATGCGCAAAAGCCTGCCTGAACTATGCTCTGGCAATCCGCTCCCGACACAGTGACGCGAATGAGTCAGCCGCCGAAACCACCCCTGCTCATCGAGCTGTTCCCTGAAGAAACCCGCGAAGCAGCCGAGTTGCTCAAGCAGGCGGTACCCCTCATGGTGCGCCACGACATTCCGCCGAATCCGGTGCACTACGCCCTCTGGTACACCTACAGCAAAGGCCTGGAGCCCGACCTCAACCGGCGCCTCGACAAGATCGTCAAGGACTTCGACAGCTTCCCCCCGGAATCCGCGATCAAGCTGTACCGCGACTACATCATCCGTGGCGAGCTGGACGCCGCCCGCGCCGGGCAACAGCAGGTCATCGAACTGGTGGATGACATCGAATCCGGCGTTACCCGCAGCGTTGTCGGCAGCACCGCCTACCAGCACAGCCTGACCCTCGGCCTCGCCGCCCTGCATGACCCGATCATCGACGACCTGCCCGGTGTCCTTGGCGAGCTGCAACAGAGCACCCAATTGATGCAAGAGCAGCAGGAACAGTTCCTCTATCGACTGCGCGCCGCCCAATCGGAGATCCAGAACCTGCGCAACCAACTGGAAAAAGCCCAGATGGCCGCCACCCTGGACAGCCTCACCCAGGTGTTCAACCGCCACGCCTTCACCCGCCTGCTGGAACAGGCACTGGCCAACAGCCACGACGGGCTGGCCCTGGTGATGCTGGATATCGACCACTTCAAGCAGTTCAACGATCACTTCGGCCACCCCCTGGGTGACCGGGTGCTGCAGCACGTCGGCCAGTTGCTCCGCGAACTGCTCCCCCCCCGTGCCATGGCGGCCCGCTATGGCGGCGAAGAGTTCTGCGTAGTACTGCGGGACTGCTACGATCTGGCCACCGCTCACCAATTCGCCGAAAACCTGCGCCTGAAGTTCCAGTCGCTGCGGGTCAAGGTGCGCCGTACCGACCAGGTCCTCGACACCATCACCGCCAGCTTCGGCCTGGCCCTGGCAGAGCCCGGCGACAACCTGGAAAGCCTGCTCACCCGGGCGGACGACGCCCTCTACCAGGCCAAGCGCAACGGCCGCAATCAGGTCCACCCCCAAGCCCCGGAAGCGGCGCTAACCGCTTGATTTGAGTAGCCCTCCTCTTTGCTGTTAAATACGGCCCGGTGCTCCCGGCCTCAAGTTGCCGAGGCCCGGAAACGACCCCCAGATCAGCCTTCCGTAAACCGGAACCGCTACCCGGATGGTCCTTCCGACGCGAGCGTTATCAAGGTGAGTCCATTGAATATGTTGAAGATCGTCCATCTGCTGACGGGCGCTGCTGCGCTCCTGTTGTCCTTCGTCCCTAGCCTGCGCACCGACGCCCTGCCCTACCTGCAACAACCCGATGCCCTTTATCTGGCACTGCTCGGCCTGCTCAACCTGCTGCTCGCGCCCGTCGTACCGGCCTGGGCCAAGGGCCTGCGCAACCAATTGCAAGGCGTCGTATCCGCCCTGCTGGTCCTGGCCGTGGTCCTGCAGACCCTGAACCTGCTCGCACCGCTGTCCACCATCGGCAACCAGCCGGCCATTCTCCTCAGCCTGCTGACCGCCATCGCCGCCGTGCTGCTGCACCTGGCGATCAACCTGCGCAAGGTCACCCAGGCCGCCCCCCTGCCCCAGGACATGTCCAACCGCGAGACCGGCACGGTCAAGTGGTTCAACACCTCCAAGGGCTTCGGCTTCATCTCCCGCGACTCGGGCGATGACATCTTCGTGCACTTCCGCGCCATCCGCGGCGAAGGCCACCGCGTCCTGATCGAAGGACAGCGCGTCGAGTTCTCCGTCATGCAACGCGACAAGGGCCTGCAAGCCGAAGACGTTATCGCCGCACTGCCTGGCCGCCGCTAAGTCAGCCACCAAAGAAAAGCCCGCCAGATGGCGGGCTTTTTCATGCACTCGATTCAATAGTGGGGGGGCGGCACGTCGTCATCACCACCGCCACCAAACTGCCCGATCAGTTCCTCCTGGCGCTTGGCCAAGGCAGCCAGTTGCAGCTGCAAACGCTCCACGACCCGCTGCTGCATGACCAGCACATCGTTGAGCGCCTGGATGGTGTCGTCCTGGAACGCCAGGCGGGTTTCCAGTTCGTTGATGCGCTCCTCCAGACTCATGGCTGAACCTCAGCGAAACGGAAATCATCGGTAAGCACCAGGCGCAGCTTGGCCATCACCTCGTCGACCTGCTCCGCCGTATAGGGCTGCGCTGGATGCCGCCCCCACACCGGAGCGGGCCAGGCGGCATCTTCACGACGACGCGCGATCACATGCATATGCAGTTGGCTGACCACGTTGCCCAAGGTGGCGACGTTCATCTTGTCGGCGCCGAAGCTGTCCTTGAGCACCTCCGCCAGGCGAGTGGTTTCGCTCCACAGGCGCAGTTGGTCATCAGCATCGAGCTGGAACAGCTCGCTGACGTCCTCACGACGGGGCACGAGAATGAACCAGGGGTAGTGCACGTCATTCATCAGTAGCAGACGGCACAGCGGGAAATCTCCGACCTGCAGGCAATCCTGCTGCAGTCTCTGATCCAGGGCGAACATAACGACCTCTCCTGTTCTTCCGGGTGTAACCCAAGCTTAATCCCGCCCCGGCGACAGACAAAACAGCGCGAGACAGGAAACGGCGCGCAGGATACCCAAGGAAAGATTCCGGCGGAACCGTAAGCCCTTCTATATAAGGAGGCGCACGCATGCTGGCGCCCTGCGTCCTGAAAGTGCGCAGCGGTTACCGCAACGCACCAAAATCGCACACAGAGTCAAAGACCGTTACCCCACGCCACACTCGCCCCATCACGGGGCATGGCCCTAGCGAAGCCAACGCCACACCGCAACCCCCGGAAAGCATGAGAACACCCGCCATCCCCCAGGCTGACAGGCTGCACGGCAGAGCCGCCGGGCAACACCGGCCCGCCCCGAACGAGCCATCCGCCACACTGCGGCAAAATTTCCAGGCAAAGGACCCACTTTGAGCACGCTTGTTGCTTTAGAGGGAACAAGGTCGTAGCAGGCACCTGCAATTGCCCGTACCCCGCCTTCGAAGTGCCGGCAACAGGCTGTCAAACAGCCATCAGCAGCGTGCAGTGAATGTAGGACGGAAGTGCAGGCTTAGTTGTGCTAAGTGCCCGCCCAGACCGCATAAAAATACGAAACGAAGGGATTGCAAGGCGAAAACTACGAATATGCGACATGCTCACACTGAATTTGCGACATGGCCGTGAAGAATTCGTAAGGAATAGAGTTGAACTATCGCCAACATAGACGTCGTGCTATAAGTTAGCGCCGACACAAAAAGAAAGAACCGCCTTCAACATATAAGAAAGCGGCGAGAATCTTCAAAAACCAAAGGAGCAATCACAATGCAAGTGATGAAGTGGAGCGCACTGGCCCTGGCCGTGACCGCCGGTACCACCCAACTGGCATTCGCCAGCGCCCAGGACGAATCCAAGGGCTTCGTTGAAGACAGCAAGCTGTCCGTTCTGAACAAGAACTACGCCTTCTACCGCGACTTCCGCAACAATGGCGTAAACAACGGCGGCAGTGCTACCAATCAGAACTACCGTAACGAGTGGGCCCACGGCATCCTCGCCAACTACCAGTCGGGTTATACCCAAGGTACCGTCGGCTTCGGCGTCGATGCTCACGGCGCGCTGGGCATCAAGCTCAACAGCGGTGGTGGCACCTCCGGTACCGGCCTGATGCCGATCGGCAGCGACGGCAAGGCTCAAGACGATTACTCCTACGCTGGCGGTGCTGTAAAAGTTCGCGTATCCAACACCGAACTGAAATACGGCAACCTGATTCCGACTGCTCCAGTTTTTGCTACTGGCACGGCTCGCCTGTTCCCCGGCTCCGCTGAAGGCTTCCAGATCCTCAGCAGCGAGCTCGAAGGCCTGACCCTCGACGCCGGCCACTTCACCTCGATTCGTGACGGCAGCCTGTCTACCAACAAAGACGGCGACATCACCCTGGCTTATGGCGGCGCAATCGACGCTAAGAGCGCGGATTACGTAGGTGGCACTTACGCAATCTCTGATCAGCTGTCCGTTAGCCTTTACGGTGCAGAGCTGGAAGATATCTATCGCCAGTACTACGCCAACGCCAACTACAGCATCCCCCTGTCTGATGACCAGGCTCTGGGCTTCGACTTCAACATCTACCGCACCCTCGACGAAGGCCAGTCGAAAGCTGGCGAGATCGAGAACACTGCATTCTCCCTCGCAGCCTCTTACTCGATCGGTGCTCACAAGCTGACCCTTGCTCACCAGCGCGTTAATGGCGACGAACCGTTCGATTACATCGGCATGGATGGCGGCAACTCTGGCGACTCCATCTTCCTGGCCAACTCCGTGCAGTACTCCGACTTCAACGCCCCGGGCGAGAAGTCCTGGCAACTGCGCTATGACCTGAACATGGCCACCCTTGGCGTTCCGGGCCTGAGCTTCATGGCTCGCTACATCACCGGTTCCGATGCAGACGGCACCAAAGCCGATCCGAATGGCGCCTACGCTGGTGCGTTCGGTGAAGACGGCAAAGAGTGGGAACGCAACCTGGAAGCCAAGTACGTAGTCCAGGACGGCCCGGCCAAGGACCTTTCTGTCCGCATCCGTCACTCCACCTGGCGCGCCAACAACGACATGGGCGGCTTCTACTCTAGCGGCAGCAGCGCTGTGGACGAAGTTCGCGTCATCACCGAGTACCCGCTGGACATCCTGTAACACAGGCCCAGCTGTTACTTCGATACAAAAGAGCCCGGCTTATGCCGGGCTCTTTCTTTATATAGATGCCTATACATACGGAGTTGATTGTTATTACCAAATAAAAGTTGTCGCCTCAGTCAGATTGGCAATGCATAAGTCCCCGTTACATGTGCCACCAGCTCATCTTCCCCGCCTTGTGAATACAACGACACTTCGCACACCGCCTGCCTTCTGCTCAACCTGAGTATCCGCGCATCAGCGAGCAGATCCACAGCCTGCGGCCGCGCCAGGAAGTTGATGTTGAGGTTGCTGGTCACCGCCATCTCCACCCGCCCCAACCTGCCGAGCACCACTGCATACATCGCCGCATCAGCCAGCGCCATGATGGTCGGGCCGGACAGGGTGCCGCCCGGCCGCACCAATTTGGGCTGGAAGGGGACCCGCGCCAGTGCACCCGCTTCGTCGAGGCGCTCGATGCGCAGATCGATGTCCTCGGCCATGGGCACGCCCTGGCGGATCAGCGCCTCCACCTGTTTTGCACTCAAACCGCCCATCACCTCTCCCCTTGCCGATTACCGGGCCGCAACCTGTACGCGCCCCAACGAGCGCCGTACAATGCCGAGCCTATAAAACCCATCGCAACCGACGAAACGGCCAAACATGCGTACCAGTCAGTACCTGCTCTCCACCCTGAAGGAAACCCCCACCGACGCGGTGGTGATCAGTCATCAGCTGCTGCTGCGCGCGGGCATGATCCGCAAGCTGGCCTCCGGTCTCTACACCTGGTTGCCGATGGGGCTGCGCGCGCTGCGCAAGGCCGAAGCCGTGGTGCGCGAGGAAATGAACGCCGCAGGCGCCCTCGAAGTGCTGATGCCGGCCATCCAGCCCGCCGAACTCTGGCAGGAATCCGGCCGCTGGGAACAGTACGGCCCCGAGCTGCTGCGCCTGAAGGACCGCCATGGTCGCGAGTTCTGCGTCGGCCCGACCCACGAGGAAGTCATCACCGACCTCGCGCGCAACGAGCTGAACAGCTACCGCCAGCTGCCCATCAACATGTACCAGGTGCAGACCAAGTTCCGTGACGAGATCCGTCCGCGCTTCGGCCTGATGCGCGGCCGCGAATTCATCATGAAGGACGCTTACTCCTTCCACGCCTCCCAGGAATCCCTGCAGGACACCTACGACGTCATGTACGGCGCCTACTGCAAGGTGTTCACCCGCCTGGGCCTGAACTTCCGCCCCGTGCAGGCCGACAACGGCTCCATCGGTGGCAGCGGCTCCCATGAATTCCACGTGCTCGCCGACTCGGGCGAGGACGACATCGTCTTCAGCGACAGCTCCGACTACGCGGCCAACATCGAGAAGGCCGAAGCCGTACCGCGCGAAACCTCCCGTGGCGCCGCCACCGAGGAACTGCGCCTGGTGGACACCCCCGACACCAAGACTATCGCTGCCTTGGTCGAGAACTTCGGCCTGGCCATCGAGAAGACCATCAAGACCCTGGTCGTGCACGGCGCCGAAGAAGGCACCCTGGTCGCCCTGATCGTCCGCGGCGACCACGAGCTGAACGAAATCAAGGCTGCCAACCAGGCCCTGGTCGCCAGCCCCCTGGTTTTCGCCAGCGAAGAGGAACTGCGTGCCGCCATCGGCGCCGGCGCCGGCTCCCTGGGCCCGCTGAACCTGCCCATGCCCTGCATCATCGACCGCTCCGTGGCCCTGATGAGCGACTTCGCCATCGGCGCCAACATCGATGACAAGCACTACTTCGGCGTGAACTGGGAACGCGACCTGGCCGTTCCGGAAATCGCCGACCTGCGCAACGTCGTCGCCGGCGACCCGAGCCCCGACGGCAAGGGCACCCTGGTGATCAAGCGCGGCATCGAAGTGGGTCATATCTTCCAGCTCGGCACCAAGTACAGCGAAGCGATGAACCTCAGCGTACTGGGCGAGAACGGCAAACCCGTCACCCTGATCATGGGCTGCTACGGCATCGGCGTATCCCGCGTGGTCGCCGCCGCCATCGAACAGAGCTACGACGAACGCGGCATCCTCTGGCCGGACGCCCTGGCGCCCTTCCAGGTTGCCCTGGTACCGCTCAAGTACGAAACGCCCGCCGTCAAGGAAGCCACCGACAAGCTCTATGCCGAGCTCACTGCCGCTGGCATCGAGGTGCTGCTGGACGACCGTGACAAGAAGACCAGCCCCGGCGTGAAGTTCGCCGACATGGAACTGATCGGCATCCCCCACCGCATCGTGGTGAGCGAGCGCGGCCTGGCCGAAGGCAACCTGGAATACAAGAACCGCCGCGAGACCGACAGCCAGGCTGTCGCCGTCGACGAGGTTCTGTCCTATATCACAGCCCGCGTCCGTCGCTGATCGAGAAGAAATGTTCAAGCGTAGTTCCATCCGCCTCACCGGCGCCGCCCTTGGCGGCGCCCTCTTCCTCAGCGGCTGCGCCAACCACCTGCCCCAGCGGGCGGAACACGAGGAGCGCGTCGAGCGCAAGCTGCTCAACCATGAGCTGCAGATCGACGTCGGCGAGCCCCGCGTGCTGGAACTGCCGCAGCGCCGCGTGCGCGTGAACGAGCAGAAGACCTTCGAGGTGACCGAGTTCGAGGTCACCCGCCGCTACGACCGCTACACGCCCTACCAACCCTGGCGCGAACTCTATGAAGTACCGCTGGGCGCAGTAGCGGTAGTGGCAGGCGTCGGCGCCAACGTACTCAACGTGGTGCTTCTCGGCAGCCTGCCCGATACCGCCACCAAGGACTGGATCAGCTACGGCTTCGCCGGGCTCAACCCCTTCATGAACGTCGAGTCCAATGGCCGCTCCGAGCAGAACCTGGCCAGCCTCGACGAGCAGCAGCGCGACAAGCGCGTCGAATACTCCAGCCTGCCCTGGGCCGAACGCCCGGTACTGGTGACCGCCGGCAAGCAGAGCAATGAACTGCTCACCGACCGCCACGGCGTGCTGCGCCTGAACCTGCTCGATGGCCCCTTCGCCGAACAGGACACCAGCCGCATCGGCAAGCTCCTGCTCAGCGTCGAAGACCCGCTGGACACCACTCGCGCCGAAGCCACGCTGATGGTCAGCCGCAGCCTGCGCAGCAAACTGCAGGAAGCCCATGCGCTGATCTTCGAAGACCTCGAAGACGACGAGGTGCCGCAATGGGTGCACCGGGTCAAACGCCTGTCCGAGCTGGGCCTGGAAGAGGAAGCCAGCGAGCTCGAACAAAGCCTGATCGAACTGACCCGCAATGACCCCGAGCTGCAGCAGGAATTCCTCAAGGCGCTGATGAAGGACGCCGGCCGCCTGGCAGCCGATCCTGGCGAAAGCGACTGAGCCACCCCGTGCCCGCGCCCTGGCGAACCCTGCTCCTGAGCGGCCTGCTGGCGCTGGCCCTGCCCGCCTCCGGCAATCTGCGCCAGGCGCCGGAACCCGAGCTGCGGGAACTGCTGCAACACACGGTGGCCGAGGCCGATAGCTTCGGCGACCGTTTCGACGCCGAAGTCTGGCTGCTCGACATGTCCACCCGCCTGAAACGCTACGTGCCCGACCCGGCGCAGCGCCTCGACCTGCTCAGGCTGGTGCACCACGAAGCCAGCAAGGCCGGGCTCAGGCCTGACCTGGTACTGGCGCTGATCCATGCTGAAAGCCGCTTCGATCGCTTCGCCATCTCATCCGTAGGCGCGCAGGGAATGATGCAGGTGATGCCCTTCTGGAAAGCCGAACTGGGCCGCCCCCAGGACAACCTCACCGACAACGCCACCAACCTGCGCTACGGCTGCACCATTCTCAGCTACTACCTGAAGAAGGAACGGGGCGATATCAACCGGGCTCTGGCCCGCTACAACGGCAGCCTCGGCGAGAACTGGTACCCGGCCAAGGTGGTCGGGCTCTGGCAGGACATCTGGTACGTGCGCCCCTGACCTAGCGCCGCACGATGAACCCGGCGATACCCTGCAAGGGTTGCTCCGTCAGTTCCACCGCATCGACCTTCGCCCCGCTCGGGCCTTGCTCGAGCCAGGCGGCCAGCTCGCGAACCGCGCCCTCCTCGCCTTCGAACAGCACCTCGACGCGACCATCCGCAAGGTTACGCACCCAACCGTCCAGATCGAGGCGGTCCGCCTCCTCCTGGGTCGACTGGCGGAAACACACGCCCTGGACCTTGCCGCTGACATAACCGTGCAGGCAGATGCGCGCCATGCTTACTTTCCTTCCTTCAGTCTGGTCAAGTGCCCGGAAAGCCCGGCAGCGGTCTGTTCGCCCATCAGGCGCTCACGCACCTGGCCCTGGGGGTCAATGATATAGGTCACCGGCAGCGCCTCGCTGCGCGGCAATTTGTAGCGCTCGGCCGGGTCCTGGGCGAGCACGGTGAAGTCGATGCCCATCTGCTGGGCAGCTTTTTCCAGCTCGGCCCCCTGCAGGCCGTCGAAGTTGACGCCCAGCACCCGCGCACTGCCACCCTTGAGCTGCCCGGCCAGGGCGTTGAGCTCGGGAATCTCGGTACGACAGGGCCCGCACCACTCCGCCCAGTAATTAATCACCAACCACTGGTTTTCGAGGCCGTCAGTCGCTACCTTCTGTCCATGCTGATCGAGGCCGACGTCATCCGAACAACCTCCCAGCAACAGCCCGGCACCCATGAGAATGAGCGCCCCGAAAACAGCCTGGAGTCGTGATCCCATGCAATCGATCCTCGTGTACGCAGGGTTGATATGACGCTGGATGCCCTGTGCCTGGAAGTGCCGGACATCCTCGAAGAGGACACCCCTATCCTGGCGGGCCTGAACCAGTTCCTCGCCGAAGCGCGCCTGCAGCCCCAGGATGGCGCGCTGCAGGAGGTGCTCGGGCGATTGTTCCGACTGAACCGGAGTGCGGTGACCTTACTCGAAAGGCAACGGGCGCTGCAAAGCTTCAGCGAGGAATACCGCCACTACGCCACGGCCTATGAACAGGGCGCCCTGCCGCCGATGCTGTTCCTGCGCCTGTGCAGCGAACTGGCCGCCGGCTTCAAGCGCCTGCTGCTGCAGATACTCCAGGGTCGACAGCCTTCCCGACCGCACCTGGCATGGTGCCTGTACATGGCCCAGCATTTCATCGCGCAGACGCTGATGCGCCACTACCAGCACTACCAGGAGCCGCCCGGCTCGCTGTGGCGCGACAGCCATCTGCTGTTCTGGATCGGCGAGCACCAGGAATGCCTGGACGAGCCGGTCGCCGCAGCCTTCCGCCCGGTGCCCGCCAGCACCCTGCGCGGCCTCTACCAGCAGGTGCTGCTGCTAGCCCTGAGCAACCCCTTCCACCTCACCGAAGGCGAATGCACGCTGCTGTTCGGCGCCCTTGCGCCCCTGGCCGGCCTGGCGCACCTGCTGCCCTGGGATCAGGAAGACGATAGCGACGGTGCAACGATCGACCTCACCGAGGCGCAACCCTATGTGCCCCAGGACCGCCTCGACAGCATCATCGCCGGCCCCTACCTGCGTCGCCTGGAACTGGGCCCCCTGCTGATCGCCCTGCATGAACCCGCGCCCCTGCAAAGCAGCGCCGAGCACGAACTGCTCGAGCGTGTGCGGCAGAACTGGCTGGGCCGCCAGCAGCGACGTCATCCGCGTACCGAATACGAAGGCTCCTGCAGCATGGTGGTGGGCCTGCCCGCCATCCACGCCCAATTGCTGGCGCAACGCCCGGCCAGCCTGGATGCGCAGATGCTCGACTCCAGCGCCGGTGGCGCCCGGCTGCTGTGCCACGCCGACCAGGGCGCGCAACTGCCGGTAGGCCAACTGACCCTGCTGCTCAACAGTGGCACGCCGACCCTGGCACTGGTGCGCTGGCGGCACACCAACCAGGAAGGCCTGCATCTCGGCCTGCGCTACCTCAAGGGCCTGCCACGGCCGGTCTGGCTGCGCCGGGCCCCCAACTCGCAGACCCACCCCGGCGTGCTGCAAAGCACCCCGGCCCCTGGAAATGGCTGGCATCACGGCCTGTGGCTGCCCAAGGATCAGTTCGTGGGGGGCGAACACCTATGGCTGCAGCTCGCCAGCGTGCACAACCAGGCCATCCTGCCGCTGCCCGAGCCCAACCTCAGCACCGCCATGGTCGCGCGCTATCCGCTGAAAATGGCCTGATCGGCGAAAGTGCGAGACGGGTCACGCCGCTCATCGGCGAAGCGCACAGTTTCATCCGGGCACCCTCCCTATAATTCCCCGCACTAACCGTACGAACGTTCCGCTATCAGCCTGGAAACCCCCCTAATGTCCCAGAATCAAGACAAGCTGATCGGCCCCGTGCCGTCCCGCATCGTCGAGGCGGCACGCCCGATCGTGACCCCCTACGAGGGCCGGGTCGCCGAATTCAATATTGCCGCCTGGCTGCAGTTGCCTGGCCTAGCCACCCTGCCGGTATCGCTGCTGGTCAGCTACCGCGATGGCGAAATCCGTCGCGAAGTCGCGGTGGACCACGGCAAGGTCAACGCCCACGGCAAGATCCTGCTCTCAGGCATCGCCCGCATGCCCGTGAAGCACAAGATCGAAGACATGCAGGTGCGCCTCAAATCGGCGGTCACCGTGCAAGGCCTGCTGGTGGAAGAACTCTTCGTCCAGGCCGTCGAGCAGGCCGGAGCGGACAGCCGCCAGGCGCTCGCCTGATCGGCCACAAGGGCTGAATACGAAAACCCCGCGCCTGTCGCGGGGTTTTTCATTTTCACTCAGGCGCGAGCAGCGCCATTGCTGGGGGTTGGCGGCTCCTGGTCCTCTTCCCGACGGGCTTCGGGTACGGGCGCGGGGGGAACCAGGGATTCGGGCCATTGCGAGAACTGCAGGCCGGTGATCCGGTTCAGGCGCTCGAGCGCCTCCTGCGGATCACGCTCATGGAGATGGACAACTTTGCCCTTGGCCTTACTCATAGAACACTTCTTTCCTTGGCTTATCCCTGCCTAATGGCAGAGTGACAGCAAACTCTCCCTGAGATTGCCAGAAACGTGCCATTTTCCACCTCCCCGCGCTTTCTGGCTCTGGCGCCAGGTAGAGACGGAAATGACAGCTGGCAATATGCCGCAAACTGCCCTTTTTTGTCACTCCGATGCAGGCCGCAACCAGCCCGCCAGGCTGCCGTCGAACAGCGCCTGCTGCTCCTGCTGCAAGGCCTCCAGGGCAGCCTTCAGCGGCGGGTACCAGGCTTCGTCGAGGTGCTCCGGCAGTTGCGCCGGGCGCGGCAACGGCCAGGGACAGTGGCTGAGCAACTGATGCAGGCTGTAGCTGTTCAGGTCACGGGAAAGCACCCAGGAGCCCCCGCCCACCCGACAGACCAGGTGCTGGCCTTCGAGCAGCTCCATGAACTCCAGCCACTCGTCCTCCGGCAGCAGCCAACCGGCACGCTGCACATCCAGGTGCCGTGCCGGCAGGCCGCGGATCTGGCGGTCATGCATCACCCGCAGGATGCCCATCAGGGACAGCAGGCGCGGCATCTGCCGACGTCGCCAATGGCGCGAACCGGCCAGGTTGCACACCAGTTCCGCACCGAAGAGCACGATCACCCAGGACACATAGACCCACAGCAGGAACAACGGCACGGTAGCGAAGGCGCCGTAGATCAACTGGTACCCCGGGAAAAAGCTCACATAGAGCCCGAACAGCGCCTTGGCGGACTCGAACAGCAGGGCCGTGAAGGCGCCACCGATCAGCGCATGGCGGATCGGCACCCGGGCATTGGGCACCGCCGCATACAGCAAGGTGAAGGCCGCGACGTTGAACAGCAGCGGCGTGAAGCCCAGCAGGATGCGGGTACCGGCAATCTCGTTGAGGCTGGAAAGCAGCGACAGCGAGGTGATGTAGGTGCTCACCGCGAAGCCCGTGCCCAGCAGCAGCGGCCCCAGGCTGAGGATCGCCCAGTACAGCAGGAAGCTGGAAACGCCCCGGCGCGGCTGGCGCACCCGCCAGATGGTGTTGAACGCCTTCTCGATGGTCACCAGCATGGTGAAGGCGGTCACCGCCAGCAGCGCCACGCCCACCCAGGTCAGGTGCCGGGCCTGCAGGGTGAAGCCTTGCAGGTACTCCTGCACCGCCTCGCCACTTGAGGGCACGAAGTTATGAAAAATGAAGCGCTGGATCTGCTCGCCCATGCCCTGGAAGGCCGGAATCGCCGAGAGCATGGTGAAGGTCACGGTCATGATCGGCACCACCGCAAACAGGCTGGTATAGGTCAGCGCGGCTGCGCTGTTCATGCCGTGGTCACTGAGAAAGCGATGCAACAGGAAGCGCCAGAACTCTTCCACGTCTTTGATGCGTTGGCGCATTCCATCTCCTTAGTTGCTGGGTGCCCTGTCCGCTGGCCGACTCGACACGCAAGGTTCAGACCTGCGCCCGGACGCGGTTAGAATAGCCGCCTCCCACAAGGCCTTGCGACCCCCGCCATGACCGAAATGACGCTGTATCACAATCCCCGCTGCTCGAAATCACGCGGCGCCCTGGAACTGCTCGAAGCACGCGGCCTCGTACCGCATGTCGTGCGCTACCTGGAAACCCCACCCAGCGTCGCCGAAATCGAAACCCTGCTCAGCCGCCTCGGCATCGGCGCGCGCCAACTGCTGCGCACCGGCGAGGACGAATACAAGAGCCTCGGCCTGGACGACGCCGGCCTCGATGACGCCGCACTGGTCGCCGCCATGAGCGCTCACCCCAAGCTGATCGAGCGCCCCATCCTGGTGGTGGGCGACAAGGCCGTGATCGGTCGCCCGCCGGAGAAGATCCTGGAGATCCTGCCTTGAGCGCGCCCTACATCCTGGTTCTCTACTACAGCCGCCATGGCGCCACCGAGCAGATGGCCCGACAGATCGCCCGGGGCGTGGAACTGGGTGGCATGGAGGCGCGCCTGCGTACCGTGCCCGCCGTCTCCACCGAATGCGAGGCGGTCGCCAGCGACATTCCCGCCGACGGCCCGCTCTACGCCAGCCTCGACGACCTGAAGAACTGCGCCGGCCTGGCCCTCGGCAGCCCGACCCGCTTCGGCAACATGGCCGCCGCGCTCAAATACTTCCTCGACGGCACCAGCAGCCTCTGGCTCAGCGGTGAACTGGTGGGCAAACCCGCTGGCGTCTTCACCTCCACCGCCAGCCTGCACGGCGGCCAGGAAAGCACCCTGCTGTCCATGCTGCTGCCGCTGCTGCACCACGGCATGCTGATCACCGGCCTGCCCTACAGTGAGCCTGCCCTGCTTTCCACCAGCGGTGGCGGCACGCCCTACGGCCCCAGCCACTACGCCGGAGCCGACGGCAAGCGCGCCCTCGACGAACAGGAAATCACCCTTTGCCGCGCCCTGGGCCAACGCCTGGCGACGACTGCGATCCGCCTGGAGAACCCCCGTGGCTAAGCAACCCAAGATCCTCCCCGAACTGAGCTGGCTTGCCCCGCGCCTGGCCATCAGCCGCGCCCTGAGCCTGTTCGCCTTCTTCGGCCTGGCCCTGCTGCTGGTGGTCTGGACCCTGGTCTACGCCGAACTCAACGGCGCCCGCCCCTGGGTGGTGCTGAGCATCGAGCTGCTGCCGCTGGCGCTGCTGGCGCCGGGCATGGTCCTCGGCAACGCCCGCGCCCATGCCTGGGCCTGCTTCGTGATCAACCTGTACTTCATCCAGGGCGTGCTGGCGGCCACCGACCCGAACCGCGCACTGTTCGGCTGGCTGATGGGCGGGCTCAGCCTGCTGCTGTTCTGCGCCGCGCTGCTCTACACGCGCTGGCGCTTCCAGTACAACCGCAAGCTGGCCGGGGAAAGCTGAAGGGAAATGCAAAACGGCGCGGCCGTGAGCCGCGCCGGGCTCACCAGCCCAGGGTTTCCTTGAGGAAGGGAATGGTGAGCTTGCGCTGGGCCTGCAGGGAGGCCTGATCGAGACGTTCGAGCAATTCGAACAGGGCGCTCATGCTGCGTGACCCGCGGGTGAGGATGAAACGCCCGACCTCGTCGGTCAGGTGCAGGCCACGGCGCGAGGCGCGCAGTTGCAGGGCGCGCAGCTTGTCCTCGTCGGACAGCGACTGCAGCTGGAAGATCAGCGCCAGGGTCAGGCGTGATTTCAAATCCGGCAGCTTCACCGGCAACCCGCGCGGCGCGGTATTGGCCGCCAGCAGCAGCTTGCGGCCGGAATCGCGCAGGCGGTTGAACAGGTGGAACAGCGCCTCTTCCCAATCCGCGCGACCGACGACCGCGTCGAGGTCATCGAGGCAGACCAGCTCGCACTGCTCAAGGTTGTCGAGGATCGCCGTCCCGTATTGCGCCAGCTCCGCCAGGGGCAGATAGACCGCCTGCTCGCCACGCTGCTCGAAGCGCAGGCACGCCGCCTGCTGCAAGTGGCTGCGCCCAACACCCTCCCCGCCCCACAGGTAGATCAGGCTTTCGGTCCAGCCGGCATCGGCCTCGCAGAGGCGCTCGACATAGCCGAGCGCCGCGGCGTTGGCGCCGGGGTAGTAGTTGGCAAAGGTCGCGTCGTCACGCAGGCGAATGCCGAGGGGAAGCTGAATGGGTTTCATGCCGAATCGCTGGGTTCGTCGGAACCGCTGCCGGTCTCTCCGTAAAGTTGGGAAAGTTTATATAAATCATGAGCATGACGCAGCAAAACCATGATCACCGCTGCAACAGGCAGCGCCAGCAGCACGCCGGTGAAGCCAAACAACTGGCCACCAGCGAGTATGGCGAAGATCACCGCCACCGGATGTAGGCCGATGCGATCGCCCACCAGCAGCGGCGTCAGCAGCATGCCTTCGAGCAATTGGCCGATGCCGAACACCACCGCGACGCCGATCAGCGGGTACAGATCGAAGCCGCCGAACTGGAACAGCGCGGCCGCCACGGCAGAGCCGAAACCGACCACGAAGCCCATGTAGGGAACGATGCTGGCCAGCCCGGCGAGCAGGCCGATCAGCAGGCCGAGGTCCAGCCCGATGGCCATGAGCCCGACGGAGTAGATGACGCCCAGCGCCAGCATCACCAGCAGCTGGCCGCGAATGAAGGCACCCAGCACTTCATGGCATTCGCCCGTCAGCTTCAGCACCAACCCCTCGCGGTTGCGTGGCAACAGGCCGCGCAGCTTGGCCATCATCAGGTCCCAGTCACGCAGCAGGTAGAAGCCGACCACCGGGATCAGCAGCAGGTTGCCGATCCAGCCCACCAGCGCCAGCCCGGATGCGGTGGCGCTGGCCAGTAGCACGCCGACCACATCGGTGGTCTGGCCTAGGTGGCCGCTGATCACTTCCTTGAGCTTGTCGAAACGCCAGAAGCCCTGGGGCAGCCCCAGCTTGGCCTGGACCCAGGGCAGCGCGCTGTTCTGCAGCCAGTCGAGCATCTGCGGCGCCAGCTCATAGAGGCGCACCAACTGGCGACCCAGCATGGGCACGAGGACCAGCAGCAACGCCAGGAGGATCAGGCTGAACAGGGTGAATACCGCCACCACGCCCCAGGTGCGCGACAGGCCCAGGCGCTCCAGCCGGTCCACCAGCGGGTCGCCCAGGTAGGCCAGCAGCATGCCCACCAGGAACGGGGAAAGAATGGGGTGCAGCTGATACAGCAGCCAGCAAAGAAGCAGGACGCCCCCCAGCCAGAGCCAGCGACGCGAATCGGTCATGGGAAATCCTCAGCCTTGAGTTACGGGAGTGGCCGTCCGGGCCCTCACCAGTGGAATCGCAATACCGGGTCACGCGGCTGCACCTGCGGCGCAGGGGCAGCGCCCGGGGTGGCCGGAGCCTGGCCGGCATCCACCGGAGCGGCCTCGGCGGGCGACTCCTGCAAACCGTTCAGTGCCAGTTGGGCACGCAGTTGTTCGCTGCTGGCGTTGACCTGGTAGCGCAACAGATCGCCTTCGACCTGCACCAGGCGGGCGCCGAACGGCTCCAGCGCGCGGGACAGTTCGGCGTAGCGCGCAAGGTCAGCGCCCTTCACTTCCAGGATCTGGCTCTGGCCGACACCCGCCGCCACCACGAAACGCGGCGCCAGGCGCTGGCTCACGGCGAGCAGCACGGCGTCGGCCAGGGCGCCCTGGTTAGCAGCTTCCAGGGTGCCCTGGTCGCGGTTGTCACCCAGCCACAGGTGCCATTGCGCCTTCCACTTGCCATCGGCTTCGCTGGCCAGCACGGCGAGCAAGGCATCGGCGGAATAACGTTCGGAGGCCGGGCGCAGTGCCTCGGGGTCGGTCGCCACCAGGGCTTCCGGGGTGGCCACCAGTTGCTCGCTGAGGTCGGCCAGCGGCAGGCGCAGGGGCAGGCCGCGGTGTTGGGCGGCATCACGCAGCGGCTTGGCGGCTTCCTGGGCATCGCCCACCAGGCTGGCCCCTTCGCTGCTCTGGTTCAGCCACCAGCCAAGGATCGCTGGGCGGTTGGCGCCCCACAGCGGTACGCCGGCCTGACGCAGGGTGCGCTCGGTGGTCACGGGGTCGAAATCCACCAGCAGGGACTGGCCTTCGTAGCCGAACTGGCTGATCAATTGCTGCGGGTTCTTGCGCGCCTCGGCCAGGGCCGGGTTGTCCAACGCCTTGGCATCGCCGGCCAGGCGGATCACCAGGGTCTCCAGCGCGCGGTTCAGGGCCTGGTCACGGTCCGCCGGCTGCTGCGAAGCCACGGGCTCGCGCACCTGGTAGAGGCCGCTGACCGTTTCGGCGAAGGCCGGCAGGCTGGACAACGGCAGGCAGACCATGAGCAGGCGGGCGATCAGGCGCATTGAAGACTCTCGACATTCTGTTGGGCGGCGGCTGGCCGCGAGTGAAGGGCTATACCTTAAACAGGCCCAACCTCACGGGCAACGGGCCGGGGGCCGGGCGAGCACTTATTTGAACGCTTTTCGCCAACGCCGACCGCTGCCGATGGCTGCTATGGGCCAAGCCTGATAAAATCGCGCGCCTTCGCAAACCGGCAGCCAGACTTGCCGGTTGATCCTCGAATTTCCCCTATAGGCCTGGATTTATGAGCAAGCAACCCTCCCTGAGCTACAAGGACGCCGGTGTGGACATCGACGCAGGCGAAGCCCTGGTCGAACGCATCAAAGGCGTGGCCAAGCGCACCGCGCGCCCTGAAGTGATGGGCGGCCTGGGTGGCTTCGGCGCCCTCTGCGAAATCCCGGCTGGCTACAAGCAGCCCGTGCTGGTCTCCGGCACCGACGGCGTCGGCACCAAGCTGCGCCTGGCGCTGAACCTGAACAAGCACGACAGCATCGGCCAGGACCTGGTCGCCATGTGCGTGAACGACCTGGTGGTCTGCGGCGCCGAGCCGCTGTTCTTCCTCGACTACTACGCCACCGGCAAGCTCAACGTCGACGTGGCTGCCACCGTGGTCACCGGCATCGGTGCCGGTTGCGAACTGGCCGGCTGCTCCCTGGTAGGCGGCGAGACCGCCGAGATGCCCGGCATGTACGAAGGCGAAGACTACGACCTGGCCGGCTTCTGCGTCGGCGTCGTGGAAAAGGCCGAAATCATCGACGGCTCCAAGGTCGCCACCGGTGACACCCTGATCGCCCTGCCCTCCTCCGGCCCGCACTCCAACGGCTACTCGCTGATCCGCAAGATCATCGAAGTCAGCGGCGCCGACATCGAGAGCGTGCAACTCGACGGCAAGCCACTGGCCGACCTGCTGATGGCGCCGACCCGCATCTACGTCAAGCCGCTGCTCAAGCTGATCAAGGACACCGGCGCGGTGAAGGCCATGGCCCACATCACCGGCGGTGGCCTCACCGAGAACATCCCGCGCGTGCTGCCCGAAGGCGCCCAGGCGGTGATCGACGTCGCCAGCTGGCAGCGTCCGGCCGTGTTCGACTGGCTGCAGGAAAAAGGCAACGTCGATGAGCACGAGATGCACCGAGTACTCAACTGCGGCGTCGGCATGGTCATCTGCATCGCCCCCGAGCAGGTCGACGTGGCCCTGGAAACCCTGCGCGCCGCTGGCGAGCAACCCTGGGTCATCGGCCAGATCGCCGCTGGCGTCGAAGGCAGCGAACGCGTCGTCCTGAACAACCTGAAAAGCCACTGATGTCCGACCGCTGTGATGTGGTGGTGCTGATCTCCGGTTCCGGCAGCAACCTCCAGGCCCTGATCGACAGCAGCTCCACAGCCGACAGCCCGGCACGCATCCGCGCGGTGATTTCCAACCGCGCCGATGCCTACGGGCTGGAGCGCGCCCGCCAGGCGGGGATCGCCACCCAGGTGCTCGACCACAAGCAGTACGAAGGCCGCGAGGCCTTCGATGCGGCACTGGTCGCAGCCATCGACGCTTATTCCCCGCGCCTGGTGCTGCTGGCCGGCTTCATGCGCATCCTCACCCCTGGTTTCGTACGTCACTACCAGGGCCGCCTGCTCAATATCCACCCGTCCCTGCTGCCCCTGCACAAGGGCCTGCACACCCACCAGCGCGCGCTGGAAGCCGGTGATGCCGAGCATGGCTGCAGCGTGCACTTCGTCACCGAGGAACTCGATGGGGGCCCTCTGGTCGTACAGGCGGTAATCCCGGTAGAGTCTGATGACACACCGGAAAGCCTGGCCAGACGGGTGCATGTGCAGGAACACCGTATCTACCCGCTGGCCATGCGCTGGTTCGCCGAAGGTCGCCTGAGCCTGGGCGAGCAAGGCGCGCTACTGGATGGCCAAGCGCTGCCCCCCTGCGGGCAGCAACTGCGTAACTAGGAGATTTTGCCGATGCGTCGTGCCCTGTTGTTGCTCCTCGCCCTGTTCACCTTGCCGGTCACCGCGGCCGAGCTGAAACCCTTCGAGGCCAGCTACACCGCCGACTGGAAGACGATGCCCATCAGCGGCACCGCCGGCCGCAGCCTGAAGAAGCTGGACGACGGCCGCTGGCAGCTGGATTTCGAGGCCTCCATGCTGGTGGCCAGCCTGACTGAAACCAGCGTATTCCGCCTGGAAAACAACGCCTTCCTGCCCCAGACCTACCGCTTCAACCGCAGCGGCCTGGGCAAGAGCAAGCAGATCGAACTGGACTTCGACTGGAGCCAGAAGCAGGTGATCGGCAGCGATCGCGGCGACCAGGTGCGCGTGCCCCTGAACCGTGGCCTGGTGGACAAGTCCACCTACCAGTTGGTGCTGCAGCACGATGTCGCCGCCGGCAAGAAGAGCATGAGCTACCAGGTGATCGACGGCGACGAGGTCGAGACCTATGACTTCCGCGTCCTCGGCGAGGAGAAGGTCGAGACCAAGGCCGGTACGGTCGATGCCATCAAGGTCGAGCGCGTGCGCGACCCCACCCAGAGCAACCGCAAGACCACCCTCTGGTTCGCCAAGGACTGGGGCTACCTGCTGGTGCGCCTGAACCAGGTGGAGAAGGACGGCAAGGAATACCAGATCATGCTCAAGGACGGCACGGTCGACGGCCGCAAGGTCGAAGGCGCCCAGTAAGGCGCCCAGTAAGGCGCCAGCGTTGCCGAGAAGCCGGGCCATTGCCCGGCTTTTTCATGCCCTTACAAAGGTGGGCTGGCAGCACGCCTCCACGGGTATAGGATGATCGGCAACCCTGGATCGAGACTCCCGCCCGAGGAGACCGAGATGAGCCACTACCTGCCCCTGTCCTGCGAACTCTATGACTTCATCGAGATCGCCTGCCTGCACCGCTACCAGTTGCTGATCGAGCTGGACGACGGCGCCAGCCTGGAAGCCCGCGCGGTGAACACCGAGACCACACCGGCGAAGGAAGAGTTCTTCCTCGTCCAGGGCGAGGCCGGCCCCGAGCGCCTGCGCCTGGACCACATCACCGCCATCACCCCGCTGACCGAAGGCGCCAGCTTCGGCCGGGTGCTGCTGGGCAACCAGATCTGCTGACGCCTCCACGCCCCGGGCTGAAGCCCGGGCTACAGGCTGCACCGCCCCAACTCCTTGTAGGTCGGGTGCAACCCGACAAGCAGCGGGCACCGGGTTACGCGGGTTTCACCCGCCCTACCGTCACCGCCAAACGCCCATGAAAAAGCCGGGCATCGCCCGGCTCTCTTCATGCCTGCACCGCACTCACCACATCAGGTCGTCCGGCACCTTGTACGCGGCGTAGGGATCGTCCGCATCGGCTTCTTCGGTGGGGGTGTTGAGCAGCAGGATGCGGCGCGGGTCGCGCTCCTGGATACGCAGCGCAGCATCGCGGGGGATGATCTCGTAGCCGCCGCCATGCTGGACGATGGCCAGGGAGCCACGGCTCAGCTTGTCGCGGACCATGTCGTTGACGGCGATGCGCTTGACCTTCTTGTCGTCGACGAAGTTGTAGTAGTCCTCGGTGGTCAGCTTGGGCAGGCGCGAGCTGTCGATGAGCTGCTTGATCTGCGCCGAGCGGGCCTTCTGCTCGGCCTTTTCCTGCTGCTGGCGGTTCAGTTCCTGGTCACGGGCGACCTTCTCGGCCTGTGCCTGAAGAGCGGCCTGGCGCTGGCTGTCATCCTTCTCGACCTGGTTCTTCTTCTCCAGGCGCTGTTGCTTCTGCTGTTGCTTGCCGGCCTGCTTGACCTGCTTTTCATTGACCAGCCCGGCTTTCAGCAGTTGGTCACGGAGGGAAAGGCTCATGGGTAATTCAGTCTCTCTGCTTAGCAGCCAAGGGCGGCTTTTTCCTGTTTCTTGGCTTCGCCCCACAGGGCATCCAGTTCGTCCAGGGTGCAATCTTCAATGGGACGACCCGCTTCACGCAATGCCTGTTCGATGAATCGGAAGCGCCGCTCGAATTTACCGTTGGCTCCACGCAAGGCGGTTTCCGGGTCCACCTTGAGATGGCGCGCCAGGTTCACCACCACGAACAGCAGGTCGCCGATCTCATCGGCGACGGCGGCGGGGTCGTTGTCGGCCATCGCCTCCAGCACCTCGTCCAGCTCCTCGCGCACCTTGTCCACCACCGGCAGCGCCTCGGGCCAGTCGAAGCCGACCTGGGCCGCACGCTTCTGCAGCTTGGCCGCGCGGCTCAGGGCCGGCAGCACGGCGGGCACATCGTCCAGCAGGGACAGTTGCTCCGGCGCGGCGGCCTTCTCGGCGCGCTCCTCGGCCTTGATCTCCTCCCAGCGCTGCTTGATGGCGGCCTCTTCCAGGCGCGCCATGTCCGGCGCGCCGTACAGGTCGCCATCGGGGAACACATGGGGATGGCGGCGCACCAGCTTGCGGGTGATGGCGTCGACCACGGTGGCGAACTCGAAACGGCCCTCCTCCCGCGCCAGCTGGCTGTAGTAGACGACCTGGAACAGCAGGTCACCCAGCTCGCCCGGCAACTGCTCGAAGTCGCTGCGCTCGATGGCATCGGCCACCTCGTAGGCTTCCTCGATGGTGTGCGGGACGATGGTCGCGTAGTCCTGCTTCAGGTCCCAGGGGCAACCGTACTGCGGGTCACGCAGCCGGGCCATCAGGTGCAGCAGGTCGTCGAGTCGGTACATGGCGGAATCCTGTGAATGCCCAAGGTGCTCTGAGCGTGACGAGCGAAGGACTGGCTAGGCGGAATGGGGCCAGAAAAGCGGAGTTGGCTATTGCCAATGAGCATTTTCTGACCCCGTTCCAACAACGCCAGACCGAGCGCAGTAGTTCAGGCAGCGCGGTTACGGCGGGCTTCGATAATATTGGGCAGCTGCGAGATCCTGGCCAGCAGGCGCCCCAGCGCATCCAGCCCGGGAATCTCGATGGTCAGCAGCATGGACGCGGTGTTGTCTTCCTTGTTCGAGCGGGTGTTCACCGCCAGCACGTTGATGCGCTCGTTGAGCAGCACCTGGGAGACGTCGCGCAGCAGGCCGGAACGGTCATAGGCACGGATGACGATGTCCACCGGGTAGGTCTGCACCGGCACCGGCCCCCAGCTGACCTGGATCATCCGCTCCGGCTCGCGGCCGGCCAGTTGCAAGGCCGAGGCGCAATCCTGGCGGTGGATGCTGACGCCACGCCCGAGGGTGATGTAGCCGACGATGGGGTCGCCCGGCAGCGGCTGGCAGCAGCCCGCCATCTGGGTCATCAGGTTGCCCACGCCCTGGATCTGGATGTCGCCACGCTTGCCCGGCTTGTACTGGCCGGTCGCGCGGCGGGGAATCAGCTCCAACTGCTCGCTGGCGCCACGTTCCGGCTCCACCAGCTGCTGCGCGCAATTGACCACATGGGCCAGGCGCAGGTCGCCGGCACCCAGCGCCGCATGCATGTCTTCGGCGGTGCGCAGGTTGCACTTCTCGGCGAGCTTCTCGAAGTCCACAGGCGGCAGGGCCAGGCGGGCCAACTCGCGTTCGAGCATGGCCTTGCCGGCGGCGACGTTCTGGTCGCGGGCCTGCAGCTTGAACCAGTGGACGATCTTCGCCCGCGCGCGGGAGGTGGTGATGTAGCCGAGGTTGGGGTTGAGCCAGTCACGGCTGGGCGAACCCTGCTTGCCGGTGATGATCTCCACCTGCTCGCCGGTCTGCAGGCTGTAGTTCAGCGGCACGATGCGGCCGTTGATCTTCGCGCCCCGGCAGTTGTGGCCGATCTCGGTGTGCACGCGGTAGGCGAAGTCCAGCGGTGTCGCGCCCTTGGGCAGGTCGATGGCATGGCCGTCGGGGGTGAAGACGTAGACCCGGTCGGGCTCGATGTCCACCCGCAGCTGCTCGGCCAGGCCGCCGATATCACCCAGTTCCTCGTGCCATTCCAGCACCTGGCGCAGCCAGGAAATCTTCTCTTCGTAATGGTTGGAGCTGGATTTGACGTCGGTGCCCTTGTAGCGCCAGTGGGCGCAGACCCCGAGCTCGGCTTCCTCGTGCATGGCGTGGGTGCGGATCTGCACCTCCAGCACCTTGCCGTCCGGGCCGATCACCGCCGTGTGTAGGGAGCGGTAGCCGTTCTCCTTGGGGTTGGCGATGTAGTCGTCGAATTCCTTGGGAATGTGGCGCCACAGGGTGTGCACGATGCCGAGCGCGGTGTAGCAATCACGCACCTCCGGCACCAGCACGCGCACGGCACGCACGTCGTAGATCTGGCTGAACTGCAGGCCCTTGCGCTGCATCTTCCGCCAGATGGAATAGATGTGCTTGGCACGCCCGCTGATATCGGAGCGGATGCCGGTCGCGGCCAGCTCCTCGCGCAGCTGGTTCATCACATCGGCGATGTACTGCTCGCGATCCAGGCGGCGCTCATGCAGCAGCTTGGCGATCTGCTTGTACTGGTCCGGCTCCAGGTAGCGGAAGGACAGGTCTTCCAGCTCCCACTTGATATGGCCGATGCCCAGCCGATGGGCCAGGGGCGCGTAGATGTCGAAGACTTCGCGGGCGACGCGGTGGCGCTTCTCGTCGTCGGCGTTCTTCACCTCGCGGATGGCGCAGGTCCGCTCGGCCAGCTTGATCAGGGCAACGCGCACGTCGTCGACCATGGCCACCAGCATTTTGCGCAGGTTCTCCACCTGGGCCTGGGTGCCCAGCACCAGGGACTGGCGCGGGCTGAGGCTGGCGCTGATGGCGGCCATGCGCAGCACGCCCTCGATCAGCTTGGCCACCACCGGGCCGAAGCGCTGGTTGACCTCGGGGAGCGGGATCTTGCCCTCGCGCACGCCACGGTAGATGACCGCAGCCACCAGGGATTCCTGGTCCAGCTTGAGATCAGCGAGGATCTCGGCGATCTCCAGGCCGGTCTGGAAACTCGAGGTGCCTTCGGCCCAGAGGTTCTGTGCGGCATTGGCCTGCTGCTCGGAGTCCCGGGCGAATTCGCAGGCCTTTTTCAGCACCTCGCGGTCCAGCACCGGATCGAGACTGAGGACATGGTCCAGCCACGCCTCGAGGTTGATACTGCCGTCGGTATTGACCGGCTGTTGCGCTCTGACCTGTACCATCTTGCCTTACCTTCCCTACGACGTACGCCCGTCACGCCGAATGTTCGCCAGCCTCTCTGGGCCAGTCGGATTACGCGAGCATCCTAGCCCGCCTCGAATAACGCCATGGCCTCGACATGGGCCGTCTGCGGAAACATGTCGAGGATGCCGGCTCTCCTGAGCCGATAACCCTGTCGGACCAGCTCGGCACTGTCACGTGCCAGCGTCGCCGGGTTGCAAGACACATACACCACGCGTTTCGCGCCGAGCTCGCCAAGGTGACGGGCGATCTCAAACGCGCCATCGCGCGGCGGGTCCAGCAGTACCGCATCGAAGCCCTGGGCAGCCCAACGGGCCTCGGCCAGCGGCTTCGACAAGTCGGCCTGGAAAAAGTGCGCATTCTCCAAACCATTGGTTACAGCATTGCCGCGGGCGCGTTGGACCATGACGTCCACACCTTCCACCGCCACCACTTCGCGCGCCTGGCGCGCCAGTGGCAGGGCGAAATTGCCGAGCCCGCAGAACAGGTCCAGCACCCGCTCGGAAGCCTGTGGTGCCAACCAGTCTAGCGCCTGGGCGACCATCGCTTCGTTGACCGCGGCGTTGACCTGGACGAAATCCCCCGGTCGGTATTCCAGCTCCAGACCCCATTGTTCCAAACGGTAACCCAGGCGCGCGGCGGCATCGTCCGGCTGCGGTTCGCCCGCACCGTGGAGCCACAGCTGGGCCTGGTGTTCGGCGCAGAAATGACGCAGACGCTGCAGGTCCGCCTCACCCAGGGGCTGGGTATGGCGCAGCAGCAGCGACGAGGCATTGCCGTGAAAGAGCTCGACATGACCGAGGGCTTGCGGCCTTTCCAGGCTGCGCAGCAGTTGCGGTAACGCACGGACGATGGACTGCAAGGGCTGTACCAGCACGGCGCAATCGTCGATGCCGACGATCGACTGGCTGGCGGCGGCGCGGAAGCCCACATCCAGGCGCGCGGCCTTGGCGTCCCAGCGCACAGCAATGCGCGCGCGGCGGCGGTAGCCCAACTCGGGCCCCACCAGCGGCGCGGCCCAGGCTTCGGGCTCGAGCCCGGCGAAGCGCGCCAGCTGTTCGGCCAACGTGCGCTGTTTCAGGGCAAGCTGCTCGGCATGGGGCAGGTGCTGCAGGGTGCAACCGCCGCACTGGCCGGCGTGGGCACAAGGCTCGACGCGGCGCAGCGGGCTGGCGACCAGCACCTTCTCCGCACGGGCTTCGACTATCTGGGCGCGGGCACCGAGCACACGGCTCTCCACCTCTTCGCCCGGCAGCGCGCCGGAAACGAACCAGGTGCGTCCGTCGACAAAGGCGATGCCGCGGCCATCGTTGGCCAGGCGCTCGATGGCCAGGCGCTGCTTCTTGCCGGTGGGCACCTGCTGCGCCGGGCGCGAGCCGCCACTGGGCTGGAACCGCAGGCCACCACTACGCTTGGCCATCTTTCACACTCTTGGGCAGGAACCAGGGGCGCTGCAGCAAAACCGACGGCGCATAACGGGAAACGGCCGGAGCGGCGCCCAGGGCGATGCCCCGGCCATTGCCGCTCACGGGGTGCAGGTGAATGCGATAGGCGCGCAGCGAGTAACGGCCTGCGCAGCCATCGGGACGGGGAATGACGAGTTTCACGGGATCGGGTCGTACACGCCGGTGGACAGGTAGCGGTCGCCGCGATCGCAGATGATCGCCACCATCACCGCGTTCTCCACTTCGCGGGACAGGCGCAGCATGGCCGCCACCGAACCGCCGGAGGAGACGCCGCAGAAGATGCCTTCCTCGCGGGCCAGGCGGCGCATGGTCTGCTCCGCTTCGACCTGGGCCATGTCGACGACGCGGTCGACGCGATCGGCCTGGTAGATCTTCGGCAGGTATTCCTCGGGCCAGCGGCGGATGCCGGGAATGGCCGAGCCTTCCTGGGGTTGCAGGCCGACGATCTGGATCTCGGGGTTCTGCTCCTTGAGGTAGCGCGAGGTGCCCATGATGGTGCCGGTGGTGCCCATGGAACTGATGAAGTGGGTGATGCTGCCCTGGGTCTGGCGCCAGATCTCGGGGCCGGTGCCCACGTAATGGGCCTCGGGGTTGTCGCCGTTGGCGAACTGGTCCAGGACCTTGCCGCGGCCTTCGGCCTGCATGCGCTCGGCCAGGTCGCGGGCGCCTTCCATGCCCTCTTCCTTGGTGACGATGATCAGCTCGGCGCCGTAGGCGGTCATGGCGGCCTTGCGCTCGGCACTCATGTTGTCCGGCATGATCAGGACCATCTTGTAGCCCTTAATCGCCGCTGCCATGGCCAGCGCGATGCCGGTGTTGCCCGAGGTCGCCTCGATCAGGGTGTCGCCGGGCTGGATGGCGCCGCGCAGTTCGGCGCGGGTGATCATCGACAGGGCCGGGCGGTCCTTCACGGAACCCGCGGGGTTGTTGCCTTCGAGCTTGACCAGGAGGGTATTGCTGGTATCTCCGCCCAGGCGCTGCAGGCGCACCAGCGGAGTGTTGCCGATGCAGTCGGCGATGGTTGGGTACTGCAGGGTCATGGCGAGGTTCGCAATCCAGACGCAGGGGGTGCACATGATACCGGCAAACCGGCGGAGGCCATATCGCAGGAACGTATCGCGTTATGCCATGAGGCTATAAGCATGGAACCAGCGGCTATGGCCGACGCATCGCTTGCCCTCTTCTATATAGAGGCCGCTGAACGACGAAGCCCCGGCAGCGGGTGCGGCCGGGGCTTCGTTGGCTGAAGGAGCGGCCAGGGCCGCACCGGTCAGAAGTGGAAGTTGGTGCTCAGCAGTGCCGTGCGACTCGCCGCCTGGTTGGCGAAGTGGCTGGAGTAGGCCTTGTCGTAGTAGGTCTCGTCGGTGAGGTTCTGCACGTTCAGCTGCAGGTCGACGTTCTTCGTCAGCTTGTAGGCGACCATCGCGTCGTAGCGCCAGTAGGACGGGGCGTACACGGAGTTGTTGTTGTCGCCGAACACGTCGTCCACATAGAAGGCGCCACCGCCGACGGTCAGCTGCGGCAGGACCTGGTAAGTGGTCCACAGGCTGAAGCTGTTCTTCGGCGTGTTGGGCATCTCGTTGCCCTTGGCGGCGTTGGTGATGCTGGTGACCACACCGGTACGGTTGCCCACCGCGCCCGGGTCGACCAGTTCGCTGTCCAGGTAGCTGTAGCCGGCGAACACCTGCCACTTGTCGGTCAGCTTGCCGCTGGCGCTCAGCTCGAAGCCGTCGACACGGGTCTTGCCGGCGTTCTCGTAGGTGTAGTTGCTCACCAGGATGCGGGTGTTCTCTTTCTCCGTACGGAAGATCGCAGCGGTCAGCGACAGGCGCTCATCCAGCAGGTCCCACTTGGTGCCCAGCTCGTAGTTGACGGTCTCTTCCGGCTCCAGGTCGCTGACGATGCTGGTCGGAGTGCCCACGGACGTCGGCAGGCCGTTGCCCTCGGTGCCCTCGCCGAGCATGGCGCCCGGCGGGGTCGCGGAGGTGGCGTAGGAGGCGTAGATGCTGCCGTTGCTGGCCGGCTTCCACACCAGGCCCACCTGGTAGTTGACGAACTCGGACTTGTCGGACGCCTTGAAGGTAGTGGCACCCGAGGCCGCCTTGGTCTTGGCATCGGTCTCGAAGCTGTCGTAGCGCAGGCCCAGGTTGAGGATCCACTGCGGGTCCAGCTCGATGCTGTCGAACGCGTAGATCGCGCGGGTGTCACCCGTTGTGACGGTTCCTGAATAGTCGCGCGCCACGCTTCCGGCCCAGGGGTCATCCGGATTGGGGTTGCCCAGGGAGGTGCAGTTGTAACCGGTGCTCGCGCCAGTGGTCGGGCAGTTGAGGTTACCGGTGCCTACCGAGTTGGCCACTGTGTAGGTGGAACGATCGGACTCCTCGCGGGACAGTTCGATGCCCGTGGAGAAGCTGTTCTTGAAGCCCGCCAGTTGGAAGTCACCGAACAGGTCGGTCTGGTTGGTGGTGGTGGCGGTGTTGCCCACACGGGTGTTGGCGCGGCGCCATACGTTGCCATTGCGCACGTTGCCTTTGCTGTCGTCCGGCTGGGTCAGGATGTAGTCCTGCATGCTGTTGCCATGGCGCAGGGTGTTCTTGATGGTCAGCGAGTCGGTCAGGTCGTGCTCGATGGCGATGGTGGCGATGTCCGCCCGGGTCTTGCGGAAGTCACGGTTGGTCAGGCCATAGAAGTTGCTGCTGTCGCCGCCGTCGACCGGCTTGTCGGGGCTGGCCGCAGTGTGGGTGGTACCCACCGAGTAGCCATAGGGAATACCCGAGTCCGGCAGGTCGTTGCTTTCCATGTGGTAGAAATCGAGGTTCAGCCGGGTGTCGGTGCCCAGGCCGAAGGCCAGCGAGGGCGCGACGCCCCAACGGTCGTAGTTGACCTTGTCACGGCCGGCGACGTTGCTTTCGTGGCTCATCAGGTTGAGGCGGAACGCCGCAGTGTCGAGGAACTGCTGGTTGATGTCGGCGGTGTAGCGCTGGGTCTGGTCGGAGCCCCAGGTGAAGCCGCCGTCGATGGAGTCGCCCAGGTGCGCCTTCTTGGTCACCAGGTTGAGGCTGCCGCCGGCCGAGCCGCGGCCGCCGAAGGAAGAGTTCGGGCCCTTGCTCACTTCCACTGACTCGATGGCGAAGATCTCGCGGGTCTGTGCGCCGGTGTCACGCACGCCGTCCAGATAGGTATCGGACTGGGCATCGAAGCCCCGGATGAAGGGGCGGTCGCCCTGGGGGTTGCCCCCCTCGCCCGCGCCCATGGTGATGCCGGGAACGGTGCGCAGGGCATCCTGCAGGGACAGCGCGCCGGTGTTCTTGATCACCTGCTGCGGAATCACGGTGACCGAGCGCGGGGTGTCCACCAGCGGCGCGGTGTATTTCTGCGAGGCGGAACGCTGGACCTGGTAGTCCTCGCTCTCGATCTGCTCGCCCACCACCGAGGTGGCATCGAGGGAAATCACGCCATCCTTCTCGCCGTCCTTCTTTTCCGGCTGTGCGGCATGGACGACCGGCGCCATGGAGGCGGCCGACAGGGCGACGCCGATGGCGGAAGCCAGCAGGCGCTGGGCAGAAACAGTGGACTCGAGCAGCTGACGCGACATCGTTTTCCCTCCCCAGGGATTTCAGAGGTCGCGGAATCTATTTCAAAATATTTACAGTAGCAATTGCCAAGAATTCTCATTTGCGTCTTTTTTACAATATTTACACTTGTCATGACGGGTCGTCGGCAGCCCTCGCGAATCCGCTTGTAAGTATCAAATGAAAATCACTACTATCCGCGCCATTTTCCCATCCGGAGGCCGATGACCATGCTCCTGCGCATACCCGGCGTATTCACCCCCGACGAGGCCGCCCGCATCCGCGAGGCGCTGGAACAGGCTGATTGGATGGACGGCCGCATCACCGCCGGGCATCAGTCGGCGAGGGCCAAGCACAACGAGCAACTGGTGGAAGGCCACCCCCTGGCGAAGGAAATCAGCGCCGCGATGCTGCAACGCCTGTGGAGCCACCCGCTGTTCGTCTCCGCCGTGCTGCCGCTGAAGGTCTACCCGCCGCTGTTCAACCGCTATTCGGGTGGTGGCACCTTCGACTACCACATCGACAACGCCATCCGCCGCATCCAGGGCAGCCCGGAGCAGGTGCGCACCGACGTCTCAGCGACGCTGTTCTTCAGCGAGCCGGACAGCTACGACGGCGGCGAACTGGTGATCCAGGACACCTACGGCACCCAACGGGTGAAGTTCGCCGCCGGCGACCTGGTCATCTACCCATCCCACAGCCTGCACAAGGTCGAGCCGGTGACCCGTGGCGCGCGCATCGCCTCGTTCTTCTGGACCCAGAGCATGGTCCGCGACGACGGCCAGCGCACCCTGCTCTACGAGATGGACCAGGCCATCCAGAGCCTGACCCGCGACGTACCGGACCACCCCGCACTGGTGCAGCTGACCGGTAACTACCACAACCTGCTGCGCCGCTGGGCGGAGCTCTGAGCATGGCCTTCGTCCTGCGCCGCCAGGAGACCCTGGACGCCCAGGCCCTGCGCGAGCGCCTGGCCGGCGAACCCCGTGACGTCGCCCGCAGCCTGCTCGCCGCCGCCCGCCAGGGGGCGCCGGAAGCCCAGGCGCTGCTGGGGCAGATCCTCCTCGACGGCCAGGGCATAGAGCGCGACCCGGCATTGGCGCGCACCTGGTTCGGCATCGCCGCCGAACAAGGCCACGCCATGGCGCGCAACATGCTCGGCCGCTGCCTGGAGCACGGCTGGGGGGGTGACCAGGACCTGCCCGGCGCCGCCCGCCACTACCGCCTGGCGATGCAGCAAGGCCTCGATTGGGCCGCCTACAACTACGCCGGGCTGCTGGCCACCGGGCGTGGCGTCGAGCGTGACCAGGCCGCCGCCTTCGCCCTCTACCTGCAGGCAGCCGAAGCCGGGCACGCCAAGTCGATGAACCTGGTGGGGCGCTACTTCGAAGAAGGCATCAGCGTGCCGGTGGACGCCCAGCAGGCGCGCGACTGGTACCGCCGCTCGGCGCTGGCGGGTGATTTCCGCGGTCAGTTCAGCCATGCCGCGGTACTGGCCGAAGCCGGTGAGCTGAACGAAGCCCTGCATTGGCTGCGCGAAGCCCTGGTCGGCGGCAACCTCAATTTCCTTCGGGTCGCTCGCACCAGCCTGGCCAACGCGCGACAGGCCGAGCTGCGCGAGCTGGCCCTGGCCTATCACCAGCGCGCGGCGGAGCTGGGTGACGAACATGACGGGCAGGCACTGCGGGATTACCAGGCACCGAGCACGGCCGTTGCAACGCCCCTCCCGGGCTGAAGCCCTGGCTACTACCCGGTAACGTTCAGGTCAGCAACCAGGCCAGCGCCAGCAGCGGAGCGCTGGCCAGGGGCAGCCAGACCGCCAGGCGTGGCCGGTACGGCAGCAGCAGCACCAGTCCGAACCCTGCCACGGACAGCATCCCGAACCAGCCCACCGGGCCCATCGCCCAACCCCAGGCGGCAACGCTGGCGACCAAGCTCAAGCCCAGCGCCAGCCAACCGCCAACGCGCAGGCCGCGACGCAGCAGGGGGGCAGGCAACCGCTGCCAGACCTGCTTGAAGTGCCGCTCCATGCCCATGCACAGCGCCAGCATCCCGCCGTAGGCCAGCCAGAGGCCGGCGAAGAGAACAGTCGCCATCTCAGTTCACCTGCGCCAGCTTGTGTGCCGCCCGCGTTGCCACCGGTTGCCCGGCTTTCCTGTGCACCTTCAGCGCGGTCCAGGCCAGCAGCAGGCCGCAGCCACAAGCGGTGAGTTCCAGCAACAGCCGAGTCTGCTCGACCCAGGGCGTCTCTAGGGTCATGGCGCTGGCCAGGGGCAGGCCCAGGCAGAGCAGCGCGGCCAACCCCAGTTGCTCACGCCAGGCCGCCAGGCTCGGACGCAGCCAGGCATGCCCCAGGCTCAGGGTCCAGATGGCGAAGAACACCCGGGTTTCCCAGTGACCGCGCTGGGCCAGCTCCACCGGCAGCAGACGGTTGGCCCAGAACAGCCCGATGCAGGCCAGGGTCAGGCCCGCCACCACGGCCACGTTCACCGGCTCGGCCACCCGGTAGAACGCAGCCGCCAGCGCGCCCTCGGCATCGGGGCGGCGACTGCGCTTGACGGTGAACAGCACCAGCCCGGTGGCGATCATCGCGCTGCTCACCAGGCCACAGACGAAGTACAGCCAGCGCATCGGGTAACCGCCGAACTGGGCGAAATGCAGCCCTGCCATCACCCGCTGGGTGAGCGGCGCCGGCCGGCTCTCGCTGGGCATGCGCAGCACCTTGCCGCTTACCCCGTCGAACAGCATGCTCTGGCCCTTGGTCAACTCGATGCGGTTGCCCAGCACCGGTCGCGCCTCGATGCGCGCATCCGCCCGCCCCGGGTTGCGGATGGACAGACCGGCGACCGGCCCGAGCACCCGGGTCGCCTCCTCCAGCAATGGGCCGAGGTCGGCCAGCTCGGCGCGCGCGACAACCTCGTGCCCTGTCCCGTCGCCCTGCCCTTGCGGCCCGCGCCCCTGGTGCTGCTCGCCACCCTGTGGCCCGCGCCCGAAGGCCGCCTCGCGGTTGCCGTCGAACAGCGCATCCAGCGCTGCAGGCATGTAGATCAGGTAGAAGATCACCAGCCCCGTGTAGGTGATCATCAGGTGGAAGGGCAGCACCAGTACACCCGCCGCGTTGTGCGCATCCAGCCAGGAGCGCTGCCCCTTGCCCGGACGGAAGGTGAAGAACTCCTTGAAGAATTTCTTGTGGATGACGATCCCGCTCACCAGTAGCGCCAGCATCGCCATCGCCGCCAGGCCCACCAGCCAGATGCCGATGTCGCGCGGCAGGTCGAGGGTGAAGTGGAAGCGAAAGAAGAACAGCCCACCCGCCGTATCCCGGGCCTCGATGGGCTCGCCGCTGCGCGGGTGGAGCTGGAGGCCGCCGCCACGGCGCTGCTCGCCGACGGCCACGCCGAGGCCCGGCGCACGCTCGGTGGGCAGGGCGATGTTCCAGACCTCGGCCTGCGGGTGATGCGCGGCGAACCAGGCCAGGGCGGTACGCGCCGCATCCACCTGGCTCACCTCGACCGCCGGTATCTCCGGGCGCAGCCAGGTATCGATCTCCTTGTCGAACACGGCCAGGGTGCCGGTGAGGAAGATGGCGAACAGCAGCCAACCGAAGACCAGGCCGCTCCAGGTGTGCAGCCAGGACATGGAGTGGGTCAGGGTGCGTTTCATCCCAGGCGCTCCAGCAGTTGCGGCCAGAAGCCGATGCCCGCCAGGGGCAGCGCCAGCGCGGCGCCGGCCCAGGCCCGCCAGGCATCACGGGCGGCGAAGGCCCAGAGAATGGCCAGGGTGTACAGGGCGAAGCTCGGCAGGGTGGCGACCACCATGGCGTCCATCGGGTGCAGCGGCAGCAGGCGGCCCAGGGCGGCGGTCAGCGCATAGGTGAAGGCGTAGCCACCCACCAGCGCGGCCAGCACGCGGGAGGTGACGGGCAACCAGGTGGGCAGGGTCATGGTGCGTTCCTCATCGTTGGTTCTCCGGCGGGCGGGCATCTCCGGCCACCACGCCCAGTTGCAGCCAGGCTGGCAGCGTGCGGGCTTCAAAGCGCTGCCAATGCCCGGCGGCGTCTTCCACCTGCCAGCCGTGGCGGCGCAACAGCGCCAGGGCGGTTTCCCGCAACAGGCTGCCGCGCAGCTGCGGGTGCTCCAGCAGCACCCGGGCGCAGGCCATTTCCAGGGGGCTGGCCGCTACGGGGGCACCCAGGCTGGGCGCCGCCAGGTGGCCATAGCCCTCGCCAAGCAGTGCACCCTCGGCCAGCAAACGGTTGAGGCCCTGACAGCGCTCGGCGGCCACCGCGCCGGTCAACATGGGGTGGGCGTGGCCGGCCCAGGCGAGCATCTGCAAGGCACGGTTGAGGCCGGACAGCTGGCTGGCCAGGGCCGGGCGACTTGCCAGTTCGGTGAAGCGCTGCGGCCCTTCGGCTAGGGCCTGGAGCAGCGGCGAGAACAGCGTCGCCTCGCCCTCCACCGGGCCGATACGGGTATCGAAGCGCAGCGCGCCCTGATCCGGCGCATCGGGCATGCCGGCCCAGCAGCCATCCAGCAGCGCCTGGCGGTGTTCGTCCGCGCTCAGTGCGCGCGGGGCACGCACATAGAGGTCGCGGCGTAGCGACTGGTTGCAGGCCATGTCCCGTGCCGACTCCCGCTGCGCCACATCGTCGAGCTCGGCCAGCAGCGGCAGGCAATGGCCGGGCACGGCGAGTTCGTCGATGTTTTCCAGTGGCGTGGCGCTGCCGACGAAGGTGCAGCCAACGGCCGCGAGGGATTCGATCACCTCGGCCGAATGCAGGGGCGCCCAGTGCTCACACAGCAGTTCGTGGGCGAGGAAGGCCAGGTCCTGCCCGCGGCCGGACGCCAGGCGCCGCGCCACGTCGGGGTGCTCGATGAAGTACCCGGCGCCCGCCACCTGCCAGCGTTGCAGGGCGTCGAGGGCGATGCGCAGGCGCTGTACCGGGTCACCCTCGGCGCGCTGCGCGGCCTGCCAGATGAAGCGCTGGGCGCTGACGAAAGCCGACAGCCCGGGGTGGCTCATGTAGGCGAGGTAGAGCACGCCACCCGGTTTAAGGCGGCGCTCGACGAAACGCAGGATGGCCGCGCGGCTGGCCGGCGACACCCAGGAGAACACCCCATGCAGGGCGATGAAATCGAAGGCCTCACCACCCTCCTCGTCCGCCAGCTCGACGAAGCCAGCCTGGCAGAAGACCAGGTTGTCGAGCCCCGCGGCCAGCGCCAGGCGTTGCCCGTGGTCGATGTGACGGGCGTTGAAATCCACCGCCAGGAAGCGCCCGGCGGGGTTGGCCGCCGCCAGCAGCAGGCTGTTCAGGCCCTGGCCGCAACCCAGCTCGCAGTAGCTGAAACACGCTCCCGGTTCGGGCACACGCTGGCCCAGGGCGGTGAGCACTGCCGCCAGCCAGGTGGGAGACAGCTCCGGGTGCACCTGGTGCGGGTAGGGGAAGTCGGCCAGGTAGCCGTCATTCCATAACTTCATGTTCGAGCCCTGATGAAAAAACTCCGCCAGGCAAGGCCTGGCAGAGCCGAACGCCCACCACGGGGGTGGGCAAGGAGCGCGGTTCAGAACGAGGCGGTGACCGATGCGAAATAAGCGCGGCCTGGTTCGTTGTAGGTGTTGGCACCGGCGTCAGCGGCGTTGCCCTCACGGTAGATGCGCTTGTCGAAGAGGTTGTTGATACCCACCCGCACGCTGTAGTTCTCGCTGAACTCGTAGCCGGCGCTGACGCCCATCAGGCCGTAGGGGTCGACGTCCTTCTGCGCGGCGGTGGCATAGGCCTGGTTGGTGCGCTGGTTGAGCGCGGGGGCCTCCTGCTTGCCGTAGTAGGTGCCGTTGAGCTGCAGGGACAGCTGCTCGGTGGCGTACCAGTCCAGGGTGCTGTTGAGGGTGTACTCGGGGATGATGCTCAGCGGCTCGCCGGTGTCGCGATCCTCGGACTCGATCATGTAGGTGAAGTTGGTGTTCCAGTCCAGGCTCGGAGTCAGGGCGATGAAGAAGTTGCCCTCGACGCCCTCGACCACCGCCTTGCCGGCGTTCTCCCACTCCTGCACCCGGCGGCCGTTGCTCAGGCGGTAGAGGAAGTCGTTGCTGCCGATGATCTTGTTCTTGTAGTCGTTGCGGAAGTAGGTCGCGCTGGCGCGCCACTGGCCCATGTCCAGGGCGAGGCCGATTTCCTTGTTGATGCTGGTTTCCGGCTTCAGGTCCGGGTTGCCCACCAGGTAGCAGCCACCGGTGTTGGTCTGGCCGGCGTTGCAGCCGTTACCCATGCTGTAGAGCAGGTAGTTGGGGTTGGACTGGTAGAGGTTGGGCGTCTTGTAGGCCCGTGCGATACCGCCCTTGAGGGTCAGCACGTCGGTCAGCTTGTGGGAGGCGTTGAGGCTGGGGCTCCAGTTGCCGCCGAACTCCTCGTGCTCGTCGTAGCGCAGCCCCGGGGTGACGATGGTGCGGCTGCCCACTTCGATGTTGTCCTCGGCGAACAGCGCGAAGCTGCGGGCGTCGGTCTTGGTGTTGCCCCGGGCGAAGCCCGCCAGGGCCGGCAGGCCCGAGCTGCCGGGGTCGAAGCTCTGGGTGCGCAGGGAGCCCGGGTCGTTGAGGGTCTCGTAGAGGTACTCGCCGCCCAGGGTCAGCACCTGCTCGAAACCAAGGCTCAAGGGCAGGTTCACCTCGCCGCTGGCGCGGGTGTTGCGCAGCCGGGAGGTGAAGGCGCCAGCGCCATCGGAAGGGGCGCCTTCGGAGCTGCCGGCCAGGCCTTCGTTGAGGCGCCAGTTGCGGGTGTAGTCGTAGGCCAGGCTGGCCTCGGAGGTGCCCCACTCGAAGTCACCGCGGTGGGTCAGCGCGTAGGCGCTGCGCTGCATCACGTTGGTCTCGGAGCCCACCAGGCTGCTGACGAAGGCCGCGCCATTGTTGAGCATGGTGTCGCCGGCGAAGATGTTGCCCTGGCGGCTGTAGCTGGCCTCCAGGTCAAGAGTCTGTTCCGGGTTCAACTGCCAGCTGAGCAGGCCGTTGATGTCCTTGTTGCGCACCCCTTCGCGGCCGGCCACCAGGGAGGTGGGGTCGCTCTGGTGGCTGGCGTTGATGTCGGCGTCGTCGGCGTCGGTCTTGCTGGCACCGCCGTAGAGGCGGAAGGCCAGGGAATCGGTCAGCGGGCCGCTGAGGTTGAAGTTGGTGCGGCGGCCGGCCCCCTCGGCATCGTCCTCGGGGAGGATGGTGTAGACGGTCATGGAGCCGCGCAGCTCTTCGGTCGGGCGCTTGGTGATGATGTTCACCACGCCCCCCATGGCCCCGGAGCCGTAGCGAGCCGCCGCCGGGCCCCGGAGGATCTCGATGCGTTCCACCTCTTCGGCCGGCACCCAGTTGGTTTCGCCACGGGTGTCGCGGTCGCCGTTCCAGCCGTAGCGCACGGCGTTGCGCGAGGTCGAAGGCTTGCCATCGATGAGGATCAGGGTATTTTCCGGGCCCATGCCGCGCAGGTCGATCTGGCGGTTGTTGCCACGGTTGCCGCTGGTGCTGTTACCGGTGAGGTTGACCCCCGGCTCGCGGCGGATGATATCGGACAGGTCGTTGGCCGGCGGGCGCTTCTTGATGTCCTCGGCGGTGATGATCGACACGCCCGGTGCCTGCTTCAGCTCTTCCTCGGCGGTACCCAGCACGTGGGTTTCGCCGAGCTCCAGGGCCTGGCCGTGTTCCACCGGCTGGTCGCTGGTCGCCACAGCCTGCTCATCGCTATCCAGTTCAACGGTGTCGGCCAGCGCCGGCATCGGGGCCGAAGCGGCCAGCACGGCCAGGGTCAGGTGGTTGAGCTTGAATCGGGGTTGCATGTCGAGCACTCCTGTTGCAAGGGCGAGCGCAGGACAGCAGGCGGGACGAACGGCTCGTGGCGGGTGGGCCATGGAGCCTGGAACCATTCGGCATGCCACGCAGTCCGCGCGGGTCGGCGCAAATGGTATTTATTCCTATTTGAGAGTAAAGCTCATTTACAATCTATACAGTTGCCAACCGCAGGTTCAGGCGCAGCCCTTCGCCAGTATTCTCCGCCCATAGGTCGCCGCCTTGGGAGCGCATGGCGCCCCGCGCGATGGCTAGGCCGAGGCCGAATCCCTCGCCGCCCGGGCGCGCCGCGCAGAGTCGCGTGAAGGGGCGGAAGATGGTTTCCAGCTGGCCGTCGCCGACGCCGCCGCCCTGGTCCTCCAGCCACAGCTCCCAGTAACCGTCCTGCAGTTGCCCACCGAGGCGGATCACCCCGCCCGGCGGTGAATGGCGGATGGCGTTGCGCAGGATGTTCTCCAACGCCTGGGCGAAACCATTGAGATTGCCCAGCACCCGGCACTCCGGCCCCAGGTCGCACACCAGCTGCCGGGCCGGCCAGCCGCTCTCGTAGCAGGCGTTCTCGCAGATCACACCCCACAGCGAGCGCACCTCGATCTCCTCCAGGGGCAGCTGTGGGCGCTCGGTGTCCAGCCAGACCAGTTCCAGGGTGTCGTCCACCAGTTGCTGCATGCACTGCACCTCGCGCTCCAGGCGTTGGCGCAGGCCTTCCACGTCCAGCTCGCTCTCCCCCGCCACGCGCAGGCGGCTGAGGGGGGTGCGCAGTTCGTGGGACAGGTCGCGCAGCAGCTGGCGCTGGAAGGACACGGTGTTCTCCAGGCGCCCGGCCATGTGATCGAAGGCGCGGGCCAGCTCGCCCAGCTCGTCGCGACGGCGGCTGACGCTGGGCGCCACGCGGGTGGACAACTGGTCGCCACGCAGCGCGTTGGCCTGTTCGCGCAGATGGCGCAACGGCGAGATCAGCAGGCGGTAGAGCAGCAGGCACAGCAGCAGCGCCAGCAAACCGGGAACCACCTTCTGCGCAAGGAAGAACAGCACCGGTCGCGGCCCCCAGGGGCTGAAGCGCTCGGGCAGCAGCATCACCAGCTGCGCACGCCCCTCGTCGAAGGGGATGCTCAGGGTGCGCGGCTCAGCCGACTGGCGCCCCATCGGCCACTCCAGACGACGCATGAAACTCAGGCGCTGGCGCTGGTCATCGGTGATGGCGCGGCTGCCGAGAGGGAACAGGTGCGAATCGAGCAGCAACGCCCAGCTGCCTTCGCGCTGCTCCAGGCTTGCCTGGAAGGCGTCGACACCCGCGGCACCGCCCTGCTTCCAGGCCAGCTCGGCCTCCTGTGCATAGCCCCGCAGCACCTTGCGGGCATCATCGGAGAGGAAGGAGGTGCGCTGGCCGATCATCTGGCCGAACGACAGCGTCAGGGCGATCATCACCAGGCAGAAGCCGACGAGGATGATCGCCAGCTTCCAGAACAGCGAATGGCGGCCAGGCATCAGCTTTTCCCGTTGGTCAGCACATAGCCCTTGCCCCAGACGGTCTCGAGCCGCCAATCGGCATAGTCGAGCCGCGCCAGCTTGCGGCGGATGTGGCTGACGTGCATGTCCAGGCTGCGGTCGTGCTGCGAATAGGCGCGATGCAGCACATGCTGATAGAGGAAGGCCTTGCTCAGCGCCTCTTCCATGTGCCGCGAGAAGGTCACCAACAGGCGGAATTCGGTAGGCGTCAGATCAGCCCACTGGCCTTTGTAGACCACGTCCGAGCGCGCTTCGTCGAACTTCAGCTCAAGCTCTTCGCTGGGCTGCTCGGGTTCGCGGCGCTCATAGGCCACGCGACGCAGCACCGCATCCACCCGCACCTGCATCTCCACCATGCTGAAGGGCTTGGGCAGGTAGTCGTCGGCGCCCTGGCTGAAACCGGCGATGCGATCCTGCTCGGCGCCCAGCGCCGACATCAGGATCACCGGCACGCCACGGCGACGGCGCAGCTCGGCGAGCACTTCCAGGCCACTGCGGCCGGGCAGCAGGATGTCCATGAGGATCAGGTCGAAATCCTCGGCGCAGGCCAGGCCCAGTCCCTCGTCGCCGTTCTGCCGCAAGGTCACGTCAAAGCCGCGACGGCCGAGATGATCACAGAGGTGAGCAGCCAGTACGGGATCGTCCTCGATGGCGAGGATGCGGGCGCTCTGAGGGGTACTGCCGTTCATGGGAACCACCAGCAAATGCGAATAATTAGCTAATAGAATCGCATTTTGGCAAATTGCAAGCGGGATTCCCATCTATAAGCGAGAGGATTCCGACCGCCCGAGTCGCTACACTCCCGGCATTCACCTTCGCAAGGAATGAGCGTGTACAAGGATCTAGGCATCAAGGGCCGCGTTCTGCTGCTCACCCTCCTGCCCACCAGCCTGCTGGCCATGGTGCTGGGTGGCTACTTCATCTGGGCGCAGCTTTCCGACATGCAGGCGCAACTGCTGCAACGCGGGCAGATGATCGCCGAACAGCTCGCACCGCTGGCCGCCCCCGCCCTGGTGCGGGGTGATGCGGTGCTGCTGGAGCGCATCGCCGACCACGCGCTGGATCAACCCGATGTGCGTGCGGTGAGCTTCCTCAGCCTCGAGCGCGCGCGCCTCGCCCACGCTGGCCCGAGCATGCTCAACAGCAGCCCGGACAACGACGGCAGCCACCTCAGCCTCACCAGCAACACCGACGCCACGCGCTTCATGCAGCCGGTGTTCGAGCGCCACCGGGTGCTTTCCGGCGACACTGCGAAACTCGGCAACGACCAGTTGCTGGGCTGGGTGGAGCTGGAGATGTCCCACCACGGCACCCTGCTCAAGGGCTATCGCAGCCTGTTCGCCAGCCTGCTGCTGATCACCGCCGGCCTCGCCGTCACGGCCCTGCTCGCCCTGCGCATGAGCCACCAGATCAACGAACCGCTGCGGCGCATCAAGCAAGGCGTGGCGCTGCTTAAGGAAGGCCGCCTGGAAACCCGCCTGCCGCAACTGGGCAACCACGAGATGGACGAGCTGGCCGGCGGCATCAATCGCATGGCCGAGGCCCTGCAAAGCGCCCAGGAAGAACTGCAGCACAACATCGACCAGGCCACCGAAGACGTCCGCCAGAACCTGGAAACCATCGAGATCCAGAACATCGAGCTGGACCTGGCGCGCAAGGAGGCCCTGGAGGCGAGCCGGATCAAGTCCGAGTTCCTCGCCAACATGAGCCACGAGATCCGCACCCCGCTCAACGGCATCCTCGGCTTCACCAACCTGCTGCAGAAGAGCGAGCTGTCGCCGCGCCAGCAGGACTACCTGTCGACCATCGAGAAATCCGCCGACAACCTGCTGGGCATCATCAACGAGATCCTCGACTTCTCGAAGATCGAGGCCGGCAAGCTGGTGCTGGAGAACATCCCCTTCAACCTGCGCGACCTGATCCAGGACACCCTGACCATCCTCGCCCCCGCCGCCCACGAGAAGCGCCTGGAGCTGGTCAGCCTGGTCTACCGCGACACCCCGCTGCAGCTGGTGGGCGACCCGCTGCGCCTCAAACAGGTGCTGACCAACCTGGTGAGCAACGCCATCAAATTCACCCGCGAAGGCACCATCGCCGTGCGTGCCATGCTCGAGGACGACAGCGATGCCGACCTGGTGCAGCTGCGCATCAGCGTGCAGGACACCGGCATCGGCCTCTCCGACGAAGACCTGCGCGCGCTGTTCCAGGCCTTCAGCCAGGCCGACAACTCGCTGTCGCGCCAGGCGGGCGGCACCGGGCTGGGGCTGGTCATCTCCAAGCGCCTGATCGAGCAGATGGGCGGCGAGATCGGCGTGGCCAGCACCCCGAGCGAAGGCTCGGAGTTCTGGATCAGCGTCAGCCTGCCCAAGGCCCGCGATGACGCCGACGACCTGCCCAAGGCCCTGCTGGCCGGACGTTACGCCGCCGTGTTCGAACCCCAGGAGCTGGCCCGCCAGGCCCTGCACCACCAACTGGAGGATTGCGGCCTGGAGGTGCAGGACCATCCCAGCCTTGATGCCCTGCTGGAGGCGGTGGAAACCCAGCGCAATGGCCCCCGGGCCGTGGCCTTCGCCGTCATGGGCGTTACCGCCCGCGAACTGCCGCCCGATCGCCTCAGCCAGTACATCTGGGACCTGGAGCAGCTGGGCTGCAAGAGCCTGGTGCTCTGCCCCACCACCGAACAGGCGCTCTATCACCAGGTGCTGCCCGACTCGCACAACCAGCTGCAAGCCAAGCCGGCCTGCACGCGCAAGCTGCACCGCGCCCTCACCGGCCTGGTCAGCCCGCGCCAGCAACCCCGCCTGGAAGCGCCGCAGCCACAGAGCACCCGCGCGCCGAAGATCCTCTGTGTGGACGACAACCCGGCCAACCTGCTGCTGGTAGAAACCCTGCTCGGCGACATGGGCGCACTGGTGACGGCGGTGGACAGCGGTTATGCCGCCGTCGAGGCCGCGCAACAGCACAACTTCGACCTGGTTCTCATGGACGTGCAGATGCCCGGCATGGACGGGCGCCAAGCCACCGAGGAAATCCGCCGCCTGGAAGCCGGCAGCGAATTGAGCCCGGTGCCCATCGTCGCCCTCACCGCCCACGCCCTGGCCAACGAGAAACGCGCCCTGCTGCAAGGCGGCATGGACGACTACCTGACCAAGCCCATCGGCGAGCGCCAGCTGGCCCAGGTGGTGCTCAAGTGGACCGGCCTGAGTCTGCACAGCCCCAGCCCCGACCGCAGCACCGAACACCCGGCCAACGACGACGAGCCCAGCGTGCTGGACCCGGAAGAAGGCCTGCGCCTGGCAGCCGGCAAGGCCGATCTCGCCGCCGACATGCTGGCGATGCTGCTGGCCTCCCTGGCCGCCGACCGCCAGGCCATCCGCCAGGCGCTGGACAGCGACGACCACGCCACGCTGCTGGAGCGCGTGCACCGCCTGCATGGCGCTACCCGTTACTGCGGCGTACCGCAATTGCGCGCGGCCTGCCAGCGCAGCGAAACCCTGCTGAAGAAAAACGACCCGGCCTATCGCCAGGCCCTGGACGACCTGGACGTGGCCATCGTCCGCCTGGCCGGTGAAACCCGGGTCAATGCCTGAACCGACCTGATGCAAGGCGCATGTTGCCTGGCCACCCTGGCGGCCGGGCAACGCAAGGAGAGCCGATGCGTACCATCCTTTTCAGCAGCCAGAACTACGACCGCGACAGCTTCCTCGGCGTCGCCGCCGGTATCGAACTGCACTTCCAGCCGGCCCGGCTGACCCTCGACACCACGGCCCTGGCCAACGGCTTCGACGTGGTCTGCGCCTTTATCAACGACGATCTATCCGCGCCGGTGCTGGAGCACCTGGTGGCCGGTGGCACGCGCCTGATCGCCCTGCGCTCGGCCGGCTACAACCATGTCGACCTCAAGGCCGCCCGCGAGCTCGGCCTCACCGTGGTGCGGGTGCCGGCCTACTCGCCCCACGCCGTCGCCGAGCATGCGGTGGCGCTGATCCTCGCCCTCAACCGACGCCTGCACCGCGCCTACAACCGCACCCGCGAAGGCGACTTCAGCCTGCACGGCCTAACCGGCTTCGACCTGGTGAACAAGCGCGTGGGCGTGGTCGGCACCGGGCAGATCGGCGAAACCTTCGCCCGCATCATGGCCGGCTTCGGCTGCCAGCTGCTGGCCTACGACCCCTTCCCCAACCCGGCGGTGGAAGCCCTGGGCGCGCGCTACCTGCCCCTGGATGAGCTGCTTGCCGAGAGCGACATCATCAGCCTGCACTGCCCGCTCAACGACGCCACCCGCTACCTGATCAACGCCGCCAGCCTGCAGCAGATGAAACCCGGCGCGATGCTGATCAACACCGGACGCGGCGCCCTGGTGGAGACCCCGGCGTTGATCGAGGCGCTGAAAAGCGGCCAGCTCGGCTACCTGGGCCTGGATGTGTATGAAGAGGAAGCGAACCTGTTCTTCGAGGACCGTTCCGACCTGCCGCTGCAGGATGATGTGCTGGCGCGGTTGCTGACCTTTCCCAACGTCATCGTCACCGCGCACCAGGCCTTCCTCACCCGCGAGGCGCTGGCGGCCATCGCCCGCACCACCCTCGACAACATCGCCGCCTGGGCCGCCGGGCGGCCGTGCAACCAGGTCGACACCTAGGCCGTGTTAGGATGCGCGGCGCTTCTGGAGGACCTATGGCCGAACACGATTTCCGTTACAACCTGCTCAACCCCGCTCACACCCTCAGCGAATGCCGCGCGCTCGCGCCGGGCCGCTATCAGGTCACCGGCACCGGTGGCTCGATCCAGAACGGCGACACCCTGGTCGTCACCCTCAAGGGCAGCCGTGACCTGGCCATGCGCCTGGAAGTGGAGAAGGTCCGCCACCTGATCAACCCGCCCGGCCAATGGCTGGCCGTGGCCAAGGGCCCGGTCTTCAAGGAGCTGTCCATCCTCAACTGGCACGTCGACTGCGACGCCTGCGCCAAGCGCCTGGACTTCGAGTTCGCCGTCGACTCCAGCCTGGGCAAGGCCGCGCAGGCCCCCGCCGCCGAAGCGCGCATCACCGAGCTGGGCTGGGTGAACAGGGACGGCAAGCACCTCTGCCCGCAATGCCGCAAGGAGACCCCATGAACCACAATGCGCTGATCCTCGGCCTCGCCGCCGCGACCCTGGCGGGCTGCGCCAGCGATGGCCCGAGCATCGAGACCGAACGCACCTACCAGGTGGAGTGGATCGGCGAACGCCCGCTGATCGACAACAGCCACCTGACCATCACCCTGGGCCGCGACGGCCGTGCCTATGGCAACGGCGGCTGCAACCACTGGTTTGCCTCCTACGAGCTGAAGGACGACAGGATCAGCTTCGGCCCGGTCGGCAGCACCCGCAAGATGTGTGCACCGGCGCTGATGGAGCAGGAACAGCGCTTCCTCGACGCCCTGCCGGGCGTGCAGCGCTGGGACTTCTCGGCGATCGAACAGCTGCGCTTGTGGCCCGCCGAAGGCAAGCCGCTGCGCCTGTGGCCGGAACGCTGAATTTCAGAAGAGATTGAGTTGCTCGGCGACGCCTTGCAGGTCCTGCAGGCGCACGCCGACGCCGATCAGCCGCACCGGCTTATCGCCCCGGGCGAAGGCCGCCCCCAGCAGCAACTTGTAGCTGTCCAGGTCACGCCCCGCGCCCGCCTGCTCCAGGGTGGTCTGGGAGAAGTCGTGGAACTTCAGCTTCACGAACGGCTTGCCCGGTTTGTAGCTGGAATCCAGCCGCTGCAGGCGCCGCTGCAACTCCTCGTAGAGCTCCGGCAGGCGCTCCAGGCACGCGCCCAGGTCGGGCAGGTCCTGATCGAAGGTGTTCTCCACGCTCAATGACTGGCGGCGACTGTCCACCTGCACCGCGCGCTCATCGACGCCCCGCGCCAGCCCATACAGGCGCTCGCCGAAACTGCCGAACTCGCGAGCCAGGGCCACGCGGCTCCACTCGCGCAGGTCCACGCAGTTGATGACGCCGAGGCGGCCGAGCTTGTCCGCCGTGACCTTGCCCACCCCATGCAGCTTGCTCACCGGCAGCTCGGCGACGAAGTCATCCACCTGGTCGGGCGTGATCACGAACAACCCATTGGGCTTGCGCCAGTCGCTGGCGATCTTGGCCAGGAACTTGTTCGGCGCTACCCCGGCCGAGACGGTGATGCGCAGCTCCTGCCAGACCCGCTTGCGGATCTCCTGGGCGATGCGTGTGGCGCTGCCACTGAAGTGTGGGCTCTCGGAAACGTCGAGGTAAGCCTCATCGAGGGACAACGGCTCGATGATCTCGGTGAAATCACGAAGGATGGCGTGGATCTCCCGCGAAGCCTCACGGTAGGCGTCGAAGCGCGGGCGCACGATCAGCAAGTCCGGGCACAGCTTCAGAGCGTGATGCGACGACATGGCCGAACGCACGCCATAGGCGCGCGCCTCGTAGTTGCAGGTAGCGATCACCCCGCGCCGATCCGCCGAGCCGCCGACCGCCAGGGGCCGGCCAGCCAGCGACGGGTCGTCACGCATCTCGATGGCTGCATAGAAGCAGTCGCAATCTATATGGATGATCTTCCTTTGACTCATGAACGCCTGATACCGATGGAGCGAAGGAAGCACGCTCGGGCGGGCGAATGCCGCCGGGGGCCTCCGCGAACGGGAGGCGACGAATTCTAGCTGATTTGTCCGGCGGGTTTCAGGGGGCGGACAGCCAGGACTTCAGGGCTCGAGCGTGGTGCTCACACCAGAGTTCCGGGCGGGGGTCGGGCGTGCGCCAGGTCCTCATATAGAGGTCATGGGCGGCGTCCACCTCATCGATAGGAGGCAGGCGCGCCGGGTCGGTCCACAACAGCAGGCGAGCGAAGGCGGCAGCGAGCACGTCGTCATGCTCCAGCGCGGCGCGCACCCGCTCATCCACCGGCGGCACCTGGCGGGCATCGCACACCGCCACGGCCAGGTCGCGGGTCACCGGGCAACGCAGAACAAAGTGGACCATCTCGTCGGGCGAACCCGACTGCCAATAACTGTGGGGCCCGCCTTCGGCCAGGGAACGCTTGTCCAGGCCGCTCTCCTGCAAGGCAATAGCGAGCAGCATCACCTGCGCCTCGGGGCTATTCATCTCATCGGGCAGCAGGGACAGGGCCGGCTCGAGGACGAGGCGGCGAAGGAAATCGAGGGTCATGGGAACTCCACAACTAAGCGCCCGATGAAGCAGGGCGGCAGGTATAAGGCCGGCGCGCCGAAGGGTGCGCCCCGAAAGCCGGGGCAGTATCGCCAGCACCCTGCCCGCTACAACGCCCTCGAACCGGAATCAGCCTGAGCCTACCGGTGGCTGGAAGTTTCCTACAGGCACCGCCCGGTACTCTCGACCGGCGACCAGGAAAGGGAATTCCTGTCGCCCTCGGGGCTGGTTCCCCGTTCCGGCCCCGAGGTTTCCCCCAACTGCTCTCCTTTACCTGTAATCCCCCTGTAAAAGCCCTGTAAAACTGCACGCCACTAAGGCTGCACGGGTACCTGACCGCGCGGTCCACGCTAAGCATCTGAAGAAAAAACATTTTTTTCTGAGTCAGGCGTTGACAGGGTGAATTAAATCGCTAGAATGCCGACCCACAGACGCGGGATGGAGCAGTCTGGTAGCTCGTCGGGCTCATAACCCGAAGGTCGTTGGTTCAAATCCAGCTCCCGCAACCAAATACGGAAAGGCCACTCGAAAGAGTGGCCTTTTTCGTTTGGGCGTCTTTTCTTAGGCTATAGCCGCTCCTCCCTCGGTCAGGCCATGAGCCATGGAAAATATTGCATGACGGGGCTTGGAACTTGCCCGCGCTGCCCACATCCTGTGGCGCACATTGCATGAGGTGCTCGATGCGCGCCAACTCCACCGCTGAAAACCCGCTCCCCGAAGATCCCACCCTGCAGGACGAACCTGCGCAACTGCGCTGGCTCGACCGCATAAGCGCCTACCGACAGCCCATCGGGCTGGCCTTTACCCTTCTGCTGTTCACCATCGGCCTGGTCGCCTGCTGGCACCTGCTGCGCGAGCTCGACCCCGATGCGCTGCGTACGGCGGTGCGGGACGTTCCCGGCACCAGCCTGCTGATGGCCATCGGCGCCACCGCGATCGGCTTCGTCGCGCTGATGGGCTACGAGTGGTCCGGCTGCCGCTTCGCCGGGGTCAAGCTGCCCTTCCCGCGCATGGCCCTGGGCAGCTTCTGCGCCACCGGCATCGGCAACGCCATCGGCCTGTCGGTGATCACCGGCGGCTCGGTGCGCTACCGCCTGTATAGCCGCGACAACGTCGGCACTGGGGATATCGCCCGCATCACCCTGTTCGCCAGCCTGGCCCTGGGCAGCGCCCTGCCGCCCCTGGCCGCCGTGGCCGCGCTGAGCGACCTGCCGGCCGCCGCCCAGGCCCTGCGCATTTCCACCACCCTGGTGGCGATCATCGCCAGCGCGGTGATCGCGGCCACCGTCATCGCCGTGCTCTGGCTGTCGCGCCTGCGCGAGCCGGTGGCACCGACCCCGGGCTGCGTGAACATCCGCATCGGCCATCGCACCCTGCGCCTGCCGGGCCTGCAGCTGTCGGCGTTGCAGTTGTTGATCACCCTGATCGATGTCTGCGCTGCCGCCGCCGTGCTCTATGTACTGCTGCCGGAAGCACCGCCCCTGGGTGCCTTCCTGCTGGTCTACCTGCTGGCCCTGGCCGCCGGCGTGCTCAGCCACGTGCCGGGCGGCGTCGGTGTGTTCGAGGCCGTACTGCTGGCAGCCTTTGCCGGCCAGCTCGGTGCCGCGCCCCTGGCCGCCGCGCTGCTGCTCTACCGCCTCATCTATGTGGGCCTGCCGCTGATCCTCGCCTGCCTGCTGCTGCTGGCCAACGAGGCGCAGCGCTTCCTGCCCGCCGGGCGCCAGGCGGTACGCGCCGCCTCCGGCCTGGCCGCGCCGGTGCTGTCGTTGATGGTGTTCCTCTCCGGCGTGGTGCTGCTGTTCTCCGGCGCCACCCCGGCCATCGACACCCGCCTGGAGCACCTGAGCTTCCTGATCCCCCATCGCCTGATCGACGCCTCGCACCTGGCCGCCAGCCTGGTGGGCGTACTCTGCCTGCTGCTGGCCCACGGCCTGCGCCGGCGCCTGTCGGCGGCCTGGGCGTTGACGGTGATCCTGCTACTGGCCGGTGCCGGCCTGTCGATGCTCAAGGGCTTCGATTGGGAAGAGGCCAGCCTGCTGGTGCTCACCGCCATCCTCCTGGCGATGTTCCGCAACGCCTTCTACCGCCCCAGCCGCCTGCTGGAGATGCCCTTCTCGCCGGTCAACCTGGGCGCCAGCGCCTGCGTGCTGGCGGCGTCGCTGTGGCTGATGTTCTTCGCCTACCAGGACGTGCCCTATAGCCATGAGTTGTTCTGGCAGTTCGCCGTGGACGCCGACGCCCCGCGCACCCTGCGCGCGACCCTGGGCAGCGGCCTGTTGCTGGCCGGCCTGGCACTGATCTGGCTGCTGCGACCGATCCCCCTGGTGATCCACGAGCCCACCGAGGAAGAACTGCTCAAGGCCAGCGAGATCGTCAAGGCATCCGGCCAGCCCGACGGCGGCCTGGTGCTGACCGGCGACAAGGCGCTGCTGTTCCACCCCGAGGAAGACGCCTTCCTGATGTTCGCCCGTCGCGGCCGCAGCCTGGTGGCGCTGTTCGACCCCATCGGCAAGGCCAACCACCGCGCCGAGCTGATCTGGCAGTTCCGCGACCTCTGCGACGTGCACCACGCGCGCCCGGTGTTCTACCAGGTGCGTGCGGAGAACCTGCCCTACTACATGGATATCGGCCTCAGCGCCCTGAAGCTCGGCGAAGAGGCGCGGGTCGACTTGCGCCGCTTCGACCTGGAAGCCAAGAACAAGGCCATGAAGGATCTGCGCTACACCCTCAGCCGGGGCCAGCGTGACGGCCTGTCGATGGAGATATTCGACGCCGGGCTGGCGCCCCTGGAGACGCTGCAAGCCATCTCCGAAGCCTGGATGCAGGGCAAGCAGGTGCGCGAGAAGGGCTTCTCCCTGGGCCGCTTCGACCCGGACTACCTCAAGCACTTCCGCATTGCGGTGGTTTCCTTCGAAGGCAAGGCCATGGCCTTCGCCAACCTGCTGGAGACCAGCAGCAGCGACCTGGCCAGCCTGGACCTGATGCGCGTGCACCCCGAAGCACCCAAGCTGACCATGGAATTCCTCATGCTCAACCTGCTGCTGCACTTCAAGGAGCGCGGGCATGAACGCTTCAGTCTGGGCATGGTGCCCCTGGCCGGCCTGCAGCCGCGCCGTGGTGCGCCGCTGACCCAGCGCCTGGGCGCCCTGGTGTTCCGCCGTGGCGAGCAGTTCTACAACTTCCAGGGCCTTCGCCGCTTCAAGGACAAGTTCCAGCCCGAGTGGGAGCCACGCTACATGGCAGTGCCCGCCGGCCTCGACCCGCTAGTGGCGCTGGCCGATACCGCCGCGCTTATCGCCGGCGGCTTCACCGGACTGGTCAAACGCTGAGGGAACCATGCTCAAACATAAATGGCAGCGCATCCTGCTGGTCGTCATCCTTCTCGCCATCGGCGTCGGCCTGGCGCTCTGGAGCCGCCCCGCGCCCCAGGCACGGGTCGAACAGAAGCAGCTGGCGGACGGCAGCCCCGCCACCCTGGCGACCCCACCAGCGGATGCCAAGGCGCGGGTGCTGGTGCTGGTGGATGCCGAGCAGCAACTGAAGGAAGCCGAGCTCTTGGCCCTGGCTCACGACAGCGCCGCCCGCATCGTGCAACTGGCTCTGCCGGCCAATGATTGCGACGCCCAGCAGCACCTGCTGCAGCAGGCCCGTGACCTGCTCCAGGGCGAGCCCACCCTGGTGGCGGGCATAGGCCCGGGCGCCGCCTTCGCCTGGCGTTGGCTGGCCGGTCAGGACAAGGACGAGGCACGCGCCCTGTCCATCGACTTCAGCCTGGAACACGCCGACTGCCCGACCCCGCTGCCCAAGACCGCCCCCCACGGCCACTGGAGCATCGCCTGGAACGACAACCCGGACGATCCCAGTGCCGCCTTCGCCCGGGACCAGGCCAACGCCGACACCAGCATCAGCGACTACGACACCACCCTGCCCCAGCTGCTCAACGAGCAGTTGCGCGCCCTGCTTCAAGGCGAAGGCACACCGATGCCGGTGGTCGAGGTGCCCGCCGCCAAGCCCTCCTCCACCGTCACCCTGTTCTATTCGGGCGACGGCGGCTGGCGTGACCTGGACCGCGCCGTGGCCGAGGAAATGGCCAAGCGCGACCACTCGGTGGTCGGCATCGATGCGCTGCGCTACTTCTGGCAGCACAAAAGCCCCGAACAGGGCGCCGCCGACCTCAGCCGGCTGATGAAGCAGTACCGCGAGAAATGGGGCGCCCAGCGCTTCGTACTGGCCGGCTACTCCTTCGGCGCCGATGTATTGCCGGCCTTCTACAACCGCCTGCCCAAGGCCGACCAGCAGCAGGTGGACGCCATCCTCCTGCTGGCCCTGGCGCGCAGCGGCAGCTTCGAGATCGAGGTGCAGGGCTGGCTCGGCAAGGCCGGCCAGGAAGCGCCCACCGGCCCGGAACTGATCAAGCTGCCGGCCGAGAAGGTGCTTTGCGTCTATGGCAAGGAAGAGGCCAGCGAGAGCGGCTGTACCCAGCCCGGCGCCCCAGGTGAAGTGCTGGCGCTGCCCGGCGGCCACCACTACGACGAGAACTACCCAGCGCTGGCGGAACGCCTGGTCGCCGCCATCGCCAAGCGCCAGCCTGCCCCATGACGCCACCTGCACGCCACCCGCCAGGTGGCGTGTGGCGTGTGGCGCGACGTTTGATCTGCTTCATTTTCACTTAAGCCACGGCCGCTAAACTGAGGACAAGCCCGCCGCCACGATGCGGGACAACAAGGAGCCGTGATGACCACCCAGACCTCCCGCTACGGGAAACTTTCCATCGCCCTGCACTGGCTGATGCTGCTGCTGATCGCCGCCGTCTACGCCACCATCGAGCTGAAGGGCAACTTCCCCAAAGGCAGCGAGACCCGCGAACTGCTCAAGCAATGGCACTTCATGCTGGGCCTTTCGGTATTTGCACTGGTATTCGTGCGCATCGCCGCACGCTTTCTCTCCCCCACTCCGCCGATCACCCCGAACCCGCCGGCCTGGCAGAACGCTTTGGCGAAGCTGGCGCACCTGGCGCTGTACGGCCTGATGCTGGGCCTGCCGTTCGCTGGCTGGCTGATCCTCAGCGCCGCCGGCAAGCCGATCCCCTTCTTCGGCCTGGAGCTGCCGCCGCTGATCGACAAGAACCCCGACCTCGCCGGCCAGATCAAGGAAGTGCACGAGACCGTGGCCGTCCTCGGTTACTGGCTGATCGGCCTGCACGCGGTGGCCGCGCTGTTCCACCACTTCATCAGCAAGGACGACACCGTGCGGCGCATGCTGCCCGGCCGCGACTGATCGACACCCCATGAAAAAGCCCGGGCCATGCCCGGGCTTTTTCGTTATGGCGAACCCCGTCGCCGACTAGATCTCCACCTGCGTACCGAGTTCGATCACGCGGTTGAGCGGCAGGTTGAAGTAGCGCAGGTTGCCGTTGGCGTTCTTCAGCAGGAAGGCGAACAACGCCTCGCGCCAGATCGCCATGCCGATCAGCTTGGAGGGGATCACCGTCTCGCGGCTGAGGAAGTAGGTGGTGCGCATCGGGCTGAAGTCCAGCTCGTTGAGGTGGCACAGCTTCAGCGCCTGGGGGATGTCCGGGTCTTCGATGAAGCCGAAGTGCAGCACCACGCGGAAGAAGCCCTCGCCATAGGCGTCCACCTCGAAGCGCCGCTCCGGCGCCACGCGCGGGCTGTCTTCGTTGACCACGGTGAGCAACACCACCTGCTCGTGCAGCACCTGGTTGTGCAGCAGGTTGTGCAACAACGCGTGGGGCACGGCGTCGGAACGCGCGGTGAGGAACACGGCAGTCCCCTGCACGCGGTGCGGCGGCTGCGAGCGGATGCTGGCGATGAACAACGGCAGCGGTAGCGAGCCTTCATCGAGGCGATCCACCAGCAACTGGCGGCCACGCTTCCAGGTGGTCATGAGGATGAACAGGGCGATACCGGCGATCACCGGGAAGGCACCGCCCTGGATGACCTTGGGCAGGTTGGCGGCGAAGAACAGGATATCCACCAGCAGCATCAGCAGGAAGAAGGGGATGGCCAGCCACAGCGGCCATTTCCACAGTAACCAGATCACCACGCCCATCAGCAGGGTGGTCATCAACATAGTGCCGGTCACCGCCACGCCGTAGGCCGAGGCCAGGGCGGCGGAGGATTCGAAGCCCAGCACCAGCAGCACCACGCCGACCATCAGCGCCCAGTTCACCGCCGGGATGTAGATCTGCCCCTGCTCGTGGCTGGAGGTGTGCTGGATGAACATGCGCGGCACATAACCGAGCTGGATGGCCTGGCGGGTCAGGGAGAAGGCGCCGGAGATCACCGCCTGGGAGGCGATCACGGTGGCGGCGGTGGACAGCGCCACCATCGGCAGCAACGCCCAGCCCGGGGCCGTCAGGTAGAAGGGGTTACGCGCAGCCTCGGGGTTGACCAGGATGGTCGCGCCCTGGCCGAAGTAGTTCAGCACCAGCGCCGGCAGCACCAGGGCGAACCAGGCACGGGCAATGGGCTTGCGGCCGAAGTGGCCCATGTCAGCGTACAGCGCCTCGGCGCCGGTCAGCGCCAGCACGGTGGCACCGAGGATGGCGACGCCGATGCCCGGGTGGGAGATGAAGAAGTTGATCGCCCAGATCGGGCTCATCGCCTTGAGCACTTCCGGCTCTTGCGACACGCCGTAGATGCCTAGGGCCGCGAGGGCGAGGAACCAGGCAACCATCACCGGCCCGAAGAGGATGCCGATGCGTGTGGTGCCGTGCTTCTGGATCAGGAACAGGCCAACGAGCACGATCAGCGACAGGGGTACCACCCAGTGCTCCAGCCCATCGAAGGCGATCTCCAGGCCCTCGATGGCGGAAAGCACCGAAATGGCCGGGGTGATCATGCTGTCGCCGTAGAACAGCGCGGCGCCGATCAGGCCGGCGATCACCACCATCGCCTGCAGGCGTTGACGCCCGGCAGCGGCGCGGCGGGCCAGCGCGGACAAGGCCATGACCCCGCCCTCGCCCTGGTTGTCGGCACGCAGGACGAAGATCACGTACTTGATCGACACCACCCAGATCAGCGACCAGAAGATCAGCGAGAGCACGCCGAGCACGCCGTCGTGGTTGGCCTGCACGCCATAACCGCCGATGAAGACTTCCTTCAGGGTGTACAGCGGGCTGGTACCGATATCGCCGTAGCAGACACCCACGGCGCCGACCATCAGGCCGATCGCGGAGCTGGAATGGGGCTGTTCATGCTCAACGGCGCCAGCGCTTGCATCGGACATGTAACAAGATTCCTCAGAAAAATTCCGCGCATCCTGCTCCGACCCATTCGTCGACGCAAGCGTCGGACAAGTTCGCACTGACTGACTATAGAGCCTGCCGCCTACAATTACCGGGCTTCACGCGCCTTGCCACGCCCTGTGACAGCTTGTCCCGAAGAGGCTGGTCAAGCGCGCGGGCTGCCGCTAGAATTGCGCACTTTTTGATCAGAGGCACCCAACGAGGTGCCCTTCGAGGTTAGCCGCCAATGTCCACCGCAACGCCCAAAGTCGGTTTCGTCTCCCTTGGTTGCCCCAAAGCCACGGTCGATTCCGAACGCATCCTCACCCAGCTGCGCATGGAAGGGTACGAAATCGTCCCGACCTACCAGGATGCCGACGTCGTGGTGGTCAACACCTGCGGCTTCATCGACAGCGCCAAGGCCGAATCCCTGGACGTGATCGGTGAAGCCATCGCCGAGAACGGCAAGGTCATCGTCACCGGCTGCATGGGCGTGGCCGAAGACAGCATCCGCGACGTGCACCCCAGCGTGCTGGCCGTTACCGGCCCGCAGCAGTACGAGCAGGTGGTCAACGCGGTGCACGAGGTGATCCCGCCGAAGACCGAGCACAACCCGCTGATCGACCTGGTGCCGCCGCAGGGCATCAAGCTGACCCCGCGCCACTACGCGTACCTGAAGATTTCCGAGGGCTGCAACCACACCTGCAGCTTCTGCATCATTCCCTCCATGCGCGGCAAGCTGGTCAGCCGCCCGGTGGGTGATGTGCTGAGCGAAGCCGAGCGCCTGGTAAAAGCCGGCGTGAAGGAGCTGCTGGTGATCTCCCAGGACACCAGCGCGTATGGCGTCGATATGAAGTACAAGACCGACTTCTGGAATGGCCAGCCGGTGAAGACCCGCATGCTGGAGCTGTGCCAGGCGCTGTCGAGCATGGGCGTGTGGGTGCGCCTGCACTACGTGTACCCCTACCCGAACGTCGATGACGTGATCCCGCTGATGGCCGCCGGCAAGCTGCTGCCCTACCTGGACATCCCCTTCCAGCACGCCAGCCCGAAAGTGCTCAAGGCCATGAAGCGCCCGGCCTTCGAGGACAAGACCCTGGCCCGCATCAAGAAGTGGCGCGAGATCTGCCCCGAGCTGACCATCCGCTCCACCTTCATCGTCGGCTTCCCCGGCGAGACCGAGGAAGACTTCCAGTACCTGCTGGACTGGCTGAGCGAAGCCCAGCTGGACCGCGTCGGCTGCTTCCAGTACTCCCCGGTGGACGGCGCCCCGGCCAACGACATGAACCTGGAGCCGGTGCCGGACGACGTCAAGCAAGACCGCTGGGATCGCTTCATGGCGCACCAGCAGGCGATCTCCGCCGAGCGCCTGCAGCTGAAGATCGGCAAGGAAATCGAAGTGCTGATCGACGAAGTGGACGAGCAAGGCGCGGTTGGCCGCTCCTTCGCCGACGCCCCGGAGATCGACGGCAGCGTGTTCATCGACAGCACCGACCTGAAGCCGGGCGACAAGGTGATGGTGCGCGTGGTCGATGCCGACGAGTACGACCTCTGGGCCGAGCGCGTCTAAGTACGCCCTGAGCCATGAAGAAGCCCCGCCGATGCGGGGCTTTTTTATGGGTGCCGATCAGCCCCGGAGCTGAATCCCGGGCTAGGGTGGGATGCGGTTGGCATTGGCCGGCACCCGTTGTCGGTTCGACCTTGCGCCGCGGCGAGACTCGCCTATACAGGAAGCTCTCGACCAAGGAAGACCCCTCCATGCCCGCCATGAACCACCAGGACGCCCACGAGCTAATCGCCACCCTGCGCTACGCCGTCAACGAGTCCTTCGAGAAGAACCAGAAGCTCTCGAACTTCAACCCCGAAGCGCACAACCTGTGCATCGCCCACTGCACCTTCAACAACGCCCCGCCGCTGAACCTGTTCTCCTTCTCGGCCATGAGCTCCTTCAGCAAGACGGCCCTGAACAAGCTGGTGCACGAATGGGGCGTGGAGTTCGTGCCCGACGTGGCGACCAATATCCGTACCTTCGCCTGCGGCGGCATGGGCCAGTTCCATACCGAGCCTCGGCTGATCAACTACATCCACGGCCGCCCGGGCTTCATCGGCCACCTCACCGACGTCACCCTGGTCAGCGAGATCGACTGCTGCGGTACCTGCGTGCCCCATAGCATCAACGCCTTCAAGCAGACCTTCACCGACGTGCAGGTGCATATCATCGAACTGGGCATGAAGCCGAGCCTGGGCATCGGCCCGCAGTACGGCTACGCCCACCTCTATTGATCGCTCGAGTAGGAGTAGAGATGAACCGCCACATCACCCTGTTCCACTGCCCGCACACCCGCTCCTCCGGCATCCTCACCCTGCTGGAGGAACTGGGTGCCGACTACGACCTGCACCTGATGAACATGCACAAGGGCGAGCAGCGCCAGCCCGCGTACCTGGCCATCAACCCCATGGGCAAGGTCCCGGCCATTCGCCACGGCGAAACCATCGTCACCGAGCAGGTCGCGGTGTACCTCTACCTCGCCGACCTCTATGCCGACGCCGGGCTCACGCCCTCGCTGGAAAGCCCGCAACGCGGCACCTTCCTGCGCTGGATGGTGTTCTCCGGTACCTGCTTCGAACCGGCGGTGGTGGACCACGCGCTGCAACGCGCGCCCGTAGAACCCTCCCGCTCGCCCTACGGCGATTTCGCCACCGTGCTCGATACCTTTGCCAACCACCTGCAAGGGCGCACCTGGGTCCTGGGGGATGACTTCAGCGCCGCCGACGTGCTCTGGGGTACTGCACTGAACTGGACCATGGCCTACGGCCTGATCCCCGAGCGGCCCGTGTTCCGCGCCTACGTCGATCGCTTCCTCGCCCGCCCCGCCGTGCAGAAGGCCAGGGCCAAGGACGCGGAGCTGGCCGCAGCGCAGGAAGCCGGCTGAAGCGCAGCGGCGGAATGGCGGCGCATTCCGCGCCTCGATAATGCCGCCGCGACCGGTGGCGCCGGGCTAGGGTATGGACCTCACCCGATCAGCGACGAGGTTTCCATGCACCACTACTTCAGCCTCCAGGGCCGCACCGCCCTGGTGACCGGCGGCACCCGCGGCATCGGCAGGATGATCGCCCAGGGCTTCCTCGAAGCCGGCGCCCGCGTGTTCATCTGTGCCCGCAATGCCGACGCCTGCGCCGAGACCGCCGCCGAGCTGTCCACCTACGGCGAGTGCATCGGCCTGGCGGCCGACCTCTCCAGCGAAGAAGGCGCCAAGGCCCTGGCCAACGAGCTGGCCGGGCGCATCGAGCACCTCGACATCCTGGTCAACAACGCTGGCACCACCTGGGGCGCGCCCCTGGAAAGCTACCCGGTGAAAGGCTGGGAAAAGGTCATGCAGCTCAACGTCACCTCGGTATTCAGCTGCATCCAGCAACTGCTGCCGCTGCTGCGCAAGGCCGGCAATGCCGAGAGCCCGGCGCGGGTGATCAACATCGGCTCGGTGGCGGGTATCAGCTCCCTCGGCGAGCAAGCCTACGCATACGGCCCGAGCAAGGCGGCACTGCACCAGCTCTCGCGCATGCTGGCCAAGGAGCTGGTGGCCGACCACATCAACGTCAACGTGATCGCCCCCGGCCGCTTCCCCAGCAAGATGACCCAGTTCATCGCCAACGACAGCGAGGCCCTGGCCACCGACGTGGCGCACATTCCCATGAAGCGCTGGGGCCGAGAGGAAGAAATGTCCGCCCTGGCCCTGAGCCTGGCCAGCACCGCCGGCGCCTACATGACCGGCAACATCATCCCCATCGACGGTGGCTTCCACCTCTGATGACACTGTGCGGGCCGCCGGGCAACGGCGGCTTGCGCAAGGCCGGGCCGGGGCGCTAGGGTAGCCGCGCCACCGCCCCGGATTTCCGCACCATGCGCCTGCTGTCCCTGCTCCTTTCGCTCGCCCTCGCCGCCCCGGCCTTCGCCGCGCCGGCCCCGTTCTACCTCTGGCAGAGCAAGCTGGACGGCCACTACAGCTGCGCCCAGGTACAACCCGGCGAAGGCTGGCTGCGCCACAGCGGCCCCTATCGCGACGCGGGCTGCCGTGTGCCCCTCGACGCCCCGATTCGCAGCCGCTGAGCCCACCCGTCATGCAGTACTCCGTCTCGCCCGTGGGCATCGTCCATTCCTGCTTCAAGGAAAAATTCGCCATCCCCCGCCAGCCGCACCTGGCGCCCGCCGCCCGTGGCGTGCTGGAACTGCTGCCGCCCTTCGACAGCGGCGATGCGGTGCAGGGGCTGGAGGAAGTCAGCCACGTCTGGTTGCTGTTCCTCTTCCACCAGGCACTGGAAGACAAGCCGCGTCTGAAGGTGCGCCCGCCTCGCCTCGGCGGCAATCGTTCGCTCGGGGTGTTCGCCACGCGCTCGACCCACAGGCCCAACGGCATCGGCCAGTCGGTGGTGAAGCTGGACAAGGTCGAGCACGGGCGACTCTGGCTCTCCGGCATCGACCTGCTGGACGGCACCCCGGTGCTCGATATCAAGCCCTACGTGCCCTATGTCGACCGCCAGGACGGCGCCACCAACCGCATCGCCGAGGCGGCGCCGGAGCCGATTCCGGTGGAGTGGGAAGAGGCAGCGCTGGCCCAGGCCCGCGAGCACGCCCTGCGCCTGGGCGAGCCGCTGGTGGAACTGGTCGAGCAGTGCCTGGCCCAGGACCCGCGCCCGGCCTACCAGCAGCCGGAGCCGGAGCGCCGCTACGGTGCGCGCCTCTGGGACCTGGACGTACGCTGGCACTACCCGCGCCCGGGGCTGATCCGCGTACTGGAAATCAGCCCTTCGGCCTGAATGGCCACCCTCCCCTCGATCAACTAACGCGCCGCGTTGAGCGCCAGCACATCCGCCTCGATGACGTCCTGCTGGACGATCAGCGGGCTCACCAGCGGGCGGCTGGCGAGGAAATGCGGCGTTTCCATGTGCGCCTCGAAGGCCGCTTCGTCGGTGTAGACCTCGTAGAGCCACACCAGGTCGGGGTCGCGGCGATCACGCAATACGTCGAACACCAGGCAACCGGGCTCGTCGCGCACGGAAGCGGCGGCGTTGACGCGCATGGCGTCCATGAAGGCATCGAGGCTGCCGGGCTTGAGCTGGGTCTTGAGCAGAAGGCAATACACGTTGGAGTCCTTTTGTTTTATATTCAGTGAAAATTGTATACAAAAAAGGAATCCCGCTCATGCCTGTCCGTCCGAGCCGCCTCAACGGTCTTCGCCACCTGGCGATCGTGGTGCCCAACCTGGAGGAGTGCGAACGTTTCTACGTGGACATCCTCGGCATGCAAGTGCTCAACCGCGCCAACGAAGACCTGGTCTACCTCACCTGCGGTAACGACAACCTCTCCCTGGGCCGTTCCGACGTGCCCAGCAGCGGCATGCAGGCGGTGGATCACTACGGCTTCGTGGTGGACAGCCTGGACGAGCTGCGGGCCTGGTACGACTACCTCAAGGCCAGCGGCGTGACCCTGCTCGACCGCCCCTTCGCCCATGGCGACGGCGCCCACAGCTTCCACGTGCTGGACCCGGCGGGGAACAAGATCCAGCCGATCTACCACCCGGCGATTTCGGGCCAGCGCTTCGGCTCGCCGATCTGAGCCCCTGTCGCCTGCCATCGACGAAACACAGAAACGAAAAAGCCCGCTGATCAGCGGGCTTTCTCATGGCGCGGGGAACGCTTACTTCTCGACGAATGCACGCTCGATCAGGTAATCGCCCGGCTCACGCATGCGCGCGGAGATCTTCAGGCCGAAGCTGTCGAGCACCTGGCTGGTCTCGTCGAGCATGCTCGGGCTGCCACAGATCATCGCGCGGTCGTCCTGCGGGTTGATCGGCGGCAGGCCGATGTCAGCGAACAGCTTGCCGCTGCGCATCAGGTCGGTCAGGCGGCCCTGGTTCTCGAAGGGCTCGCGGGTGACGGTGGGGTAGTAGATCAGCTTGTCACGCAGCGCCTCGCCGAAGAACTCGTTCTGCGGCAGGTGCTCGGTGATGAACTCGCGGTAGGCGACTTCGTTCACGTAGCGCACGCCGTGGACCAGGATGACCTTCTCGAAGCGCTCGTAGGTTTCCGGGTCCTGGATCACGCTCATGAAGGGCGCGAGACCGGTGCCGGTGCTGAGCAGGTACAGGTGCTTGCCGGGGTTGAGGTCATCGAGTACCAGCGTGCCGGTGGGCTTCTTGCTGATGATGATCTCGTCGCCTTCCTTCAGGTGCTGCAGCTGGGAGGTCAGCGGACCGTCCGGCACCTTGATGCTGAAGAACTCCAGGTGCTCTTCCCAGTTCGGGCTGGCAATGGAATAGGCGCGCATCAGCGGGCGGCCGTTGGGCTGCTGCAGACCGATCATGACGAACTGGCCGTTCTCGAAGCGCAGGCCCGGGTCACGGGTGCACTTGAAGCTGAACAGCGTGTCGTTCCAGTGGTGAACGCTGAGGACGCGCTCGGAGTTCATGTTGCTCATTTACGGGGGCTCCGAAAATTGGGATGTCGCCAGCGCCACGCGGGGCGCAATTGCGCGACATTGTATTGATAGCCACAATATCTGTTAACTGGATTATCAAGATATAGGTTATCGGTTATATCGATATGCGATTCACTCTCCGTCAATTGCAGGTATTCGTCAGCGTCGCCCAGCAAGGCAGCGTCTCCCGGGCCGCCGAATCACTGTCGCTGTCACAGTCTGCCGCCAGCACCTCGCTGACCGAGCTGGAGCGCCAATCCGGCTGCCAGCTGTTCGACCGCGTCGGCAAGCGCCTCAGCCTCAACGCCCTGGGCCACCAGTTGCTGCCCCAGGCGGTGGGGCTGCTGGACCAGGCGCGGGAGATCGAAGACCTGCTCAACGGCAAGAGCGGCTTCGGCTCCCTGTCCGTCGGCGCCACGCTCACCGTGGGCAACTACCTGGCGACCCTGCTGATCGGCAGCTTCATGCAGCGCCACCCCGAGTGCCAGGTGAGCCTGCATGTGCAGAACACGATGAATATCGTCCAGCAGATCGCCCACTACGAACTTGATCTGGGTCTAATCGAAGGCGATTGCCAGCACCCGGATATCGAAGTGTTGCCCTGGGTGGAAGACGAACTGGTGGTGTTCTGTGCGCCCGGGCATCCGCTGGCGGTTCGCGGCCAGGCCTCGCTGGACGAGCTCAGCCGCGAGGCGTGGATTCTCCGCGAGCAGGGTTCGGGCACGCGCCTGACCTTCGACCAGGCCATGCGCCACCACCCTACGCCGCTGAACATCCGCCTGGAGCTGGAGCACACCGAAGCCATCAAGCGGGCCGTGGAGTCGGGGCTGGGCATCAGCTGCATCTCGCGCCTGGCGCTGCGCGACGCCTTCCGCCGCGGCAGCCTGGTGGCGCTGGAGACGCCGGGCATCGACCTGCGCCGGCAGTTCTACTTCATCTGGCACAAGCAGAAGTACCAGACGGCAGCGATGCGCGAGTTCCTCGACCAGTGCCGCGAGCTGACGGCGGGCGTACGGCGCAGCGACGAGATCGTGCTGCCACCGATCGCCTGATCAACCCAGGAGGATGGTGGCCCAGACGGCGGTGATCAGGCTCAGGGCGACGAACTGGGCCGCGCTGCCCATGTCCTTGGCGTTCTTCGACAGCGGGTGGCGATCCAGGGAGATGCGGTCGATGGCCGCCTCCACCGCCGAATTGAGCAACTCGACGATCAGCGCCAGCAAGCAGGCGGCGATCATCAGCGCACGCTCGCCACGGCTGACGTCGAGGAAGAAGGCGATGGGGATCAACACCACGTTGAGCAGCACCAGCTGGCGGAACGCGGCTTCACCGGTGAAGGCGGCACGCATGCCGTCCAGGGAGTAGCCGGCGGCATTGAGGATACGCTTGAGGCCGGTCTGGCCCTTGAATGGCGATGACATAGATTGAGGGACTGCTAGGGAAGGAGGCCGCAGGCTAACCCGCGACGAATCAAATTTGCGTGAAAACCGCCGGCTCAGGCCGACGGAATCGATTCCATCTGTTGCAACAGCAGCGCCGCCTGGGTGCGGGTGCGCACGCCGAGCTTGCGGAAGATCGCCGTGACGTGGGCCTTGACCGTCGCCTCGGAAACGCTGAGCTCGAAGGCGATCTGCTTGTTCAGCAGTCCTTCGCAGACCATGGTCAGCACGCGGAACTGCTGCGGCGTCAGGCTGGCGAGGCCGGCGCTGGCAGCCTTGGCCTCGGCCGACACCGCGACATTCTCCTCGACCTGCGGCGGCCACCAGGCATCGCCATCGAGCACCGCGCGCACGGCGCTTTGAATCACTTCCAGGGGGCTGGATTTGGGGATGAAGCCGCTGGCACCGAACTCACGGGAGCGGACCACGACCGCCGCCTCTTCCTGGGCGGAGATCATCACCACCGGAATCTGCGGGTACTGGCCACGCAGCAGCACCAGGCCGGAAAAGCCGTAAGCGCCGGGCATGTTCAGGTCCAGCAGGACCAGGTCCCAGTCGGCCTTTTCGGCCAGGCGCGATTCGAGCTCGGCGATGCTCGCCGCTTCGACCAGGCGCACGTCCGGGCCGAGCCCGAGGGTCAGCGCCTGGTGCAGGGCGCTGCGGAACAGGGGGTGATCGTCGGCGATGAGGATTTCGTATGCGGCCATGGGCGTGTCCTTTTTCTTGTGGGCCCAGAGATGCTGCCGATCTTGTCGGAAACACCCGGCACGGGGGAGGTGCCGCCTCTGCCAAGCCCTGAACTGCTTACGGGTTGGCCGTAAAGCGGCGCTCAGCATGCCGACCCGCAACGGGGTGGTCAAGCAGGCATCTTTACGGCAAAGTCTGCGCCTTTGCCCGCCGAGAATCACCATGCGAAGCCATGCCCTGCGCGCCGATATCCTGATGCTGATCACCGCCGCCATCTGGGGTGCCGCATTCGTCGCTCAGCGCCTGGGCATGGATGCCATCGGCCCCTTCCTCTATACCGGCCTGCGCTTCACCCTCGGCGCGCTGGTGCTGCTACCGCTGCTACTCCTGCTGCCACGCCCGGCACCGAAAGCGCCACTGAACCGGGGCATGCTGCTGGGCGGCGTACTGATGGGCCTGGCCCTGTCGCTGGGCATCAACCTGCAGCAGGTGGGCCTGCTGTTCACCAGCGTGACCAACTCGGGCTTCATCACCGGGCTATACGTGATCATCGTGCCGCTGCTGGGGTTGCTGCTGGGCCACCGCACCGGCATGGGCACCTGGCTGGGCGCGGGCCTGGCCGTTGCGGGCATGTTCCTGCTCAGCGTCGGTGAGAACTTCCAGGTCGCCTCGGGCGACTGGCTGCAGCTGTGCGGCGCCTTCGTCTGGGGCGTGCATGTGTTGCTGGTGGGCTTCTTCGCCAGCCGCTATGACCCGATCCGCCTGGCCATCCTGCAGTTCGTCACCTGCGCGGTGATCAGCATGGTGCTGGCCGTGGTGCTGGAAGAGATCCGCCTCGACGCCATCCTCGCGGCCGGCCCGGCGATCCTCTATGGTGGCGTCATCGCCGTAGCCATCGGCTACACCCTGCAGGTGGTGGCGCAAAAACATGCCATCGCCTCGCACGCGGCGATCATCCTGTCCCTGGAAGCGGTGTTCGCCGCCATCGCCGGTGCCCTGTTGCTGGACGAATCACTGCATGCCCGTGGCTACCTGGGCTGCGGCCTGATGTTCGTCGGCATGCTGATCGCGCAGCTGTGGCCGCAACGCCAGGCTGCGGCCGCAAGCCCAGAGGCGGCCTCTCAGAGATAGGGGCTGAGTGCCTGGTGGGCCGGGCTGGCCAGGTCCAGCGGCAGGGCGCGCTTGGCACCGATGTAGTGCTCGGTGAATACATCCAGGTAGGCGTTCAGCGCCCCTGCTGCACGCTCATCCCCGGCCAGTTCCAGGCACAACGCCGCCACTTCGGCGGTGCACAGGTGCTCCTCGCGATTGGAGCGGCGCAGGCGATAGCGGGAAATCTGCTCCGGCTGCAGGCTGAGCACCGGGAAGCGATCCAGGTAGGGGCTCTTGCGGAACATCTTGCGGGCTTCGCTCCAGGTGGCGTCCAGCAGGATGAACAGCGGGCGCTTGCCCTCCTCCACCTGCACGTCGCTGACCACCCGTGATTGCGGCTCGACATACTCACCCGGGAACACCAGGTAGGGCTGCCATTGCGGGTCGTCGAGCAGGGCGATGATCGCCGGGTCGACCTCGGTGCGGGACCAGCCGAATGCGGCCGTATCGGCCACGATGTCGGCGATCAGCCAGCCGGTGTTGCTCGGCTTCATCGGCTCCGAGCAGTACATGAACAGGCACACGCCCGAACGCACATCCACCTGGGGGCGCAGCGCGCAGAAGCAGTATTCGGCGATCACCCGGCAACCCGGGCAGCGTGGCGAACGGGCGCCACGGGCGACGAAGGGGCGGGTACTGCGCGCCAGGCACTCGGCGCGCAGGCGGGAAACGGCGTGACTCATCGGGTAACGGTCCAGTGCAACTGATAGAGGTCGTGGCGCCTGTCCTGGCCGTTGCGCACGGCACCCTGCTGGCGCAGTTGCGCAAGGCGGGCGAGGTCCAGGTCGGCGATCGCGAAGGATTCGATATTGGCGTCCGCCTGGGCCAGCACGGCGTCGGGCGGGAATGACAGATCGGCCGGGCTGAAGATCGCCGACTGGCTGTACTGGGTGTCGACGTTGTCCACGCCACGCAGCAGGCCGACGCCGCCGGCGATGGCGACGTAGCACTCGTTCTCCACCGCGCGGGCCTGGGCGCAGAGCCGCACGCGCAGGTAGCCGTGGCGGGTGTCGGTCCAGAACGGCACCAGCAGGATCTCCAGCCCCTGCTCGCGCAGCAGCCGCGGCAGCTCGGGGAACTCCACGTCGTAGCAGACGAGGATGCCGACCCGGCCGACATCGCTGTCGAACACCTGCAGGCTGTTGCCACCTTCCAGGCACCAGGCTTCACGCTCGTTGGGGGTGATGTGCAGCTTGGGCTGGCGATCCCGGCTGCCATCGCGGTGGCACAACCAGCTCATGTTGAGCATGCGCCCACCCTCTTCCAGCGGCAGGCTGCCCGGGCACAGATTGACCCGGTAACGCTGGGCCAGGCGTGAGAACGCGGCCAGCAGCGGCTCGGTGTACTCGGCGAGCTTGCGCATCTGCGCAGGGCCCTGGGCGAAACGTGCGCCCTTGAGCAGGTTGACGTGGAAGAACTCGGGGAACACCGCCAGGTCAACACCGTAGCCGGCGAGGGTCGCCACTGTGTGTTCCAGGGCATCCAGCAGGGCCGGCAGCTCACTGCTCTGGCCGAGCGCCCACTGCACGGTGGCGACACGCATGGGGCGGCGTTGCTGGGCAAGCGGCAGGGCGGTTTCCGGGCCTGGCATGGCGGGCTCCTGAAGGGCGGGGGAATGCCGCGCAGTTTACCTGCGCCTCCACGGAAAAGGGCGGCCGCAGCCGCCCTTCTGTCCGCGCCCGCACTCAGAAGGTGTGGTTGAGCGCCAGGCCGATGAAGTGGATCTGGGTCTTGTACTCGCCCTTGTAGTTGCCGCCGTTGCCGGTGCAGCGCACGCCGCTGTCGACATAGGGGCCACCGCTGCCGGGAACCCAGCCGGCCGGGGAGCAGTTGTCGGTGTAGTCCATCTTGCCGGTGTCGAACTGCACGAAGCTGTAGGCGAGGTCCACCGAGGTGTCCTTGAACAGCTTGTAGTTGGCGCCGAAGGACAGCCAGTAGCGATCCGCATCGGGGAAGCCCGGGTGGCGGGTGGTGGAGCCGCTGACCGGGCTCTTGTCGTAGGCGACGCCGGTACGCAGCAGCAGGTCGTCGCTGTACTGGTAGTTCATCCCCAGGGAGATCTTGTAGGTGTCGTTCCAGTCCTGCTTGACGTTAAGGTCGCCCTCGGTGACGCCGTTGAAGTAGGGATAGCCGGCGACCTGGTCGAGCCCCACGCCGATGGTGCCCAGCCGCGAGTGGCGGGTCCAGGTGACGTCGGCCATCAGCGCGACCTTGTCGTTGAGCTGGTGGAAGGCGTTGATGGACAGCGACTCGGGGGTGTCGATCGAGGTGCTGGCGTTGGAGTTGGGGTGGAGGCGGCTGGCGGCGAAGTCGCCGGGGTTGATCCAGTTGGATGGATCGAGCACCTGCTCCAGCGCATCCTGCGGCGGCAAGGTGATGATCCCGAGATCGATACCGCCGCTCAGGTCTGTCGTGGGGGAAGGAACGGCCCCCTGGACACCGGCGAAGCTCCATTTCGATTCGCCTTCCAGCGTATGCTTGATATGAGAGCGGTAGGAGACACCGAAGCGAGTGAACTCGGTGGGCTCCCACAGGTAGCCGATGTTCCAACCGAAGCCCCAGTCATCGCCCTTGGCGCGGAAGTAGCCATCGCCCTGGACGTTGTCCGAGAAATTGGACGCCACACAGTCCACGAAGGAGTCACCGGTCTGCCCGTCACAGCTACTGATTTCGGTGGGCACGTTGACGCCATAGAGCAGCGGGATCGCGAACTGCCCGAGAGGCGACGCCGCCAGTTCGGTGACATCCTGGTTGGCCGCGACGAACTGCCCGGCCAATTGCCTCGACGCGCCTTTCACATCCGCCGCGCCACGCTGGATCGACTTGATGTACTGGGCCGAGACGCCGAAGCCGATGCTGTGATGCTCGTTGAAGCGGTAAGCGATGCTGGGGTTGAAGTTGACCGTCTCCAGGCTCGCCGACTGGATGCCGTAGCGGCCGCTCCAGTCCTCCTCGTAATCCAGCTTGGCGCCGTAGGGCACGAAGATGCCCATGCCGATGGTGACGTTGTCGTTGATCTCCTTGGAGAAGTAAAAGTTCGGCGCCGCCGCGGCGTCGGGCAGGTAGGAACCGGCATCGCCATCACCCGTGCCGGTGGGGTTGCCGAACAGGTCGGTGGAACCCTTGTCTTCGTATTCGCCCTTGGGGATCAGGATGCTCATTCCCGAGGTCATCTGGGTGCCCTTCAAGCGGGCCAGCCCGGCGGGGTTGTAGAAAATCACGGAGGGGTCCGCCGCTTCCGCGCCATTGGCATGGGCGGTGCCCTGGGCAGAGACGGATTGCGAACCGAAGTGGTACCCGGACGCCAGGACCGGGGGGGTGAATGTAAGCACCAGGCTGCCGCCGCAAAACGCGGTAAGCCAGCCGGCAGGACGAGTTATTGTCATTGTTCTCGACTCCCAACTTTTTAAGACGGCACTCGGGAGCACCGTTGACGCAGCTTTCCTCTTTGGCCCGCACGCACGTGTTTCTGGGGTTTGGCCGGCCAACCTCACTGGACGCCGGGGGACGTCCGTTTTTTGTGACAGTTCGTGTTTCCCGCACTATCCCCAACCTTTAGTCGTGGTGACCCGCAAGGTCGGCGACGGGGGTAACACCCAAGGACAGATGACCGACTGGTCGACGAAAAACCGCCGCTTCGCTTATCCGCAGCGGGGTGGCATGCCGCCGCCTGTCACGGCGGATAACGGCCCGGGGCCTCTCCGCATGGCGCTGTTACCGATTGCCCCGTCCGCCTGAAGCCACCTCCCGACGAAGGCCCGCCGCGGCCAGCATTTCGCCGCCATGGGGAAATTCACGAAAAACGGCAATAGAACCCGTGCGAACTGGCCAATCGCCATCCGCCTCTGAAGCGACAGACCGGTACGCTGGAATTTGATTCAAGGGAGATTTCGTGCGGGGCACGGCAGACAGGTCCGCGCGCTGCCGCACAGGAGGAAAGCCTTGATAGGCGGGAGATTGCGGGAAGGACCGATTGCCTCTTGATCTGCCTCGCCCGCTTGTTCAGGATGCGCCAACGATGAGGCCGGGCGATTTCAAGGTGACGCTGAACACCTGCGCCAACCTCGGGTCAAAGGCTGCCAACCGTTGGAGATTTTCATGCCGCGCCACCTCGTACTCGCACTCGCACTCGCTTTGCCCTTCACCGCCCAGGCCGCCTCGCTGAAGGACTTCGAGCTGACCAAAATGCTGGAAAAGGTGGCGGAAGAAAGCAGTGTCGGCACGCCGCGGGCGATCAACGAAGACATCCTCGACCAGGGTTACACCGTGTCGGGAGCGGAACTGGTGAACCACCTGAGCGTGCGCGAGGCGCATGCCGCGCAAATGCGCGCCAACCCGGACTCCATGCGAGCGCAACTGGCCAACAGCGTGTGTCGCAACAATGGCTACCGCCAATTGCTGGCCCGCGGTGCCGCGCTGCGCTACGAGTTCAGCGAATACAAGACCAATCGCCCGGTGGGCAGCGAGCGCTTCATTGCCAGCGATTGCGGCCTCAAGAGCCAGCCTGCGAACTGAAACTCCGCCGCTCAATCCTTGGCGGCACGCCGCTGCTCGTCGTCGGCGCGAAGCTCCGCCAGCAGCGCCTCCATATAACGTGACCGGCGCAGGCCGCCGTCCAGCCTGCGCTGGCACTCCTCTTCCAGACTCAGGCCGTTGGTGCGCGCGGCCTGCTGCAACATGTGATAAAGCTCGAGGTCGATCTCCAGACTCAGCTTTGGCATGCCTGCCCCTCCTCCGCCTATTCCTGCACGGTCCGCGCAAGCCGGGCTTGCCCGGGCCTCCCTTTAACTTCGTGTGTCTACAGTGGCAGGTTAGGTGAGGCCTGGAGCGGTGCCACTGCCCTGAAGGGAGGCGCCGACAGATTCCGACAAACGCGACCGATAGCCACGACGAAACAATCCCCCTCCTATCCTCCGCGTATCGGCGGGCGCCAACTGGAAAAGATCCCGGGGCTGAAGCAAGCTGTAAATGAGCGCTCAGCGGCCCGCGTGGATGCGGCCCGGACAATCGATGACGCTCTGCGCGATGCGACGGCCTCGATGTTCGACGCACTGCGATGCAGTTGATGAGCAAGGAGAACACTATGCCGTACGAACCGGACGACTACCTGTCGAGACACTTCCAGACCAGTGGGATCGACCTCAACCAGAAGGTCGATGAACTGATCAGCCTTACGGTCCCGGGGGACAGCCGCAACCTCGCGCTGTACCGGGAAATGGTGATCACCGTGGTGCGCATGGCCCAGGCCGACCGCAACCGCTGGGACGCCAAGATCATGCTGCAGACGCTGCGCGAAATGGAGCATGCCTTCAGCGTTCTCGAACAGTTCAAGCGTCGCCGCAAGGTCACCGTATTCGGTTCGGCGCGGACGCCGGCCGAACATCCGATCTACGCCCTGGCCCGGGATCTGGGCGCGGAGTTGGCCAAGCTCGACCTGATGGTGATCACCGGCGCTGGTGGCGGCATCATGGCGGCGGCCCACGAGGGTGCGGGCCTGGAGAACAGCCTGGGGCTGAACATCACCCTGCCCTTCGAACAACACGCCAACGCCACGGTAGACGGCACGGACAACCTGCTGTCCTTCCATTTCTTCTTCGTGCGCAAGCTGTTCTTCGTCAAGGAAGCAGACGCACTGGTGCTCTGCCCGGGCGGCTTCGGCACCCTCGACGAAGCCCTCGAAGTGCTCACCCTGGTGCAGACCGGCAAGAGTCCGCTGGTGCCGATCGTCTTGCTCGATGAGCCCAACGGTAGCTACTGGAAGGACGCGCTGGATTTCCTCGACCGCCAGCTGGCGCAAAACCGCTACATCCTGCCCACCGACTTGAGGCTGATGCGCCTGGTCAGCAGTGCCGAAGAGGCCGCCGACGAAATCGCCCGCTTCTACGGCAACTACCATTCAAGCCGCTGGCTCAAGGGCAGCTTCCTGGTTCGCATGAACCATGGCTTGAACGAGGCAGCCCTGACGACCGTCCGCGAAACCTTCGGCGACCTCTGCCTGCAAGGCACCTTCGAACAGCGCCCGTATTGCGAGTCGGAAAAGGATGAGCCCGAGTTCTGCGACCTCGTCCGCCTGGCCTTCACCTTCAATGGCCGCGACCACGGGCGCCTACGTGAACTGATCGATTTCATCAACGAACGCCAACACTGGGCCAGCTGACCTGGACATCCGACTACCTCCTCCCAAACGGCCAGCAGCCATGCGCAATCAGCGCATGGCTCAGGGCCGGCGAGAACTCAGTCGTCCAGTGAAGCGCCGCGCAACAGGCGGCCGATCATGTCCATGGAATAGCCACGGTAGGCGAGGTAACGCCCTTGCTTGGCGCGCTCACGCGCATCGCTTGGCCGCTCACCCGCGAACTTGCGCTGCCAGACATCACGCAGATGGCTGCCCCAATCGATGCCCGCCTCACGCAGGGCGGATTCGATAGCATCCCTAGGCAGGCCACGCTGGGCGAGATCTTCGCGGATACGCTGCGGCCCATAGCCTGCACGGGCTCGGCTGGCCACGAAGCTTTCCAGGTAACGGGACTCGTCGAGCAGGCCCTCGTCCGCAAGGCGGTCAAGGGCGCTGTCGATCAACTCAGGAGGGGCGCCGCGTTGACGCAGCTTGCGCGTCAACTCGACTCGCCCGTGCTCGCGTCGTGCCAGGAGGTCCATGGCAGCCCGCCGCACTGCGGCGGGGCTGTCGAGCACGATGGGCATGGGGATTAGAAGTCGGCTTCGGTTTCAGCGACTTCCTTGGCGGAAGCGGCATCAGGCTTGACCGCATCGCGATTGAGCAGTTGCTCGCGAATCAGCTTCTCGACGGCCTTGCCCACTTCAGGGTTGTCTTCCAGGTACTTGGCGGAATTGGCCTTGCCCTGGCCGATCTTGTTGCCCTGGTAGCTGTACCAGGCGCCGGATTTCTCCAGGATGCCCTGCTGTACGCCCAGATCGATGATCTCGCCGTTGCGGTAGATGCCCTTGCCGTAGAGGATCTGGAACTCGGCCTGACGGAAAGGCGGAGCGACCTTGTTCTTCACGACCTTGACGCGGGTTTCGCTACCCACCACTTCCTCGCCTTCCTTCACCGCGCCGATGCGGCGGATGTCGAGGCGGACGGAGGCGTAGAACTTCAGGGCGTTACCACCGGTGGTGGTTTCCGGGCTACCGAACATCACGCCGATCTTCATACGGATCTGGTTGATGAAGATGACCAGGCAGTTGGCGTTCTTGATGTTGCCGGTGATCTTGCGCAGCGCCTGGGACATGAGGCGGGCTTGCAGACCAACGTGGGAGTCGCCCATCTCGCCTTCGATCTCGGCCTTGGGCACGAGGGCCGCGACGGAGTCGACGATGATCACGTCAACGGCATTGGAACGCACCAGCATGTCGGTGATTTCCAGGGCCTGTTCGCCGGTGTCCGGCTGGGAAACCAGTAGGTCGTCGACGTTCACACCGAGCTTGCCGGCGTAGTCCGGGTCGAGTGCGTGTTCAGCGTCGACGAAGGCGCAGGTGGCGCCCATCTTCTGGGCTTCGGCGATCACGGACAGGGTGAGGGTCGTCTTGCCCGAAGACTCCGGACCGTAGATTTCCACGATACGGCCCTTGGGCAGGCCGCCGATGCCGAGAGCGATATCCAGGCCGAGGGAGCCGGTGGAAATAGCCGGAATGGCCTGGCGATCATGATCGCCCATGCGCATGACCGCGCCCTTGCCGAACTGCTTCTCGATCTGGCCCAGGGCAGCCGACAAAGCACGCTTCTTGTTCTCGTCCATTGAAGTCCTCGCTAATCAAGAGGGCCTGACAGGCCACCAACAACTGTATAAGTAGCCAGTATTATTCCATAGGGCAAGACCCACGCCTACCCCTCGAACGCTTTTTCTCCTGCAGCTAGTCGGATAAGCCCATCCAGGGCCCTGGAGACCGTCTGCTGGCGAACAGCCTGCCGATCACCATCGAAGCGGCAACGACACGAAGACAAGGAATCGCCATCGGCCCAGGCCAGCCAGACAGTGCCCACCGGCTTCTCCACCGAGCCACCATCAGGCCCCGCCACGCCACTGACCGCCACGGCGAAACGCGCACCACTGGCGAGCCGGGCACCCTGCGCCATCGCCTCGACCACTTCACGGCTGACGGCGCCTACGCGGCCGAACAGCTCCTCGGGCACACCCAGTTGCCGAGTCTTCTGACGATTGGAATAAGTGACGTAGCCGGCCTCGAACCAGGCCGAGCTGCCGGGAATGCGAGTGATCGCCTCGGCGATACCTCCCCCGGTGCAGGATTCGGCGGTGGTCGCCTGGGCGCCGAGCCCACGCAACGAATCGCCCAGGCGGGCAGCGAGCTCGGTCAGCCGTGAATCGATATCGGACATGTGCACTCCGGGGTTAAAGCGGGCCAGCGGGATACCGTACACTAGCGCCTTTTGCGTGCAAGGCCGGGCATGGATTCCTCCTCCCGAACGCGCCTTGCCGCCCCACATTCAAGACAGATGCGCTGACAGATGGCCAAAGATACCCAGGACCTCTCCGACCACACCCCGATGATGCAGCAGTATGGTGGTCTGAGAGCTCAGAGCCTTTATTCATCTGCGTTTCCGCGTTCGGCTGTCTAATTCAAAATCCAGAGATAGGCCTCCTAGAGACCGCATAAATCGGGATAGCGGTACTTAGAATTAGACAGCCATCCCCGCCCGTTCTGGGCAACTATTCTCCCTCTTTTCGCAACTCGATCACCCACGCCTGCAGCCCCTTCAGCCTCACGGCGCAGCGGTCGGCATCTCCGGCGAGGGCGGCAAGATCTGCTGCAGTCGTGGGGTGAAGTTCGGCGTAACGGGCTCCATCATCCACGCCGGCGGCGCCGGGGGTGGTGGGCACTCCACTGCAACTGGCCGGACTTCGGACCTTGACGAGCAGCCGCTGGCGATCAGCAGCGAGATCAGCGCGCAGCCGATCAGTGTTCTCCTGGGCATGTGCCAGCTCCTGGTAGTGCTGTTGCTCGGTGAGTTCCAGGCGGCGCTGCAGGTCCGCCTGCTGTTCCTGCTGCGCATGCAGCTTCCTCGCCGTGGCGCGGTCGATCTCGGCCAGGGCGTCGGCGTGCACCTGGTTGGCCGAGGCCAGTTTCGCCTCCCAGCGCCAGCCGTTCACCAGCGCGCCGGCGGCGGCCGCTATAGCGCCGGCCACCACGAACGCCAGCAGACGAACCTGCATAGCGGTCACTGCACCGCCTCCACGGCCTGCTGGTAGAGCGCGGGCCAGCTATCAGGGTGCGGTTTCCCGGGTCGCCAGGTGCGCTGGTACATCTCCCAGGCCGCTCGTGGCGCTCCGATCTCGGGCAAGGCCATGGGGTCAGTGATCAGCAGCAGGCGCGCCAGGCAGCAGGCCAGGA